>DATNQH010000299.1:0-13759 GCA_036704105.1 Leptolyngbyaceae cyanobacterium | reverse complement strand
ATCCAAAATCTAAAATCTCCTCACTGCTAGCTACTAGCCTTTATCGACTCTACAGTCCCAGTCGGGATAGAAGCAATCAGCGCTTGCGTGTATGAATTTTCCGGTTGGCGATAAATCTTCTCGGCTGGCCCTTGTTCGACAATTTCACCTTGATTCATGACTAAAATGCGATCGCTCATAAACTTCACCACGCTCAAGTCGTGGGAAATGAAAATATAAGTGAGGTTAAATTCTGCCTGCAATTCTTTTAACAGATTCAGCACCTGCGCTTGTACCGACACATCCAACGAAGAGACGGATTCGTCGCAAATAATGAACTTAACGTCGGGATAAAGAGCCAGAGCGCGGGCGATACTAATTCTTTGGCGTTGACCGCCTGAAAATTCATGCGGATAGCGGTTCATCCGGCTTGGATCTATTCCCACTCGCTGCAACAAGTCAGCTGCTTTGTCTTGGCGTTGTCGTTTTGTCTTGCCCACTGCATGAATTAATAGTGGTTCCATCACAGCGTCGCCAATCTTTATCCTGGGGTCGAGGGAGCTAAAGGGGTTTTGGAAGATAATTTGCATCTTGCGGCGTATCCGCTGCAACTGTTTTGATTTGAGTGTAGTGATATCTTCACCATCAAAGCAAATCTCACCGCTCATTGGTTCAACTAATCGCAGTAATGTCCGACCCAGTGTAGTTTTGCCGCAGCCAGATTCTCCCACTAGTCCGAGGGTTTCTCCTGGGAAGACTTGAAACGAAACGTCATTGACTGCCATAAAATAGCGTTTGGTCGTACCAAGTACCCCACGAATGGGAAAGCCTACTTGCAGGTTTTTGACAGATAACAGCGGTTGCTGCTGCTCAAGTTGGTGCAAGCGATCGCTTATCGCTTCCTCTTTGACTAAGGGAGGATAAACAGGTTGTTTGGCTTTAATTTCCAATTCTCCTGTTGCTGTTGTCTCAACACTCATAAAGTCAGCAACTGTAAGCAGCTTTTGGGGTCTTTTGTCAAGAGTGGGGCGACAAGCTAGGAGTCCTTTGGTGTAAGGATGCTGAGGTTGGGATAGAATTTGTTCGACAGAACCACACTCGACAATTTTGCCTCGATACATCACAGCGATCGCATCAGCAACTTCGGCAAGAATACTCAAGTCGTGGGTGATAAACATCATGGACATCTGGCGGCTCAAGCTCAATTCCCGCAGCAAGTCTAAAATCGTCGCCTGTACCGTCACATCCAAAGCTGTAGTTGGTTCGTCTGCAATTAAAACTGCTGGATTACAGCTAATTGCCATTGCGATCGTCACTCGCTGCAACTGTCCGCCAGAAAGTTGGTGAGGATAGCGATCAAGGATGACTTGTTTTTGCTGCTTCACCCACTGTTGCACCAATCTTTGCTCTGGTGCCGCTGACTTAATTCCTCTTTGCTTCCATGTTTCGAGATATTGCTGCTGCAACTTTTCATCGCTAGGCAGAAGTTTAACTTCCTGCAACCGCGCGATCGCTTTTTGTCGTGCCTCTACTTCGGAAACATTTTGATGTAATCGAATTGCTTCTGTTAGCTGATATCCAATCGTAAACACTGGATTGAGCGCACTCATCGGTTCTTGGAAAACCATAGCAATTTGACTACCCCGATATTTCTGCATCAACTCTGGCGGTAGTTGCCGTAAATTTATCGGTTGTGCGTCATTCTCTGCTTGAAGCCAAATTTCGCCCCCACTCACTCTACCAGGAGTTGGCACCAAACCCATTACAGCCAAGGATGTGACTGATTTACCCGAACCCGACTCACCCACTATTCCCAGCGTCTGGCCTTTTTTTAGCTCAAATGAGATGCCGTCAACAGCTTTAACGATCTTGTTCTCATCAGTAATAAATTCAACTTGGAGATTGTTAACGGCAAGGACAGTTTCACTCATAGGAGTCGGGAGTTGGGAGTTGGGAGTTGGGAGTTGGGGAAGGTTGAATTCAGAATTATGAATGCTGAAAACTTAATTGATAATTCATAATTTATAATTCTTCCTTTGCCACTAACTACTTAAAATTAACTGGATCTTAACAGTGTCTCCCGATTTGTTTGGTCAATTTTGAGTAATGTTGTGCGAATAGGAACTAGAAAAAGGACAAGAAGACAAGGAGAATTTTTGCTTATCCTCTTGCCTCTTGCCTCTTGCCTCTGTACAGAAGCGATATATCGCGTCTCTACCACTCGCTACTCACCTCTGTACAGAAGCGATATATCGCGTCTCTATCACTTACCTCTTACCCCTCTAAAACGGAATATCATCCACATCCGTGTCGGGAGTTGGGAGGGGTGACTTTGGTTGAGTCACGGGTTTTACTGGCTCAGGCTGAGTAGCCACTCCAACGGCTGCTCTCTCCACTGGTTCTGGAGTACGAGACGGTGCAGCAGTCGCAGTTGTGCTTGATGATGTATCAAGATTGACACTAGCACCCAGCGAATGAATCTTTTGCACTGTCAATTCAGCCCGTTTTTCTTTGTAACCATCCTTCGGCACAGTATTCATACCTAAGCGACCTTCAATAATTACGCGATCGCCTTTTTGATAATTTTGTTGAATTTCCTGCGCCAAATTTCCCCAGCCCACCACTCGTAAACTGGCTGGTGGATCGTCTGCCCGTAGCCCCGGAAACTGAACCCACATTTCTGCAAACGCCAGCATGGCATCATTATTGGTATAGCGCAGTTGGGGTGCTTCAACGATTTCTGCCATTAAAACACAGCTATTCATTTACTTTCTCCTAGGTAGTTTGTTCGCTGTTAGGGGTAAGGGGTAAGGGGAAAGAATAAAGAATACATTTTTACTTCATCCTTCATCCTTGTATAATTCTCGCCACTCCTTCGTCGCCACTAACCACTGGTTAAGCGATAGATGCTTCCACTCCCTGTTCTTGTTCGACGAACTCTTGAACGCGGGTGCGGTATTGCCGCAAGGTGTCATCTACCCATTCTCTATCGTTACTGTTTGCGAACAAATGTACCACTGGTTCCCCGGCATCTGGCAAGATCAATATCCAACTATCGTCATGATTTCTGCTAATTTTGACTCCATCGATCAACTCCAAATCCTCTGCTGGGTGGGTTTCCACCAAATAGCGCATTAGAGCGCCTTTCACTGTCCAAGGACAGCGCACGGTGTAAGATTTGTGGTAAACGCGGGGTAGTTCTGTGCGAATAGTAGCCAGTGATCGCTCTTGAATCGTCAACATCTCAATCAGCTTAGCGATCGAGAACATTCCATCAAACCCTGGATGCAGTTGTGGGAAAATAAAGCCAGTTTCTGCACTTCCTCCCAATACCACATTTGACGATTTTCTGCATTCTTCCATCAACGCAGTCGGATTTGCTTTTGTGCGAATCACCTTGGCATCGTGGCGACGCGCAATTTGTTCCACAGCGCTAGAAACGTTGACCGGAACTACTACTGTACCTCTAGGATGCGCCGTCAACATCATATTCACCATCAAGGCTGTCAGCATTTCGCCTCGAATCGAAATCCCAGCTTCATCTACCAAAATCAGCTGTTCTCCATTTGCCGACACCTGCACGCCAAAATTTGCTTTCAGTGCTTCAACAACGTGGCCAAGTTGCATCAGCAAAGCTTCTTTTTCAGCTGCTGCAACAGCATTTTGTTTCAAACTGGCATTCAACACGACGGCATCACAGCCGAATTTAGCCAACAGTTGCGGTAGCACTGCGCCTGAAACCCCATATGTATAGTCAATTACCACCTTAGAATTACTGTGGCGAATTGCCTCCACATTCAGATTCTTCTCAAATGCCGTGCAGTAAGTAGCAACCATTTGACTGGGATAGACTACATTGCCAATTTCATGAATTTGCACCCGCCGCAGATCTTCTTTAAAATAAGCTCCTTCAATCTTCTTTTCCTGCGCTTTGGAGATATTAATCCCCTTTTGGTCGATAAACTCGATTAAAATGTAATCTGGGCGATCTGGATGCACTCGGACGTGAATACCCCCAACTACTCCCATAGTAGACACGACAGCCCGTGTCATTGGAATCGCTGTTGCGTCCAAGTTCTGAATATTAACTCCCACAGACATCAAACCAGCAATCAGCGATCGCGTCCCCATACGAGAAATACTACGCTGGTCGCGGGAAACTATCACTTGAGAACCAGGTTTTAAAGTCGAACCGTAAGCCGCTCCTAACTTGACAGCAAATTCTGGTGTAATATCAATATTTGCTAAGCCTGTCACCCCGCGCTGACCAAAGAGATTGCGCTGGGCTGTATGACCCCAAATCAAGTTAATATTTAAGATCGCACCAGATTCAATTTGCTTACTGGGCCAAACGCGCACCGAGGGACTAATTTGGGATTCTTCCCCTACAGTTGATAGCGAACCTACTACAGCGCCTTCTAATACATGAGCGCGACGATCTACCCGCGTACCGCGACCGATCGCGCAAGCTCTCAGATGCGCTTCCTCGCCGATAATTGCTCCATTCCAAATAATTGGACGCTTCAAATTGGCATCGGCACCAATTGTTACATTGTCTCCTACCACAGTGCCAGCAGCAATTCGCACTCTTGCCCCAATTCGGCAGTTACTACCAATCAGACACGGTGCTTCAAGTTTGGCACTGGGTTCGATGAAAGTATTTTGACCTACCCAAACACCAGGGGATTGCTCTTCGTAAGCATAATCAAGTTTTACCTTCCGATGCAGTCCATCGTACTGGCTTTCTCTATAAGCGTCTAAGTGACCGACATCACACCAGTAACCAGAAGCAATGTAACCGTATATCGGTTCGCCTTTTTCTAACAGTAATGGAAATAACTCTTTCGAGAAATCAGATTCTTGATTTTCTGGTAGATAGTCTAGTACTTCTGGCTCCAAAATGTAAGTGCCAGTATTTACTGTGTCAGAGAAAATTTCGCTGGAACTCGGTTTTTCTAAGAACCGACGAATGCGATGTTCCTTATCTGTAATTACTACGCCAAACTCAATTGGGTTGGGAACGCGGGTTAAAACTATAGTTGCTTTTGATTTTTGTTGCTTGTGAAATTCAATTGCTGCACTTAAATCGAAATCTGTGATACTATCGCCGCTAATCACTAAAAATGTCTCATCCAGCAGTTCGGCAATATTTTTCACGCAACCAGCAGTGCCTAAAGGCTGGTCTTCCTCGACAGCATATGTCATCTGTACGCCAAAGTCACTGCCATCTTGGAAGTAGTCGCGCATCACATCAGGCAAGTAGTGCAAAGTAGCAATCACTTCTGTAATTTGATGCCGTTTGAGCAGATTGATTATGTGTTCTGCAATTGGGCGATTTAAAATCGGCACCATTGGTTTGGGAAAATCGCAGGTTAGCGGTCTTAGCCGCGTTCCAGATCCTCCGGCCATCAGTACTGCGCGCATAATTCCTCCTTAGATGTTTCCACTTATCAGTGGTTCTGTCGCCTAGATTTCCGCTGCAAGCTAATCTTTATCTAGTTTCCTACGTCTGTCATAAATTAAGGCACTCCCACAGGATACATCCCGCCGAGACGCGATCGCCGCACCGGGCCAGCACGTCTTCAAAATAACCATCGCAGGTGCATTCACACTACTACACTAATGTGATCAAAAGCATTGTGGTTACAATCAATTCAGTCGGCTAATCTATACTTAATTATGGAGGCTAAGCTCAAAAGACTATGACCGCGGGCATTGCATTCCAACGCCCCAAGCAACACGGGCAGGAATGTTCGATTGCAGCTTGGCATCCTTTAATAAAAGAATACGTTTGGAGTCAGCACAAGCGTGCTTGAGAATAATTACGAATTAAGAGGGATCACCAATAGTGTGAAGTTTTCTCAGGATTGGCTCGGCAACGAATTCCGAATTATTCTACATCCTTTTAGTTACTTGCGAGGTGGATGAAAATGGGTAGTTTATTTACTTTCTTATTAATTTTAGTTTATGGCGGCGGTGTCTGGAAGTTCTGGAATGGGTTTAACCGCACGAACTTTTCTCGCGGTTTTTCCAATCGGCTATTGCTAACGCTTTTGTGGCCTGCTTTGCTGATTGGCAATAAATCCTATCGGCAAAATTTTAGAAAGGCACTTAAAGGATAAATGATGAATTATGAATGCTGAAAACTGAAAAAAATTCATAATTCATCATTCATAATTTATAATTAATCCTTTCTACCCTTACCCTTGAATCTTTATCCTAGCTTTCGGCAAGGGCAAAGCCCTTCACCCTTCAAAGGTCGTATATGGCTAATTGGTGGAACTCAAGAAAGCGCCCACCTCGCTCTTGCGATCGTAGACGCTAACAAGCCGTGTACAATTTCTGTAACTACAAAATCTGCCTGTACGCTCTACCCCCAAGCGCCTAATTTGCAAGTGTGGGTAGGGCGTTTCACTTTGTCTCAAATCGAAGAATTTTTGCAGCAGCAGCAAATCGTTGCCATTTTGGATGCTTCCCATCCTTATGCTGTGGAAATATCCCAGAATGCGATCGCTCTGTCGCAAAAGCTACAAATTCCTTACCTGCGCTACGAACGTCCTGTTTTAGAGCAGCTTAGCGATGTACAGGTAAAGGGGTGCAATTTAGATAGTTTTGATGCCTTGGTAGCTGACGACTATTTGGAAGGACAACGGGTACTGCTAACAGTTGGTTATCGACCTTTACATCTGTTTCAACCTTGGCAAGATCGATCAACTTTGTTTGCCAGAATTTTACCTTCTGCGATCGCGCTTGCAGCAGCCACATCATCTGGTTTCACTCCGGATAGATTAATTTGTCTGCGTCCTCCCATTTCTGCTGACTTAGAAAAAGCACTCTGGCGACAATGGAATATTTCCTTAGTTGTCACCAAAGCATCTGGTACACCAGGCGGCGAAGACATCAAACGCACTGTTGCAATTGAGCTTGGTATTCCTTTAATTTTAATTAATCGACCTACTATTAAATATCCCCAACAAACCAGCGACTTTTCAGAAGCTTTAGAATTTTGTTGCCAGCAGTTCCCACATTTTTAAGTAAAGCTTGGGCAAATATTTTACTTTTAACTCAATATCTTCCGTCTTTATTTAAATAGAGCGTATTATTTCTTAAAAAAGCTTTTTTTGCCTTTATTTACTTGACTTTAACTTGTCCTTAGTCAATAGTACGAGTGTCATTTTTACAAATGACAAATAACAAATGACGAGTATTTCATGACTCAAATGAGATTGCTATAATACTAGCCATTTTTCTAGGTATCTTTCTCCCCATTTCACTGATGTCGCCTATGCCTTCAAAACGGCACGATTAAAGCATACGGGATAGGAGGAATGGAATGTCATCAGCCGAGATTCCCAGCACATTGCTGGCTCTGTCGCAGAATTTAGCAGACGCAGTAGAAAAGGCTGGTCGTGCTGTCGTCGCTGTCAATGCACGACATCGTATACCTTCAAGCGGCGTTCACTGGCGTTCTGGTGTCATCGTCACAGCCGATCATACAGTTAGGCGGGATGAGGAAATCACAGTCACGCTACCAGATACTCGAAAAGTAGCTGCAAAGCTGGTTGGGCGCGATTCTAGTACAGATCTGGCTGTACTCAAACTAGAAGATGTTGACATACCCACTGCTGAAATTGGCGATACCGAATTGCTCAAAGTCGGTCATATGGTGCTTGCAGTAGCGCGTCCGGGTGAAAGCGGGTTGAGTGCCAGTTGGGGTGTAGTCAGTGCCAAAGGCGGTGCTGGGCGTAACTGGTGCGGCGGGCAGATTGACTCTTTTTTGCGGCTGGATTTGTCTCTTTACCCCGGCTTTTCTGGTGGTGCATTAGTAGATGCTTCTGGAACTGTAGTCGGTATCAATACCTCTGGCCCCCGCAACATGGTTTTAGCTATACCTGTTGACGTGGTTAACCGGGTAATTGAGACGCTACTGGAAAAAGGACGCATTGCACGGGGCTACCTAGGTTTGGGAATGCAGCCTGTAGTGTTTCCCGATACCCTCAAGAGTACGTTAAATTTGTCAAGTGATGGTGGGGTGATTGTCGTCAACGTCGAACCAAATGGCCCTGCAGATCGCGCTGGTGTGTTGATCGGTGATGTCCTGCTGGAGTTTGATAATACGCCTGTGAGCGATACAGCAGACGTGCAGGCGGTATTAAGTCCAGAGTCTGTAGGCAAAACATTCAGGGTGCAGATGATTCGCGGTGGCGCAAGAGTTGAAGTAGCGATCGCTGTGAGTGAAAGACCCCTTAATAATTCGTAATTATTGCTACTTGCTACTCACTCATTAAAGGAGTTTTATGGCTACGCTGAATGAGGAATTGGTGGCTGTTGCAGAGGCCTTAAACCGTTCAACTGTGCAAGTGCAAAGCCGTAGGTTTGGCGGCGGTTCTGGTGTAATCTGGCACTATGGCGGCTTGATTATCACTAATGCTCATGTAATCAGAGGCATGGGGGCTAAGGTTAAGCTATCAGACGGGCGGGAATTGGAGGCTGTATGTATCAAACGCGACAGAATCCGAGATTTAGCTGCACTCAAGGTTGATGCTACCGATCTGCCTGCTGCAACTATTGGCGATTCCGACGCTCTCAAAGTGGGGGAACTGGTGCTAGCGGTGGGTAATCCGCTTGGTTTCGTTGGTGCTGTGACAACTGGAATTATTCATGCAACTGCTCTTTTCCCCCGCAGATGGGTAGAGGCAGATATTCGGCTAGCTCCAGGTAATTCCGGCGGTGCTTTAGCTGATGCCCAAGGAAGAGTTATCGGCATCAACACTGTCATTGCTGGTGGACTAGCTCTAGCTGTGCCAAGTAATACAGTCGAGCGTTTTCTGCTTCAGGGTGAACGACCATTACTAGGGGTAACGATCCAGCCTGTACTTTTACCGCTAAGAGGTAGAGGTGTATTAGGGCTATTGCTTCTGGAAATTCAACCAAATAGCTTAGCAGCATCAGCAGGATTACTAACTGGGGATGTATTAATTGGAACTGCTGGGCAATTTTTCCAAAGGACTACAGATTTAGCACAAGCACTCTGGCAGCTAAACCCAGGCGATACGCTGCAACTCGATTTCCTGCGTGGAGGCGATCGCACCCGTTGTCAAGTGCAGATACTCGGCGGACAATCAGGAGCATCAGCAGCGTGATGCGGGTGCTGGTTGCGGCTACTGACTCGATTGTACGTGCGGGGTTGGAAAGCATTCTCCGCGCCAATCCCGATCTATCAGTAGTAGGTGTTGCATCTGATCTAGATACTCTAGCTACTTTAATTACCGCTGAGTCGCCGGATGTGGTGTTGATGGAACTGGGGTTGCAAGATGAGGAACCCGTGTCAGAGAAATTAGTTGCACTTAGCACTCTCACCGAGGTAGCAATTGTTCTTCTCGGTGATACCTTTCAAGGTGATTGCATAACTGAGGCGCTACGTTTGGGTGTAAGGGCGGTATTGCCACGAAGGGCAACAACAGAAGAGATTTTGCAAGCAGTTCTCGCTGCTGCGGCTGGATTAGTAGTGTTGCATCCTGATGCGATCGATTTGCTACTACCTGTATTATCTTCTGTGACTCAACCTGTAGATGAAGCAAGTTTAGTACAGGCGTTGACTCCGCGCGAGATTGAGGTTCTGGGTATGTTAGCTGAGGGATTGGGTAACAAAGCGATCGCACGCCGCTTGAGTATCTCGGAACATACAGTCAAGTTTCATGTCTCATCGATCTTCACCAAGCTCAACGCCAGAAGCCGTACCGAAGCAGTCACTTTGGGGGCAAGACAGGGTTTGATTATGTTGTGACTTACTTAAACTCAGCAGCAGAGCAAGAGGTGCGATCGCATAATAACGCGCTGCTAAAATCAAACACTACAGATTTTACACAGCAGTGCTGTAGTTAATTTATCTGTTTATACAATATCGGTCTGAGGATAGACTACAAAATTAAACGGATTCCTCAGAGCGGAATATTAGTATTACCCCTTGAGGGCGACAGGTAAAACAGACAACAGTTGTTATTCTGACAACTGAAACAAAAACGCATTGGATAGGTGTTGTGCCGCTGTTACCTATAGTTGCACGTCGAAGAAGAGCGACGACAGATGTGCAGACAATGTTTTGATGATTCTAGACGGTGTGGAGTTTTTGTCGCTTCCTCCACTTTGTTACTACCGAGGG
This sequence comes from Leptolyngbyaceae cyanobacterium, assembly GCA_036704105.1. Lineage (GTDB taxonomy): Bacteria > Cyanobacteriota > Cyanobacteriia > Cyanobacteriales > Chroococcidiopsidaceae > Chroococcidiopsis. Next base: position 3,618 of record DATNQH010000299.1, on the reverse strand, counting down.
GAGGCTAAACCCTCCATCAGAGCGGTCTTAGGTAGTAAACGTCTGGTGTCTTTCAATAGTAGCTACTATATCAATCCCAAAGCGCTTTAGCTCAAAAAAGTTAATTAGGGCAATTTGGTTATGCACAAATATTGCCTGTTACTTCACCATTGATGAGGCAATGCCTGAGAAAATCCGCTCTTTCGGCTTATTCTGAGCGCAAACTACCAAAAAATGTGTTGAAAACGGAAAACCGCATCTAAATATTACGGTTGTTCCCACTGAGACATTAATCAATAATGCCTAGATTAGAAACAAGAGCATCAAAGATAAAGATTCTGAACTGATAGCAGCCCTTTGTATCAGCCTTTGAGGCTAAAAAAGGGATTTGATAACTAACAGCATAGAAGCTTTTCAGGAAACAAATAATAAAGGATCTGCCAAAAATATGGAGCAAGCAATTCAAGAAGCCGTTGAGCAAGCTCGTAGTGCTTGTGAAGCTAAAGGTAACTCCTCTAGCGATTGTGCTGTAGCTTGGGATATTGTCGAAGAGCTACAAGCAGAAAAATCTCATCGCCAAAATATTAGCAAGCCCAAAACTACATTGGACTCATACTGTGAAGCACATCCAGAAGCGGTAGAGTGCTTAATTTACGATCTCTAAGCTGATTTAAACCGATGAGTAGGGTGGGCAATGCCCACCCCACTCTATTTTTAACCTACTCCTACTAAATCAGATGATTTGAATAAAGCCTCAGATGCTGCCAAATGTTTCAGTAATGTAGCTTGCGAAAGTGGCGCTTGCAGATGACTCCAAGGTAATACTTGATCGCTTGACCAATTGCTGTAAACATAAAAATCTAACTCTGGAATTTGTCCCCGTAGCTGTTTGAAGGCGCGGCGGTAGCTCCCCAGAGAATCGCCATAATGTCGTGTTAGTTCAAGCAATTGGGATAAGCGCCGATCGCCTCTAGATATCAAAGCTTGTATTACCGACCAATTATAACTTTCTGGGCGAAAATCAATTCCTTGTGGTTTCAGTTGTTTCTGCAAAAATTGCAACCGCTTCTCTGCTTGCGGGTTGACTCCAAACCACTGAAATGGCGTATGCGCTTTGGGGACAAAGGTACTGCATCCTAATGTTAATCTTAACCCAGGTGCAGCTTTTTTCAGCGATCGCATCATCTTGACTGTCTCTTCCAAGTCTTCTGGTTCCTCTCCCGGAATCCCCGCCATTCCGTAAAGTTTCAACCCACTCAATCCTCCAGCTTTGGCGTTTACCGCCGCTTGGATAATCTCATCATTATCCAGCTTTTTGTTAACGATCTGGCGTAATCTTTGCGAACCGCTTTCTACTGCAATTGTGAGCGATCGCGTATCTCGTTTCGCCAAAGTCTGTGCTAATTGCACTGTTACTGTATTTGTCCGCACTGAAGCAATACTCAAGCGAACGCGATCGAATTGAGGTTTACTCAAATAATCCAGCAAAGCTTCAAACTCTGGATGCTGAGTTACAGATGCTCCTAATAAGCCTATTCGATCTGTCACCGCCAATCCCCGCTCAATTGCCGGAATTAGCGAACCTTCCAAGCTAGCGGTGCGAAAAGGTAGGGTAAGGTAACTAGCAAGGCAGAAACGGCACATTTCCGGACAACTGCGTACCACTTCCACCATGTAAATGTTTTCCCAAGCTGCTTTCTCGGTGACTACAGTGGAAGCAGATAAAGTATTTCCTCGGTAAGTCTGCTTTTCTACCTGTGCTGGAATGTCAGCTGCTACAGGCTCAATTGACTTAATACAGCCTGTTGGGTGATCATAAGTGACTTCATACAAGCTGGGAACATATACCCCCGGTACTCGTGCTAGATGGCGTAGCTGGGTTTTCCTGTCAGCGTTGCGAACTTGTTTATATGCTTCAATAAAATTCCCCAGCAAATTTTCCCCATCTCCTAGCAAAATGATGTCGAAAAAGTCTGCAAAAGGTTCGGGGTTTGCAGTTAGCACAGGCCCGCCACCAAATATCAGGGCATCGGTGTCAGAACGAGACGCGGAACGAATAGGAATTTTTAGAAATTCTAATAAGTTGAGAATATTGACATAATCCAATTCCCAGGAACAGGAAAAACCGACTAACTGTGGCGATCGCGGTAGTTGTTCGTGAATATCGGTAAATAAGCGACTAACTTGGACATCAGCACGCATTGCCAAAGTTGCCCACACCACTTGATAACCCAAGCTGGTAATTCCCACAGTATACTCGTTGGGAAAAGCAAAGATAGTGGGTATAGCATCAGTATCGGGCGTAGCTGGGGTAAATAGCAGGCGTTCAGCAGCAAAAGCAGATGCAGTCATACTATTGAATTATGAATTATAAATTATGAATTATGTATTTTTTAGCTATCTATATTTTATTTTAAGTCCTAAAATTATCAGGTTGAAAATCAGAGTCAACAAATTAGCCAGAATAATTGGCAAGGCGTGCAGATAAATCCCGTATATTAGCCACAATAAAACACCAAAGCTAAAAATTGCTAATGTTTCTAAAGAAACGTCTTTAGCTGATTTTGATTTCCAGGTTTTAAACAGTTGAGGTAAGAATGCAATTGTAGTTAATGCCCCAGCAACTAATCCTAAAATTGTAATAAAGTCCATATATATAAATAATAAATTCTTCCCTTGTTCCTAAAAAAATATTGATCCTACAAGACAATTGAAACCGGGTAATAGAGGAGTAATTAAATTATCATTTGTAAACAAAATTGCAACCAAATTTAGCACCGCTTGCTCCCAACGATAAACTTCAATTTGTTGCTTTTGCCAATCGACAATCTAATATTACCGTACTCCTCTGGAAGAATACAGCTTCAGCTTTGCTTCTCGATCTCGCCTCTGATTTTCTGTACCAGGAGATAGCACCTCTACTACTAACTCTGGTGTTGCGGTTCAATGCCCAGCATTATCTAATAAGACAGCTAGTCTTTCATTACTAGCCCAAACTACATCGGGAATAACATTATCAGTATCGGTAAAAATAATCCTTGGATTAATCGCAGCTTATCCTGATTTAGTAGACTGTGAGCAAACATCAAGTGCTGAGAAAATTCTGCCACAAGTTAGTTGATGCTTCCAATGTGGTGCTTTTATCACAAATAATTCCCCATCTATAATTTCATAGCGATTGCCGTTATCTGGCAAGAGTTCCAAGCCAGATGTAATCCAAGGTAGCCGTTCTGTAAGAGGCTGACTCATACAAGCAATCCTTCTAGGGGTGATAGCAATATTCTAGGCTATGCAATAGCAATGCATTAGTACGCTAGCAGGTGAGGGCGATGCCTAGGGCAAGGCTTTCGCCTACGCAGCCTTAAAATTTTTTTGTAATATTGCCCGCACTTTACTAAAATGCCTTAATGTTCTTGTTTCTTATTTGACCTGGGCAACAACTTGTTAGAGTTTTAGAATTTATGAAAAAAGTAAGGAGGGCTAAGATTAACCGCAATATTTACAGTTAATCTTAGCCCTCCTTTTTTCCAACGATAAACTTCAGTTACTAATTACTCGACGCACTACTTACTTTTGTCAGGTAGATATTGAAAATTTTAAATACTTAAAAGGGTTGAAACGAGATGCAGATAGTGATAA
>DATNQH010000298.1:0-2587 GCA_036704105.1 Leptolyngbyaceae cyanobacterium | reverse complement strand
AACCCGCGTCGTTGATATCCAGCCTGGTCTGGTTGCACTACTGGCAGAATATCAACCCAAGCCAGGAGCATTGTTTCCAGGGGGGAGTTTCGCCTACACTAACTCGGTTGGCAGCTAATAAGATTCTGCGGGATGCTTGCTTTCGAGTAGGTATTGTTGGTGTCAGCACTCACAGCTGACGTCGCACTGCCCTAACTATGATGTCTAATGCTGGTATTCCCTTGCGCGTGATCCAGGAGATATTAGGACATAATGATGCGCGGGACGCTGCTAGGTTAAATTACTTGCTTTCTCAACTGCTTCCTTTAACTCTTCAAAGGTAATACTACCGTCTTCGTCTAAACCATACCGTCCTAGTAACTCCTGGGGGCTACTAATATTTGTTTCTGATGAGATGATTGCACTTAAGCCAGGACTTAAAAAAAGCTCATTAATGGAGACTTTGCCGTCTTGATCGCGATCTAAAGTATTAAAAAGAGATTTCAGCTCTTGCTCGGTTGCCATAAGTTTCTATCTGAATTAATTTTTCAATTTAAGATCTCACTCATTAAACAAACTTATATCCCAAGACGTAGAAACTGGTATCGCTGGGGCTTAAATTAGGTGTACGCTGTGATACAGGGTCTACAGTTGGGACAATGAAAATCAATCGGCACGGTCGAGCCAAAGTTCCCACTCGCTCAAAGCATGGCGCACCGATTCATTTGGTGCAGGCGACATTGGGGCATAGCGACATCACTACTACCAGCCGCTACCTTCACGCCAGACCCGATGACAGCAGCGCGATGTATTTACCCTAGTCTTTTCTTCCGTTCCCAGTACCCTTCAATCCCTACTAGAGCTTAATTTCGGTTTCCGCTCCAGATTTTGCTGGGCGAGGCGTTAGAGATAATCGAAACTGGAATGCTGTCCTATGACAAATGTCACGGGTGATTAGTGACATTTATTAGATGTTTGCCTCAAGTTGAATCCCTACTATAAAAACATGAAAGACAGCAAACAGGCTAAATCTTCTCAAACACATACACAATTAAAAGGAGACTAACAATGTCTGAAGAACAAAATTCCACTGAAGCAGTAGTATCACTTGCAGCCATTTCTGGGGCAGGTCAACTTGGAGCAGGGTTGGAAACTAACGCAACAAACGGAGCGGCTAGCCAAATAGTAAAGGATTTGAAAAATTGTCAAGGGCTGGAATGCGTCGCTCTTGGTGTCGCTCTGCCTGGTGTGATGTTTGGAAGCACTCATGGCTTTGGTTCACCACGAATGCACGAGTAATGTCGAATTCGGTTAGGGAGAATGGCATGATCGCCAAACTGCACCTAGTGCCATTCTTTCAAAACTCATTCCTCCAAAACACTCCTACCAATCCAAGGTGTAGCTTTCTCGAATTTCGCCTAATACTTCTGCGCCTTCCCATCCCAGATAAGTTTTCTATGCTGTTAGTACCACCCCAGCTAATGCCGCTGTAATCATCGACAGCCGCACCCGTGCCGCCTGTAACATTTAGTTGGAGTGAAACTGGTGGCACTTATCGAGCTAGCACCAAAGCATAGGCGTTTCAGCCATTGGCGGCGTCACTACGAGCGCTGCTGTCGTCGGGTAGCAGCGCTCTGTATTTACCTACTTGAAGTGCATGAATTATAGTTTGACGATTTACCTCTGGCACAAGCGTAAACTTACACAGCATTTTCATTGAGATTGAACACTACAGTTTCCGCGATCGCACTGGGGCATTAGGCTCATACACAAGGCAAGATAAAAGCATGAATAAATCAGGAGCAAAACTACTTCTATCAGGAGGCTTAACAATTACACTGTTACTTTGTGAATCAACTCAGTTAACACTCTTTTCATAGAATCGCAGTCCAGATTCATGCTTTATTTACCCAAAAGCTGAATTCATCAATTAAGCTTTGTATATATACGGAAGATAACTATTTTTAGCTTTATAAATTAACAGACATCACGCCTTTAGAAATTATTCTAGAGGCGTTTTGGCATTTGATAGACTTGCTCAAGGGTATCATCAATAAGCTAAGAGGAGTGAATTTTACATCGAATATCAGACATTTTTTACGTAGGTACTCGACAACTCTTCATCCATTTCTTTATTATTTATAAACCTAATTTGGAATAGCAGAAGTCAGTATAAAGGAGTAGCTCAAACTTAAATAGGGAAATATGAAAAAATTGGCACAAAATCAGAACTCGAACAGCCTCACGCAAGCTTACGCAAGCATAGCTACTCATGTTCTACAAGGCAAAGTTGTCTCTCATATTACGTATCAATATTTTGAAAAAAAAGACGAATATGATTGGAAGCAAGCTGCACCAATCGTTGTTTTTACAGATGGCAGTCAACTTATCCCAATTGCGGATGAAGCGATGAGTACAGCCGGAGCTTTTTATCTAAGCGAGAACGAGATAGAAAATATTATTCCTCCCATTTGACTTGTCGTATTTTGAGGTGAATTCGCAAGAGCGTCAATGAAAAAATTTACTCAAAATGTTGGCAGGATGCTCCACCATCATGAAGTTTGGTGACGGGAATCATCTGAAGCCAAAAATTAGAGTAATGTGCCTA
>DATNQH010000297.1:0-11672 GCA_036704105.1 Leptolyngbyaceae cyanobacterium | reverse complement strand
CATCAAAGGGAGTAAAAAGCCACTGATGTGCTGGAGCCAATACTACTAAAATTCCCCCTTCTTTTAGATGACTATATACATTTTTAATTTCAAATTTATCATCTTTAATATGCTCTAAAACATCAATATAAATAATGTTATCAAATTTTTCTTTAGGGCTTAAATCTAGTAATGTGCCCACCTTTAGTTCACAACAATTTGGTAGACTACCACTAGCAATATAGGAATTTAATGTCTTTGCTAATTGTGGATCTGGCTCCAAGCACAGCCAACGCTGATGATTTCCTCTACAAAGAAACTCAGTTGTTGATCCGATCCCTGCGCCTACTTCTAAAACTTCAGCACCTAAATATTTTTTAATTGACTGTCGATAATAAGCTTTCCAGTTTCGAGCTTCGCTAAATAACTCCAGTTCTGAACCAATATAAGAATAATTTGTCATACTTTAGTAAAAACCTTTTGTAATCCCAAAATAAAATAGTGGTAATCACGATTTGGCAAAAAGCTAGAATTATTTCTAGCATTCAAAGTTACGAAAATAAAAAATAACGATAACATCACGCCTTGCATTATCATGACGAAAAATATTCCAACTAAATAAGATGTCCAACCAGGAATTGCTAAAGTTGTAGTGAGTTTAATAGTTGTAACTACTACCAATGCAATTATTGTAAATAATATCAGCAAGCAACTTGCAACTAATAATCTTACGCCAACTATATCTCCATATACTGAAATTGCACTTAATCCATGAGCTACAAGCGATACAAAGTTCATTTTTGATTTTCCAGCTAAACGATTAGCACGTTTGCTGGGTATTTCTGTGTGAGGAATCCTCGCTTTCAAAACTCCTGAAGCATAGTGATTCCATATTTCAGAGACAACCACAAGGCGGTGTAAAATGTTATAAGGAATAATACTGAAATTGCCTACACCTATTTGCTGACCAGTAAGTAGTTTATATAACCACTTATAGAGCTTGTAAAAAAACTTAAATAGCAAACTTTCAGAACGTTGAGTTCTTCTAGCAAAAACTATTTTCTCATCACCTTCTCTACTATATTTATTAATCAGCCTAACTACATCTGTAGGTGCATCTTCTCCATCTCCGTCCATCAGCACAACTGCTTGACATATTACTCTTGCTTCAATATAAGCCAAGCCAATAGCGATCGCTCTTTGATGCCCCAAATTCCTCCTCAGTTCTAAAATTTCAACTTTATTAAGAGCTTTAAATTTTTGACTAATCAACTGCTTAGGGTGACGAAGATTTGAACCGTCGTCTACTACAAGAACTTCAACTTTAATTTTTTCATCATGCAAAACTTCATCAAGGTGCATTAGTAATATTTCTAAGGATTTCCAGTCGTTAAAAACTGGAATCATCAGTAAAATAGAAGACTTGTCAAAATTTTTAGGGTTTTTTTCTGAAACTAAAAGGTTTTCCATTTATTTTATTTCCATAGCTATGGAAATGCTAATTTAATTTTGAATAACATGAGTGCCATTAAGTTGAAATGCTTTTCCAGTGATACTATTAAACGCCCAGGCTTCTACTTTAAGAGAGCCTGAAGGCAGTTTACTAAGCTCAAAACTTTTTTCCCAACCTGAATTAGAGTATGATTGTTTTTTAAACGCCTTAGCAACATCTTGCCTAACGATATTGAACGTATCAACTATGGCAAAGATGATAGGACTGCCTTCAGCTTCTTTATAAGTTAGAATAACCGAGTCGGCTGTTTCTCTTCTTTCTGGCAAGACTGCCCATCCAGAAGCAACATATAAATCGTTATTCGCTTTTGTTAGCTTATCAAAATATCCATTGTTGGCACTTAAATTACTCTCTGCCTTAATGTCTTTAATTTTATTAGTTTTTAATAAGGGTGGGTGCAGATATCCTAATTTGTTCAGAGCGGGAGCAGTTTGTTTTAAAACAGGGAGTACAGGAAAAACCCTTTTTCCCAAACACTCTTGTGGTAAAACATTCATAAATAATAAGCAAGACTTTCTTTGCAAGCGATCACTCCTGTTTTCACTCATTAAGTGAACTCCAAACCCAGAAGATTGTATATGTAAAACCACAATAATTCCTATCAAAAAAATAGGAAATTGAGCAATTATTTTTTTAATTTCTGCCCCTAAATACTGTTTGTTTTTCAGCCGATCCGCAACAATAGTTACTATATAAATCAATGAAACTGTAAGGTATACTGAAAAAGTCATATACCTTGAAGACAGTGACTGATCGACACCAAAACCAACTCGGCCAAGCGTAGTTATGATGTCGCTGATTATTGTATACCAACCAATTGTTAACCAACCAGCCAAGACAAGTAATAGGTTCGAGCTTGAAGCATTTTTTAATACATAAAAAGACGACGCTGAAAAAAGTAATATTAATACTAAGCCGATAATTGGTGCAGCAGTTAGAGGTTCTATGCCACTACCGAATGCTAGTGGCCCACCTAGAAAAGATAGAAAGTAATGAATTGCTTGTTGTGGATGTTTTAAGGCTTCTAGAAAGCTGGGATGATAAGAGGGCTTTTGGTAATTATAGAAATAAGCTACAGCATTTATTACGAAACCTATTATCCAAATAAAAACTAACCATCTGTTTTTAGCCAATTCCTTTCGAGACTTTAAAATAAGCACAGGTAAAACCAAAACCCAGCATAGTATTCCATTTGCGTAAGAATATGTGCTGACTGTAGACAAACACATACAAATCAAAAATTTTGCTCTTGCCGATAGCCCAGAATAGGCTACTAATATGCAAGTTGTCAGGCACACAATAGGAAAAAAGACAACTATTTGTATTCCCCATAACCAGTTTTCATACTGGATGGGGCCAAATATGAGTAGATTTGAGATGGCAGCCAGAAGTAATTTTTTTAACGTACTACCACTAACTGTTAAGTTACTCAGACAATAAATATTGACAGAAACAATACAAGCAAGCAAAAATATTACCCAAAATTCATATCTGACATCCCAATGCGTCAGGTATGCCAAACTAATGAATATAAGCCTAGGAAAAAATAGTCTACTCTCATTCTGCTGATCAAATAGATCGCTAAAAGTAAGAGAATGATTGTGAAATTTTATAAAGAGGTTCCCAACTACCCATTGATCCCAATACGGGGAATTAACACCATATATGAAAACCAGTATTCCCAGGAATAACGCTGGGAAAATCGCTAAAGAAAAACTTATATATTTTAAAACTTTATAAGAAAAATGCATGGAGTTACTAATCTCCGAAGCTGATTTTCTAAAATTATGTATTATCATAGTTAAATACACTAAATCAAAAACAGCAATTTACCCGAATTATTTTTGCACATCTTATTACTATTCTCAAAAAAATACATTCAAGTTAATATTTTTTGCTAAGTAACAAAATATACACAGTTTTGGTTGCGAAGCGTGATGTTAGTGGTTGTGTAAAGAATTAAGCTTTTGTGAATAGCTCAAAAAAGCAAATAAAGCGATCGCAACTAATTTTTCTTGCTACTTTATTAGCAACTAAAAGATTGTTTTAGATAAATTCTCTAGTTAGCTGATTTTTTCAATTGCTCAGCCAAAAATAAAGCAGGTAAAACATTATTCTGCACCCTTACCAAGTTTTGCCCAGTTTACCACGCAGCCCATCAAAAGTCCCGATTACACAAGCCCAGATTTTAGGTACAACTAAATCTGGTTCGTAACTAATAATCCTTTCTATCATCATCTTGGAAAACTTGAGTCTATGTTTGAGTGCTGGATATAGCATTTTTCTACCAGCCGCACGAGTCTCGAAATAAGTATGGTTCCTGCAAGCGTAGTAATAGCGAGACGGCGAACAAATAAAAGTTGTAACTTCTTCGCCATCACCTTTTCTTTTTCTTACTTTAACCTTAGAATATTTCCCAATCCGATGTTTCATCATTGCATCTTTAACAACGATAATTTTGTATCCTTCTTTTCTAAAATTCATGCAGTAGGAGTAGTCTACCGCATCCAAAAAATACTCGCTTTTTGGTAGTTCTACACATTTAGCTGCACTGATATTAACTAAAGAACCAGATGTAATTACTGCATCACAATCATAAAAATCTTTTAAGTCGTAATACTCTGGCTTAGGCACGAGTTGATATTCAGAGAATACATAACCAGGGAACTCTTGCTGAGTATTAATATCAATAATTTGAGGAGTAATAATTCCTAATTTTTCCCCTCTACTAGATAATTCCTGGTATTTAAGCAGTAACTTTTCTAGAACATCAACACCCGGTTCGCTGTCTTGATCGAATAGCCAGAGGAAATCGTAACCTTTTTCTATCGCCCAACTAATAGCTATGTTTAAACCTCCAGCTACGCCTACATTCTCTGGATGGCGATCTACTGTCACATTTTTGTATTTATGCTGAAGCTCTAAGTCGTTGCTGGAGTTATCGACTATAAATATTTCTTTAATTGGATATGATTGCCTTTCTATGGCTCCAATACACCTATCAACTGCTTCTAGTTCTTGATAAGCAGTCATGTAAGCAGCTACTTTATAAGCTATTTTTTCAACCATAGACTTCTGCTGGCGATCGCGCTTGTTTATAATTAAAAGTCAGGAATTAAGAGAAAAATTATGAATTATGAATGATGAATTATAATTTATAATTTTTTTATCATTGTACGGGATTCTGTCTGAGCAAGCTAAATCTTAACTTCAGTACCGTCAGCCAAACCCAAAAGCTTTTTGAATTTAAACCAGTTGTTTCTTACTTGCCAGAATTTACTTGATTGTATGGCGGCGATCATAGTATAAGCCTGTTGCAGTTCATGTAAATTATTTTCCATCTGTTGCTGCAACTCTTGTAAATGTTTTTCCGCAGATTCGAGTTGATTTTGGGTATGTTCGAGTTGTTTTTCTGTTCGTTCGAGTTTGTATTCTAGTTTTTCTTCTGGTTGTGGCAGAGAGAATATCTCGTTCTGCTCAAATCCAAATAATTTATCTGATTTCCAGTAATTTTTAACTAGGTCGGAGAACTTATTGCTAAAATATTTAGCAATAATCAGGGTGTAATAATTTGTCGTGTTGATCATTGATGTTGGATGCACCCTGTAGGAACAAAGCACTTTGGAAACTAGCTTGCATGAATGTTTATCCTGAGCCAATTTCAACCAAAGATCATAATCTTCCCATCCAAACCAACCATACTCAATTAATTCTGTAGAGTAGCCACCCACTTTCAGGAGTATCTCTCTATTCAACATTGCCATAGCGTCTATATAGGGACACTCAACTAATTTTTGTACATTCCATTCCTCACAAGATATTAACCCAGCTTCTTCTCTAGTTTGATGATTAACCCGCCTAATCGAACTATAAACACCTGCGTAGATGGAAGAGTTTATTGTGTGGTAAAGAATAGATAAACAGTTGGGATGAATCCAATTGTCAGCATCTAAGATAAATACATAGGGAGAACGGGCAACTTTTAAACCTACATTTCTCGCATCAGCTAATCCCGTATTAAATGATTTCTTAATCAGGCAGATTGGTAGACTAGATTTAGCCATATATTCTTCAACCATACTTGCCGAGCGATCGGTTGAACAATCATCGACTACTAGTACTTCAATTTGTCCAGGTAAGTCAGAAAATTCTGAATTACTAATACTATCCAGACATTCATAGATATATTCTGAATAATTGAACAAGGTGACTATAACACTAATACACGGATTGTCACACTGATTATATGCAGAGTTATGTATTAAACTCCAAGGTTCTTTTCCCATAACTTGGCAGAGCTTGGCTGCTTGTAAGCGTTCAATTACCAATGCTCTTTTTCGTTCAATTGCCTGGAAAGATTTAGAGGTATCCATAGTTGATAGTATTTCTACCATGTAAGATTGATTTTTAATAGGAAGCGAATATGAATGAAATTTTTAAATGCAACTACGACATCAAAAATGTCATTAATATGAGCAAAACAAATTGATAGCTCTAGAGGATTGCTTGCCAAATGTCGGCTATCAAAAGTTGAGTAACTTATTAAGCAACTATTGCACTGAAATTGCACCAGATTAAGATTAAAGTGATGCCCCCCACATTGTGGACAAGATAATAAATTAACTAGATTTTCGCTCCTCAGCTTATCTACAAACATATCAACTGTTTCTTAACAAAGGTTTTTTTAATTTGAACCAAAATGTGCGGAATTTCCAAAACTTACTAGACTGCATCGCAGCAATTGTTTCTTGCATTTGCTGCGCCTGCGTGTGAGCCTGCTGGAGTTGAGATTGGAATTGTTCTATTTCAGCTTGTTTTTCCTGTAATTGAAATTGTGTTTTAGAAACTTCCTCCAAACATTGCATCAATTCTGCTTGCAAACGATGATTATGTGATTGGATTTGCTCCCAGGCTACTTGAGTTTCGTGTAATTGAGATTGAGCTTGCTCCCAGGCTACTTGAGTTTCGTGCAATTGGGTTTGAGTTTGCTCTAGTACTGCCTGGATTTGATGCACTTGAGATTGAGCTTGCTCCCACGCTGCCTGAGTTTCGTGCAATTGGGTTTGAGTTTGCTCCCACGCCGCGTGAGTTTCGTGTAATTGAGATTGAGCTTGCTCCCACGCTGCCTGAGTTTCGTGCAATTGAGTTTGAATTTGCTCCCACGCCGTTTGGGTTTGATGCAGTTGAGATTGGGCTTGCTCCAACTCCATAACTAAATGAGAATTATGTGCTTTTAGTGCTGCATATTTACCATTTTCAGATGAAGGAAATGCTCTCACGACAAATTGAAACGTATCAGCTTCTGCTGCTTGTTCAATTTGCTCAATTATTTTGGGATCGAAAGTGTTTTTATCAATTCGGGGCACCCAAGTAGAAGCTGAAATTACTGGTAACTTTGTGCGTTCTATTGTCTCGACAAAATATCCAGAGCCTTCAAATAGTTCTTCAACACTATTACGGGTAAAAAACCTTAAATGCGTATTATCTAAAAGCCCCAAATCCATGTATTCAAATCTTCCTTGCAATAGAGCTAAGCGAATAGCTCCATGAGCAATGTTAGGAATGGAAGCAACTACATATCCTTCTGGTTTTAATAATTGTCGAATTTCTTCTAATACTTTCCAAGGATTGCGTAAATGTTCTAAAACGTCTCCGAATACAGCAACATCAAATGCTTGCTTGGGCAAAATTGCAGTTACAGAGACAAAATCCAAATCGGCAACAATTACCTGTTCGCAGTATTGTTCAGCAAATTTTGCCGCCTCTGGATTGATTTCAACACCTGTGACACTACATCCTTTTTTAGCCAGTAATTGAGAAAAATAACCAGTAGCACAGCCAAAGTCTATTACTCGCTTTCCTTCTCCTACCAAGCGCAACATTTTCTTCAGGCTGCTGTTGTCATCGAGATCTTTTTCATCCAGCTCCTGATGAGAGGGATAATCTTTTTGCCAATCGTTATTCATGGATCGATACTCTTATTGCGCCGCGTTTTGCCAAATCTGTTTTCACCTCAACCTGCATCGGTTGATCTACTAAAGCGTGGATTCTTTTACCCGTGTCTGGAGGCAAAACCTGAAATACCATCGCGTTATCTATCCAGTCAAAACTGATAGCTGTGTAGTTTTCTGCACCAGCTACTGTAAGACTATAGGAAGTAGGTCTAAGCGGCAATCTAAATTGAAAGTTAATTGTGATTGTCTCTCCTGGCTCTAACTTGCCAATGGGATGGTTTTCTTCAAATGTGTTACTACCAATTATTTCATTACCGTTTTTATCACAAATAAAAAATCCTACTATACACTCTTTCAGCGGCTCATAAACTTTAACTTCAACAGCTAGAGTCACTTCTTCATTAAATCCAAACACTGGGCTGTCGCCACAGTATTCGCCATAAGAATTGAGTAATTTTACATCTTCAATCAGTGCCTTGCGATTTCCCCGGCGGGTTTTATTTTCCTGTAATGAAGATTGCTGCTTATCTATATCTTCAGCAGTTTGAGAGTTGATAGCAGCTTTTTGTTGCTCGTGAGATTCGACTTCAGTTTGTGTAATTTCTAGTTCTAATTCCGTTACTGTTTTTATATATTCAATGATGACAGCATTAGGTAAACCAGCAGTATGAATTACGCCATCATGAAGCATAATAGCGGAGTTACATAAAGTTTTAATCGCACCAGAATCGTGAGAAACAAATAGTGTTGTAACGCCACGATCCATCAAGTCGCGCATTCGTCGCATACAACGATGCTGAAACACTATGTCGCCCACCGCTAGTGCTTCATCGACAATCAAGATTTCTGGATCTACGTTGACTGCGACGGCAAATGCCAAGCGGACAAACATTCCGCTAGAGTAGGTTTTAACTGGCTGTTCGATAAAATCGCCAATATCGGCAAAGGCGGCAATGTCGTCAAACTTTTCTTCAATTTCCCTTTGGCTTAGCCCTAACAACCGCCCATTAAAGAAAACATTTTGCTGCCCGGTAAATTCAGGATTAAATCCGCTGCCCAGTTCCAGCAGCGCCGAAATTCTGCCTTTGACGCTGACTTCTCCCGTAGTTGGGGTGAGAGTTCCTGCCAGAATTTGCAGCAGCGTACTTTTACCAGAGCCATTTCTGCCCACAACCCCTAGAGTTTCTCCCTTTGGAACTTCAAGACTGATGTCTTTGAGCGCCCAAAATTCATCTACCCTGCTTTTTCCAGGAACTAAAATTTCCTTTAAGCGTTCTGCTGGACGAGTGTAGCGCTTAAAGCACTTGGAAACATTTTTCAGGGAAATTGCAATTTCACTCATGGGAATGCTATTGAATGGGCATCTTGAGGTAAATTTTTATAACACATCAGCAAATGCTGGACGCAACCGCTGATAAACCGTTAAACCAGCAAAAAATACCAGTAAAGATATGAAGGAAGCAACTCCCCATTCTCCCCAATGTTGCACGTGCCCCACTAATATTAAATCTCGATAAACTTCGGAAATCGCTGTCAATGGGTTTAACCAAAATACCCAAACTCGCCAAGCTGGTGGAATCACCGTTGCTGGATAAACAATTGGCGTTAAATAAAACCAAAGATTTAATATCATCGCTACGGTTTGGGGAATATCGCGCAAAAATACTGTTAACCCCGCTACGAAATACCCCAATCCTGCGGTTAACAATAACTGCGACACCCAAACTAAGGGTAACAGTGCCAAGGTAGCGTGCAGCGTTTTTGACATCACTGCCACCCACAAAATCAAAACCATCAAGCCAAAGGAACTCTCAATAAACGCTGAAAGAATTGGCACTAGGGGCAGCAAAGCTAGAGGAAATACTACCTTTTTGACCAAATTTGTCTGCGCCACAACAGAGCTTGCTGCTCCAAGCATTCCACTTGTAAAGGCAATCCAAGGCAGCAAGCCAGCAAACAGCCATAGCCCAAATGTGAAATCGTTAGCTGGCATCCCTGTTTTCAAGCTCAGCTTGATTTTAAGCACAACCGAAAACACATAAGTATAAATTAGCAACTGCGAGATCTGATTTAGCAATGGCCACAAGTTGCCCAACACAGATCCCTTGTACCGCGCTTCCAAGTCTCGCCTTACCAGTGTCCTCAGCAAGTCGAATTTCGCTAGCAACCTGGTACTTCCTGGCAGCCAGTGTGTTAATTGAGTAGCTTTACGGACAACTCCTCTCATCGCTCCTAGCAATTTCCGTTCCCTCACCCACTACCTACACACTTGATCGCTGTTAGCACTCGCCAAATCCTGTGCGATCGCAATTCGATCTTGACGCTTGGTCGAGCGCGTCTCTCCAAGATGGCTTTGGTAACAACCGACTACTAAGTTAAAAATTGTATAGGAATCTAACATGAATGCGAGACATATTTACCATTCCTGACAAAAAACTTTTGTCATTGGTCATTTGTCATTTGTCATTGGTTAAGAGCTACAACTGTCAAGACTCAACAGTTGTAGACAATGGCGCGATCGCGCCATTATTGCTGTAGGCGCTCGATACTTGGATAAAGAACAAAGAAATAATGACAAAATTTCTTACTTGCCAGCGGTTAATTGTCAACACTCAAAAGCCAACAGTTGTAAACAAACGACAAATGACAAATGACCAATCACGTCGTTGTCTTGTCCCTGATTCAGTTACACTGATTCATGGTTTTGTAGCTTATCGTAAATTGGAATGGAAATCGGACAAAAAGTAAAAATCTACCGTCTTAGAGACAGAGTATCTCCTCCCGTCGTTAAACGTCTAGGACAAGTCGGCACGATTAAGGGATTCAAAATGACTGATGGCAGTGGTGTTGGTGTAGTGGTGGAGTTTGAAGATAATTTTGCCACGTGGTTTTTTGAAGACGAACTCAAAGCTATGTAATAAGGGCGATGTCTGGGATAGCTCCCGTGCTGGAAACTTAACCAGACATTGAATTTATTCGCATCAACCTGGAAAGTTAAAAATGTCCCAAATTTTGACATTTTTGGGCAAGGGTGGAGTAGGAAGCACAACAATTGCGATCGCGGCAGCCAAGCGATTGGCAACTGGGGGTAAGCGCGTCCTTTTTGCAACGGATGATAGCACTCCCGCGATCAGTTTGTTGCTCAATCCTCTGACTCCCGACCCCCAAGAAATCGCTCCCAACCTCCAAGTCGTCCAATTGAAAAGCTCAATTTTATTGGAACGCAACTGGGAGGAAGTGAAAAAACTAGAAGCGCAATACCTCCGTACCCCAATCATCAAAGAGGTCTACGGACAAGAATTGGTGGTTCTGCCGGGAATGGATAAAGCCTTGGTACTCAACGCTATCCGCGAGTATGATGCCAGTGGTAATTATGACGTAATTATCTACGATGGCGGCAGCGACTCTACCACCCTGCGGATGATAGGGATGCCAGAAAGTCTCAGTTGGTACAGTCGCCGATTTGGCAAATTGATTACAGATTCCGACATCGCCAAAACTATTGGGCCTTTTATCCAACCGCTGATTGGCACTATATTCAACGTTGGTTTTACGGGTGATAACTTCACCCAGCCTACAAGTAAAGTCACTAACATTTTGGAGCAGGGGAAAGCGGCGTTGGCTGACCCCAAACGCTTTGCTGCCTACCTAGTGACGACTGATGACCCGGCTAGCGTTGCTACTGCCCGTTATTTGTGGGGTAGCGCTCAACTAGAAGGTCTAACAGTTGCTGGGGCGATCCTAAATCAGACTACAATGACAGAAACAGTGTCAGCTGATTTTTCTCCCCTAAGCGTTAGTGCCGTTCCTACTTGCCCCGCTGGTGATTGGCAACCGTTGATCGATGCATTACCCGATTTCACGCAGACACCACAGGTTCCCAAACCGCTTGAGTTTGATGTTGCTGCTAGGCTTGTGCGCCTGTTCCTGCCTGGATTTGATAAGAAGCAAGTTAAACTTACCCAATCTGGCGGCGAAATTACAATCGAAGCAGGCGATCGCCGACGCAATATCCTTCTTCCTCCCAGTTTGACTGGCAGAACCGTCAGTGGTGCAAAGTTCCAGCAGGGTTATTTGATAATTTCGTTGTAATTAAAAGGGCTTGGGGGGAATGAATGCTGAATGCTGAATGCTGAATGCTGAATGCTGAATGCTGAATTCATAATTCATAATTCATAATTCAGCCTTTTCCCTACTCCCTAATTTATCAGTCAAGCTTATGCCAG
>DATNQH010000296.1:0-27420 GCA_036704105.1 Leptolyngbyaceae cyanobacterium | reverse complement strand
GCCGTTTCTAAAGCTTTGAGTACCGTACCTGATTCAACTTGTGGCGATATCAGTGAGAATTCTTTAAGTTGCATTCAGTCTCACTACACTTGAATTATCACCTTCAGTCTATCTGCTTTTGGCGTTAACCGAACCGTATTGCGATCGCTCCATCTAGTAATTCTCTTAAAGCAGCCGCCTTGTTAGGATTATTCACCAGTTCCTGAAGCGCTTGTTTCCAAGATGGATCTAGAGAAGCTGGAAGATAAACACCCCGCAAGTCATCAAAATACTGAAACTCTAGTTGCTGCGTTGCTTGATTTTGTTGAATTAAATCAAAAGCCAGACAAGGGTAGAAAACATCCTGTAAATTCTGCATGACTTCTACAGGAGGTGGATCGATGTCTGTAAAGATGTCGCGGCGATCATTATGTAGCCAAGCACTACCTGAATGTTTTCTTTGGTAATCGTAATGATCTCTCAATTGCTGCAAGCCATCAATTAGCCTGAGAGGAAAAGCAGCACACTCAGTCACAATTAAAACTTTATCCTCAGCTTGAGTTGGCTTGAGAACATTATCTGGAACTGCCAATTTTTCTGTTAATACTGTATAGAATTGTCTAACTTCAGGCTCATCAGTATCTTTAAAACCGATTAACTGACTCTTTTTAGCAGGGTTATTATCAAAGTGTGGAGCAGTTAAGTTAAGCGGTAGTAATGGTTGAGCTTCGCGCAAAATTTGCCCTAACCGAACTGCACGTTCTGAAGGCGGATATTTTTGATTGAAGCGCTTAATCACCGATTGTACGATATCGGCGCTACGAGAACCAAATAAGCGATCTACTGCTGCATCAATTTCTTGTTTGAGATCGTCTGGATTCGTGTAATGTTGATTGAGGAGAACTGCTAAAGATTGCCCTGAACTGGTTGTTTCTAAAATTTTCTGAGTAGTTTGTACAATCTGAGCGCGATATTCGTTTTGTGGCAATAGAGCATTAGCGCAAATCTCAATATCTTCATCAGAAAAAATTTCCTCGCCGCTCATTTCATCAGAATCAGATTGTTTGAGCGTAGCTTGAATTTTTTCGTACTTGTTCTTTAATTCATCTACTAAGCGATACAAGTTAGTTAACTGACTTGCCCGTGTTTGAATGTGTTGTTGTAGAGCTTTAACTATTTCTAGTGCTGCTTGTGCTAAAGCTAGATTGAAGTTGTGTTTAATCGCAGCTTCAGTATCTTTGGCTGCTTTTCTAGCTTCATCTTGTACGCGACTATTCTTATTACTGAAGACTGGTAACTTAAATTCTTCTTCAATGTCTTGAATAGTGCGGTTGATTTGCGTCCATTTCTTCTCCAGTTCCTCTATGTTTCTGGCACCATTTGCCTCTTTAACTTTTTCTTCCAAGTCATATTGATAAGTATTCAACTCGGAAATGAGAGCATCTATCCAGTTACGGGCATTAGCGATCGCAAAATATTGATTGCTAGGAATCAGTAAAACAGATAAGTAATTATCAATGTCTTGCTGTAACTGTGAAGTTAAATTGATGCGGGATTTGAGTATTTTAGTCAGCCAAATTCCCCTATTACTTTCTGTTTCTCCATACTTGACATTATGGAATTGCTCTTTAAACTCCCTTTGCAGTTGTCGCATCAAGCTAGAGCGATCATCTTTAGTTTTGCATTCAGAAATACTATTTTCTTGTTTGGTTCTCCAAGCGTTCATCAAGCTGGTGAAATTCTTGTCACCTTCTAAAGGTGTTGCTTCTAAACGTTTGATAAAACCATCTTTTTGATCTGTTCCATTTTGCCATTGAGACTCCATCAGAAATTGGTCTAGCAATTTTATTGGATCGGGGCTTTGTCCTTCGCCTTGTAACCAGAAGCTAACGAGTTTTGAATTAATCCGTAATCGCGTAATTTGCGAGATGCGATCGCGTGGAAAATAAAGTGCAGCTAATCCAAATGTTAAATAACGTTGGCTGTTAGGACGAGGATGATCGTCTTCTTGAATCATGTGTGGAATAAAATTATCTCTCATTCCTTTGACGATGGGAGCCAATTCACTCGAAAAGTCCAGTGCAATCTTATTAGCTATAACATTACAAAGCTTGCGCTGTTTATCGATTGTGTAATTACCTTGCTCGGTAGACTTAGATACTAAATAGGTAAAGTCAAAAGGAGGTTGCTTATCTTTTACAACTGTGAGATATCGCAGGTCGTAGCAAGCATCAAACCGTGTACCTGGGCTAGAGTAATAGTCAAGCTCTTTCAAAGCAGCATAAGTATTGGCACACATATTAGGAGTATTGCCATATAGCTCAGGACTAATGATTAAATAACCAATAAGTTGCTTGACATCGGGGTAAGCGTGTCTAAGACTATATGCTACGTCTAGAAATGTGCCGCTACCCGTACCACCACAAAGAGAACCAACAACAACAATATTTAACCCAGAATCGACAATTAAACCAAAATTTCGTAGTAATTCTTGTTCGTGTCCTCTTGTACGCTGTTCAGCAATTTCAATCGCCTTTTTGATTTTTTGATAATTGTGAAAAAATGCTAATCTACCTACAGGTCTAACGCCTTTTGCTCCCTGATCTATTGCTGTAATATTCCGTATAAGTTGCGGTGGGAACCACTGAGCAATATGCTCGTAAGGACTGCGTTGATGACGGTTAGAGTTACACTGCTCTAGTCCCTGAACTAACTCAGAGACTTGTGTGTTTGTCATCGTAGCGTTGACTCTTTCTGAGTCTTGAAACCCTAAATCGACACCTCGATAAATATTACCTGTACGCAAACTAACTGCTTGAGTTGCTTCTCTATCAGTATCAATATGAACAAAGCTAACAACTGGTAAGTTGCTCAAATCTTTATAACGGTCTACAATTAAACGACGGACTCGCATTAATACGTCTTTACCTGTGCCGCCTAAACCGATGCAAATAGTCCGATTAATTCCTTGATATTGGCGATCGCTAGTTGAAGATTGGCTGTACATAACTTACCTTTATTTCTTGATTTTGATTCTGATGTAAAAATCACCACTTCTTTCGTCAGGACAATTCAGCTTAATTGAATGACCAGTTAAGCAAGTTGGTTTATTAACTTCCTTACCATTCCATTCAACTGGAGCTAATTTAGTTGGTACTAAATAAAGTTGATTGCCGCGACGTTCTAAATAAGCTCTGACTTCTGAACCAGGACAATCAATTTCATCGATACATTTAGAATCTGATTCACCAATAGCAAAACTTTTTCCTGGCAATAAAGGGCGACATTCTTTTTCGTCTTCGTTTAAATCTGAGATGACAGTAACGCGCCATTTTCGGCGGAGTTTAACAAAATGCCAGAGAAAGAATGGAACGAAAGCTAATAATATAGAAAAGATGAAAGCAGGCAACCATAACTGCCCAAATAAATAAGAATTGACTTTACATATCTCCTTGTTACCGGGCGCTATGGTGCAAAATTCTTGAACGGTTGGATCTATATCAACAACAGCAAGTTTGTAATCTTTAGATTGAGCATTTTGAATCGATAGCTCTTTTTTATGCGTTGGCAATGCTTTAAGCCACGCCTGACGTTCTTGACTTTCTGAAGAATTTTTTAACCGAAACGGACTATTTGCAGGCGTTTCAATCCAATCGTTTCCTGAATTCGTCAAAAGCGGAGCATCAGTAATCCAAACTACAGATTGCGGCTTAATTGGTTGATTCTGCTGGAGGCGATTTTGATTGAGTTGAGCAAGTCCTTGATAAACAGTTAACTCTGCTCGCTGAATATCTGTGTTTTGTAACTTTAAATTAGCAGCAAGGGGAATTTTTTGTAATACTTTGTCAATATTTTCTTTACTTTTACTGCTAAATTGAATTGGAGTACCTAGAGGATATATATTTGATGCACCTTGTAATGAAGATACATTCGAAGCAAATGGAACTACATAAACTGAATCCCCAGGCTTGAGGCTATCTTCTACAATTTGGCGTAAACGGATACGTCCTTCATTATTAATTCCTACGCTCTCTGTTAAGTCAATTGCTAGTACAACATCACGCCCACCATGCAAACGAGTAATGAGTTCTAAACCTATTTTTTGTTGAGAACTCAGTATTTGTCCTGAAGTAACTGTTAAAAGTGCCACAAAAAAGACAGTTTAGATATAAGTGTATTACTGAATATTTAATCTGTACCTAATCAGTACTTATTGCATTCATTTCAACTGTTACAGTTGAATTTGTTTGTACCAAGTTAGCTTAGTCGTACTAACTTAGGTCATCAGTAATATCACTTAATAACTTCTGAAAAAATTTAAACGAGCGCGGTTTTACTCTGTATTATTTACAGCACTTTTATGCATTAACCACAATTTTCTTATCTTGTAATTAATACTGGCTTGAGGCAGCAGCCCACATATTTTCGTTACTAGGCTGGAGCATAGTAACTAGATGAGCAGAGTCTCTGACTCTAGTTTACAAGTGGGCTTCGTTTTGGTATTACCACCACACCCCGGATTGCCGGGCTACTTGAGACGTTCGGCTTTATTGTAAGGTGGGCAATGCCGGGCTACTGGAGACGTTCCACAAAAGCTTGATGGCCTGCTGTTTGTAAACCCTGTTGTAGAACCGCTAAAACTTCTGCTAAGTTTCCCTCTCGCAAGGCATTAACCAATAGCCATAATCCTGGGAAAATTTGACTGCGGATTACACCTTCTGCATCTGGTTCAAACGAGACATATCGACCTTCTTGGAGGCGAAACCAATCTAAGCTATTCTCGTAAATTTGCCAGGCAATATATTCTTGCACTCCATTACGACGATAAGCATTGAGTTTGGCATTCATGTCATAGGAAGCACTGCTACCAGCAATTTCTGCGATTAACTCTGGTACGCCTTCGATATAATCATCTTCACTGATGCGAGAATTTCCACCTACCCTTGGCTCTATTCTTAATAAAGCATCGGGTTGAGGTTCATTATCTGTATCCAGGCGTACAGTAGCGTTATCCTGTACGTCAACTCCGGGTGTCGCCGCACTATAGAATCCCAGCCAAGCCATAATTTTAGCATGGGGCCTACCGTGACTATTTGTACGTACTGGCGAAGCCACGTATACTACTCCTTCGATTAATTCAGCTTTAAGATTCTCTGGCATTAAGTAATAACGATGCTCGAATTCTTGACGAGTCAAGCGATCGCCACTTTCTAAAGGAGGAGTATTAATGATACGATTACCTGTCATAAGTAGGGCAACCCTATACTTGATAAATTAACTTTTTCTCGGTTTGAGTGCTAATAATAATTCCATTTGACTGATAGATTTGTCAGGACTACTAGCAGTCATACCAATACCGCGAATTGAATTCAAAAAAGCACTAGCTTCGGGTGTAATTACTTGATTTTGTGTAGCAAAACGATTGACAACAGACATGGTTCGATCCATATCTAAATAAAAATAGCCAGCGTTTGGCTGCTGTAAAGAACCAGTCATAGCTTTAAAAGATTCACTATTGTTGAGAGAAGAATTAGCTTTGGTGGCGATCGCATCCACTACCGAATCACCCAAAGCCACAAACACGGTATCATTATCTAACCAACCATGCCCCAACAAAGACCCTTGAAACGGCACTTGCCATTCGGTTATAGTCTTACCACTAATGTCTTTTGATGCTACGGTAACAAAATTATTTTTGGCGATCGCATCCAATTTATTCAAAGTAGCTTCAGCTCCTGCGCGATCGCTTGTATCAAATACTAACGCACCACCAAAGCCGATGCTGGCTAAAAGTCCCTGACTTGATGGAATTGCTGCTAAGGCAAACTCCCCATCCATCCAACCAAAAACATCTTTATCTAAGTTGAGATTATAGGTTTTAAGATATTGCCTTGCATAGCCAAGAGCTAAATTAACTTCAGAGATATTTTTTGTTTGGTCTACAAAAGCTGACCATTGACGGCTGATGCCATTACCACTAACTAAAGCAAAAGTATCAATAGGAAAATTAGATAATATTTTACCAGCAGAGGGTTGATAATTCACCATTTTGGCATTTGGATCTACTAGTGCGATCGCCTTCATCCGTATTCCCGCCTCATCTATCCCAACACCCGCAACCATTGACTTCACCTGCTGCAACTGTGTCAAAGCTTCTGGGGGTAATTGTTTCCCATTCGGACTACTTTCTATCAATTGCTGCATCACACCTGCATAGTCAGGTAAATAGACTTGCGCCACAGAGTTTTTGAGATTTATCCCCTTAGACAGAAGGCTTTCTACACCATCTTTATTAGCAAACGAAAGTTCTCCTTTGTAGGTATCAATTGCGTGTTCCACCGCTTGTTTGTCAGAAGCTAGAACTAAGCGATCGCCTAACACGCTGCTGTAAGTTGATTCACCCTTACTTGCTGTTTCGGTAATCTTTTCTCCCTTGTAATCAATTTCCTGAGTTGTTAATGTCTTATCTGACTTCAACTTATTAGCAAAATTCCAGGCACTAAGCTTATCTTTAATCCCTACTACCATCAACAAACTAGTTGCTAATTTTGACTGTGGCGTAAACTGTACCGATCTAGATGAACTTGATGGTAGAACAGCGATCGCCACACTACCAACCCAAGGTTTCAAATCTTGCTCGTAATCTATATTATATTGAGTCAACAACTGCTGATTGAAATCTTGAAAACCTTGTTTAATCAACTTTTCAGCTTCAGGAGTACCGAACTGCTGCAACTGCAACCAAGGCTTAGGATCGGTAGAGATAAAAGTTGCCATCAAAGCTTCATCCGGCACAACTTTTGCACTTGCTATCGGATTTGCAGCATCGCTAAAATTACCTTTCAAATATAAATATGCAGCCGCACCTCCTGCAACAATGCCAACAATACCAACAGCAGGAATGAGAGATTTTTTTACAGACATTTTAATTTTCCTTGCGATCACCCTATTAAAATTGTTGTGAATAAATTTACAAACGTCATTAGTGAAATTTCGTATTCACCATTCGTTGCTACTCACAGCAATACTTCAAAGCGATCGGCAAAGAATCCAAAAATTGCAATGATTTTTAAAGTATCTTTTAACGCAGAGGATGATGAACAATAACTCTGCGTTGAAAAACCGCTCCACAATTTTTTACTAAACTAACAATACCTCCTTTGATTCTTCTCTTCGCGCTCTTCGCGTCTCACGCCTTCGGCAACGCTACGCTCCAGCGGTAGCCTGCGGCAAGCCGCTCCGCGTCTACGTTAAAACGTTAACCTGGAAAACACACGACAAAATCTTAAAATCTCCCACCACCATGTCGCACACTTATCTTGATACCGAGAAAAGCCACAGATCCTTCGAGTTACCAGGCGCAAAACCCCACTACAACCCAGATCGCCCCGGACAAGTAGAACACATATTTCTAAATCTAAACCTAGACATCCCCAACTCAAGTTACAACGGCACTTGCACCATCCGACTCAAACCGATCTGCAACAACATTGATCGCTTGACATTGGATGCAGTTAACCTAAATATTCAATCCGTGCAGCTAGCAAACACGCCCCAAACCTTCGATTATGATGGTTCGCAACTGCAGATTCAACTGTCTTCACCCACACAAGCTGGCAAATCAATTGAGATTGCGATCGCCTACTCGGTAGAAAAACCCCAACGTGGTATCTACTTTATCTCCCCCGACAAACACTACCCCAACAAACCAACCCAAGTTTGGACTCAAGGAGAAGATGAAGACTCCCGCTTCTGGTTTCCTTGCTTCGACTACCCAGGACAACTAGCTACATCTGAAATTCGTGTCCGAGTCCCAAAACCCTTCATCGCCATTTCCAACGGACGACTAATTCATACCGAAGAAGACGGCGACGATAAAATCTTCCACTGGTCGCAGGAACAAGTCCATCCCTCTTACTTGATGACACTAGCGGTAGGAGACTTTGCCGAAATCCAAGATGAATGGAACGGTAAACCAATTACATACTACGTCGAAAAAGGCAGAGAAGAAGATGCGCGTCGTAGCATGGGCAAAACTCCCCGAATGGTAGAATTTTTCAGTCAAAAGTATGGTTATACCTATGCTTTTCCCAAATATGCCCAAGTCTGCGTAGATGACTTCATCTTTGGCGGGATGGAAAATACCTCTACCACCCTGCTAACAGATCGGTGTTTACTAGACGAACGCGCCGCCCTAGATAACCGCAGTACTGAAAGTTTAGTTGCACACGAACTCGCCCATCAATGGTTTGGGGATTTAGTAGTAATTAAACATTGGTCTCATGCTTGGATTAAAGAAGGTATGGCTTCTTACTCCGAAGTTATGTGGACAGAATCTGAATACGGTGCAGAAGATGCTGCTTATTACCGTTTACAAGAAGCTAGAAACTATTTAGCTGAAGATAGCAGCCGTTATCGTCGCCCGATTGTTACTCACGTATATCGAGAAGCGATCGAATTGTACGATCGCCACCTATATGAAAAAGGTTCTTGTGTATACCACATGATCCGCGCAGAGTTGGGAGAAGAGTTATTCTGGCAAGCAATCCACACATTCGTGCAAGATAATGCTCACAAAACTGTAGAAACCATTGACTTACTTAGAGCAATTGAAAAAACGACTGGGCGCAATCTGCTATTCTTATTCGACCAATACGTTTATCGTGGCGGACACCCAGATTTCAAAGTTGCTTACTCCTGGGATGGCGATAGCAAGCTAGCTAAAGTCACAGTTACTCAAACCCAAGCCCAAGAAGGTAAAAACGGCAGTAGTAGCGAATTATTTGACCTGAAAATCCCGATCGCGTTTGGTTATACCCAACACAACGGAAATGTAGAGACGTTGTATACAACGTCTCCGTCTCCACACGAGCATACAACGTCTGCACAGGACACCCAATTTAAAACCTTCACCGTCCGTGTTAATGAGAGGGAACAGAGTTTCTATTTCCCCCTAGAAGAAAAACCCCAATTTATCAGCTTTGATGTTGCAAACAACTACTTGAAAACTGTCTCTCTGGAATACCCACTAGCAGAACTGAAGGCGCAATTGCAATTCGACCCCGATCCAATTTCTCGCATCTATGCAGCTGAAGCTTTGGCGAAAAAAGGCGGATTGGAGGCGGTGAAAGCTCTTTCTGTGGCATTACAAAGCGATCGCTTCTGGGGTATTCGCGTAGAAGCGGCGAAACAACTAGCACAAATCAAGCTCGATCAAGCGTTTGATGCCTTAGTGGTGGGATTGCAAGACAAAAATGCCTTAGTGCGTCGCGCTGTCGTAGATAGTCTTGCCAGTATCAAAACCCAAGATAGCTATAAAGCTCTCAAACTAATTGTAGAAAATGGCGATGCTAGCTATCAAGTTGAGGCATCAGCTGTTAGGGCAATTGGAGGAATTGCAGCAGTTAACCTCGACGAGAAAGCCACCAAGGAAGAAAAGGTGCTGAAGCTACTGAAATCTGTGCTGGAGAAAAGGGCTGGCTGGAATGAAGTGGTGCGTTCGGGTGCGATCGCTAGCTTAAGTCAAATCAAAACTTCCCAAGCCGCACTCGATCTAATTTTAGATTATACCAGATTAGGTGTACCTCAAGCACTGCGTTTGGCAGCAATTAGGGCGCTGGGAGCAATTTCTACTGGTCAAACTTCTATCAATTTAGAACGAATTTTGGAGCGATTAGCAGAACTTGCTGGGGAAAGTTTCTTCCTTACGCAAGTATCGGTGGTTGCAGCACTGGGGCAAATGGAAACTCCTAAAGCGATCAATATTCTACAAGCTTTAGCCGACCAAACACCAGATGGGCGGGTGCGGCGAATGGCAGAAGAGGCTGTGCAACGGGTGCAGAAAAATTCGGGTTCAGATCAAGCATTCAAGCAGTTGCGTGAAGAACTAGATCAACTGAAAAAACAAAACCAGGAACTCAAAAGCCGCCTGGAAAGTTTAGAGGCTAAGTCAAACAGCAAGTAAAAACTCAAAAGAGTAAGGGGTAAGGGGTAATTATAAATGCTGAATGCTGGATGCTGAAATCTTTAAATTCATCATTCATCATTCATCATTCATAATTTTTTCCCAACTCCCCTACTCCTAACCTTTCAATTCCAAATAGGGCTTAACTAACTCAACGATCGCTTCATCTTCAAATTCTTCAGCTAATTCTAATACCTTATTAGCAAAAGCTGTATATTTAGAATCTAACTGTTTGAGGTGGTTGGCTGACTCTTCAATTCCCGAAATATAACCTCTTTTAGCCGCTTGATACAGAGTTGTAAGTAACTGTCCTGGCGGAATAGTCATTTCCCCAATTTTAGTAGACTCTAGATTTTTAGAGATTAATTCCTCCCTAGTTTCATAAATCCATCTAAGCTGCAAATAATACTGTAATTTCTCCAGTAACTCTGAAGCTTGCACGGGTTTAGAGAGAAAATCATTACACCCTGCTTCTCGACTTTTTTGGCGATCAAAGCTAAACACACTAGCAGAGAAGGCAATAATTACTGAGTCTTTAAATTCTTCCGACTCCCGTAACCGTTGCGTCATCTCAAAGCCGTTCATCACTGGCATTGCCAAATCAGTGATAATTAAATTTGGTTTAAATTTTATAGCTTTTTCTAAACCCTCATAGCCATTACTTGCCTCAATTAAATTGAAGCCAATCGGTTCCAGCAAATTTATAATCACAGAGCGGTTTTCCCAGCGATCATCAACAATTAGAATTGTTCGGCGATCGCCTTGATAGCCAATCACATTGTGTTTCAATTTGGACTGTTCTAATTCAATCGCGCCAACTACTTGAGGTAATTCGAGTTCAAACCAAAACTTGCTCCCTTCTCCATAGGTACTCTCAACATGAATTTCACCGCCCATCATTTCCACGATTTTACGACTAATCGCTAGCCCCAACCCCGTACCTTCGACCTTATGAGCGTGTTCTCCTACTTGTTCAAATGGCAGAAATATTTTCTCCATTTGTGCGTGAGTCATTCCAATGCCAGTATCTTCAACTTGGAAGCGAATTTTATGAATCAGCAGTTCTTCTGCTTCAGTGACATCCTTTATCTGGGATTCTGATTTTACTTTATCAATTAATTTGCTCGCTACATTAACTTTAAAAGTTACACCGCCTTTATCGGTAAATTTGATTGCATTTCCCAGCAGATTAAGTAAAACTTGTCGCAGAC
Organism: Leptolyngbyaceae cyanobacterium; assembly: GCA_036704105.1. GTDB lineage: Bacteria > Cyanobacteriota > Cyanobacteriia > Cyanobacteriales > Chroococcidiopsidaceae > Chroococcidiopsis. Next base: position 16,266 of record DATNQH010000296.1, on the reverse strand, counting down.
GTTTTTCATCGGCACGAATTGTGGTTGGAAGTTGATTGAGTGCTTGATAGCTGAAGTTAATTTCTTTTTGTTCCGCCGAATTAAAGCAAATTTCCTGTACTCCCCGCAAGAAGCTCTCTAAACAAAAATATGTGGGGTAAAGTTCCAACTTTTGCGCCTCAATTTTTGAGATATCTAACACGTCATTAATCAGCGTCAGTAGGTGAGAGCCACACTGGTAAATGATGCTCAGCCCATCCTTTTGTTTGGTACTAGCAGTTTGATCCCTTTGCAGAATTTGAGCGTAGCCGAGAACACCATTGAGGGGAGTACGGAGTTCATGGCTCATATTTGCTAAAAATTCGCTTTTTGCTTGGTTAGCATTATCAGCAGCAACTTTTGCGGCTTCAGCTTCTTCTTTGGCTGACTTAAGCTCAGCCGTGCGTGCTTCAACTCGTTGTTCTAACTCTTCATTCGTTTTTTCTAGGGCGGTGAAAGACTCATGCAGTTGCCCTGCCATTTGATTAAAGCTTTCTGCTAGAATGTCTAGTTCTTTGACTCCTTTAATTTCGATTTGCTCTAAATTGCCAGAAGCGAAATCAGCTAAGGCGGCTCGCTGCGCTAACGCTTTACTTGCTTGACTTAAGCGGAGAATAGGTTGAGAAATCCAACGTGAGGTATAAATTCCCAACGCCGTAGCCAATGCTAGAGCTAGCAAGCATAGTAAAATGGTAGAGCGAGTGTTGGCATTAATTTGCCCGATAAAGTCGGATTCTGGCATAGCCACCACAATCAGCCAATCCAAACCATATTTGTCTTGCCAATGAGTTACTTGAGCAAATTGAAGCTGACCTTTAAGGGTAAAGTTTAGACGAAGGCTAGCTTGAATTTGATTGAGGTTGCTAAACTGTTCGCTTAACTCGAGTGCTGTAGCTCGAATCAAGGGATCTGTGCTATCTGCTGCTTTGAGTCGTTGTGCCTTTCCATTAACCATTCTGAAAGGCTTCTCGGTAGAGGAACTGGCTACTATAAGCCCATTGCGCTCAATGATAAAAGTTTTGCCTGAAGGACTAATTTTGAGTTGGCGCAGGAAATTACTAATCTGCGCCAGGCGAAGATCCACATTTAGAACGCCTATCAACTTATTAGTATTGTCGTAGAGGGGGTAGCCAGCAGAAATTGCTAATATATCTGGAAATTCATCCCAGGAATAAACTTTACTCCAAACTGCCTTGCCTGCCTGAATCGAACGGCTATACCAATCTTCTTTCTGAGGCTGGTAGTCATCAAGAACCGCTACCCGCCTGGTGCGATTTCCCTGGCTATCCGTCGCGTAGGTGTAGTTTTTGCCTTGAGTATTTGGCGAAATTTCATCAATAACAGCATTGGTAGGATCTGTGTTGTCATACCCAGCAGCTGCATATTCCCCTGTTGGTAGGGTACTGGCGATATAACCAACCTTAAATACTTGTATTTGTTTCCAGAAGTAATGCCCTGCACCTTTAAAATCTCGTGGGTTAAGCAAACCTAGTTTGACAGCATCACCATTGATTTGATTAATCGCATGAGGAGTTGCCAGGTAAGTATCGAGGTGCTGATCGATACGCGAACTGACTTCAATTTGCAACTGTGTTGCCAAGTCGTTGATCGCCTTCTGTCCATTGCGTAAGGAGAGGTATCCTGTCAGCCCCACAGCAGCGAAGATTTGCACTACAAAGGGTACTACCAAGACAAAGCGTAGAGGTAACTTTCTTGCAGGCTGAGAGTTACGATTGGCTACAGATGGCAATAACATCAGTTTTTCTTAGCCCAAGCGCGATCGCAGATTTCAATAGTTTGCCTGAAAGTATAGTGCCCTAATTGAGTTTAAAAAGTATAAGTTTAATGTAATTAATTCTCAAATAACGGTTGCATTCGCAGACAGCATTAAAACTGCGATTTGTCAATGTAAAGAGTTATAGATAAATGACGCAGGACAAATGACAACCACCAGGAAAAATATATCATGCAAGATGCGGATTAACTGTGTTTCAGCCAGTTTAGCCAGCACAAGAGACTTGGGAGAAAAACGTCAGGTTCGAGTGCTGGCTTGCTACTATGAACGCTTCTGCTGCTTCTCGTTCCAAGGGTTTAGAAAACAAGTAACCCTGAGCTTCATCACATTTTAGAGCTACTAGCTGATTTAGCTGCTGCGGAGTTTCGACTCCCTCAGCGATCGCCTTCATTCCTAATTGGTGAGCTAAAGTGACAATAGTTTCAATAATTTGTTTATTATTACCCTGCTCTGGGATGCGGCTGACAAAAGAGCGATCAATTTTTAAATTATGTACTGGAAACCTATGCAAATAACTTAAGGAAGAATAGCCAGTGCCAAAATCATCAATGCTCATCTGAATTCCTCTTGCTTTGAGCAACGACAAAAGGTAGATGAACTCTTCACCATTCTTCATGAGAATACTTTCGGTTAGTTCTAGCTTCAAACTCTCACCCTCTAGATTTGTTTGAGCCAGAATTTCGTCAATCTTTTGAAGGAAATCTGCTTCTTCGATCTGTTTGATCGAGAGATTGACGCTAATTTTTAATGATTTAGCAAACGAGAAAAGAGTTTGCCAGACGCTCATTTGCTGACAAGCCTCGCGTAATACCCACTCACCAATAGGTACAATTAACCCGGTTTCCTCGGCAATAGGGATAAAATCAGCCGGGGAGACTAAACCTTTAATCGGATGATGCCAACGAATTAAAGCCTCGAAACCAGTCAATCTTCCCGTACTCAAGCAGACAATCGGCTGGTAACAAACTTTAAACTCTTGCCGTTCCAGTGCTTGGCGTAAATCGTTCTCAATTTGGAGCTGCTTCAAGGCTTGGGCGTACATCTCCCGATTGAAAACTTCGTAACGCGCCTTACCCTTTTCCTTGGCGCGATACATCGCTATATCAGCATCCCGCAGCAGATCTGTTCCTCGATTATAGTCAGTCGAACTCAGAGCAATGCCAATGCTAGCGTTCGTGAACACTTCGCGCTCCTTCAACTGCAATGGTAATTTTAGTTCTTCAGAAATCCGTTCAGCAATTCGGATAGCATCGTGAATGTTGCCGATTCCGTCAAGCAGGATAATAAACTCATCTCCCCCCAGACGCGCAACTGTATCTGTACTACGCACAATCTGTTCTAGCTTACGCGCGATCGCCACGAGCAGGCGATCGCCTACTTGATGCCCAAGACTATCATTCACCACCTTGAAACGATCTAAGTCAATGAAAAGCAATGCAAATAAGTAATCTTGATGCCGTTTTGCTCTTTTCAAAGCTAGTTCCAGGCGTTCCATCAACAAGGTGCGATTGGAAAGATTGGTTAAAGGATCGTGTAATGCACTATAAAGTAACTGCTCCTCCACTTGCTTGCGTTCAGTTATGTCCATCAGTTGACTGATGAGATGCAGCGGTTTACCAACCGAATCGCGCACTAGGGAGACTTGTAAAATGCCATAAACTATATTGCCATTTTTTGCCAAGTAACGATTTTCGATCTGAAAATCAGAAATTTTTCCTTGACACAAATCTTGTTGCAGCGTAAAAAAAGCTGTTATATCTTCGGGATGGATCGAATCTGCCCAAGTTTGATGCAGCATTTCTTGGCTTGTATAACCTAAAGTTTCACACAAAGCTTGATTGACACGCACAAATTTGCCATCAAGCGCTTCAATCGCCATCCCAATCGGAGCCAGTTCAAAAGTTAATCGAAATTGCTCTTCGCTTTTGAGCAAAGCCTCCCCTGCTTGCTTCTGCTCGGTAATGTCTAGTACTGTACTAAACAGTCGCGTGACTTGACCTGCCGAGTTAAAAATCGGTCTTCCTTTGGCGAAAGCACACCGCATCTCTCCATCGGGTCGCACAACTCTAAACTCAAATTCATAAGGCTTACCTTGTGCGATCGCCCGCTCGACATTATCCTGCCAAACTACTTGATCGTCAGCATAAACATATTTTTGTAAAAATTCTAAATAGGTAGCTGGCGACTGTCCTGGCTTCACACCGAAAATTCGGAATGTCTCATCTGACCAGGACATTTCGAGGGTAACTACATCCAACTCGCCACTACCGACGTGAGCCACTTGTTGCGCTGCGATCAAATGGGCTTTTTCCGAAGCTAACTCCTTCTCTACTTTCTTGCGCTCAGTAATTTCCCATTGCAAATCCTGATTTGCTGCTGATAATTGTGCAGTTCGTTGTCGAACTCGTTGTTCCAGTTCTGCATTTAGCTGACAAATTTCTGCTCTTGCTGCTTGAAGAGTCAGTTGATTCTGCACGCGGACTAAAACCTCTTCGGTCTGAAAGGGTTTGGTGATGTAGTCTACTCCACCAACGGCGAAGGCTTTAACTTTATCGATTGCTTCATCAAGGGCGCTGAGGAAAATTACTGGAATCTCCTGAGTTTTCGGATCGGCTTTGAGGCGGCGGCAAGTTTCAAATCCATCTATTCCCGGCAACAATATATCTAATAAAATTAAGTCTGGTAATGCCTCATGCACCTTTAAGAGCGCGCTTTCGCCGTTCTTGGCAACTGAGACTTGAAACCCAGACTGCTTTAAAATATTAAATAAAACTTTGATGTTTGTAGCAATATCATCAACAATTAAGATAGATGCTTGCTGAATATTTGTCATTTTAGCACCTAAAATTTCACAGATTTCTGGCAAATATTTGAGCCAAGTATGTCAAAAATATTCATATTTATCAGATTTATTAGTCTAACAGCGCCGAGTTTAAAATGGGAAAAATTGTAGCAATCATAAGGACATTACTTAGTCAAGAAAAGGTTAAGTGTTGCTAGCTTCTGAAATAAGACAGTTTTTGAATCGTTGCTCTACCTGATAATGCTTAATTTGGTTGACGCATCCGCCATAATGTTAGCAAAGCCAATGCTCGGTATACTAGTGCTGGGATAAGTTGCAGGATTAGTTAGAACTTAAGTGTTTTTAACCATAGTTAGGGAAGTGGTAAAACGTAATGATTTCAGCACATAACTAAAAAAAGAATTCAATTACCTTTATACTCCCTTTAAGCGGTTAAGTTGAGGTTGAGCAATGATAAAGACTTGTATGAAGATTTAGCGCTTACTTACTTATTTAGGCAGAGCGCGTGTAGCAAATTTTCGGGTATTTACGCATATCTAACATCAGTATAGTAAGCGTAAATTTACGTATATTTAAAAGTCAGTTAGGAGAATAGTAGTATCTCAGCGAGGGTAGAGACACCATAAAACTCATACAGTTCTCTACTCTTAGCTAATGTGCCGCTTGCTCATTGGACTATACGGTATTTACCTAATTTATCGGCAACAAACAACGTCTTTACAGTCATTAGTTATTTGTAAAAAGGGCAGCATCTTTGCAAAAACTCTGCGTCTAATCCAAAATGCGATCGCAAACACCTAAATTTTCTCGCCCTAAACAATGCCCTCTTTGTCGCTCCTACTCCTTTCCCGCCCCAAGATTACCGATAATTTCTCTTTTGCTCCCCCAGATCCCTCAACGGGTATCCTTTGAGTCGAAAGGGAGTAGCTTCTCTAGCTTCTTACCTTTTGCTGGCAGCTTAACTTTTCTTATCAATTATTTGTATTTTTATATACTATAATTAAGAAAAAGATAAAGACTAGTAGTTTAGTCGATGAATTGGCATATTGCCAAGGGGCAATCTGGAAACACTAAAGTTGATCTTGGAAACAAAAGGCCTGCAACTTTTAGTTATATTTCAATCCCGGCAGCGGGATTACTACAGAACAGCCCTCTACTTCATAGGCAGACTACTAGATTCACTTAAGCGGGGCGTGTTTGGCTGCAATGAAAACAGCTATATTCTTAATTCTTGGTTCGCGCCGCTGAATCACCAAGTGTAAATTTCTGATTGTTAAGAGGCAAATCAAAGCGTGGCTCAGTATCAGTTTGCTCAGCTAAAGCGCTACAATCCAGAAGCGATCGCCCAATACTATCGCTACCGTCCCTGGCTAGCATTTTGGAGAGCTTTTAAAATTTTATGGTTCTTTGCTGGGTTCATTCTGGCGATGAAGTGGGACGACTGGCAGAACTCTGTTGAGCAAAACAAGTTAAAACGAGCCGCCCAGTTAAGGGTAATTCTCACTCGCTTGGGTCCCACTTTTATCAAAGTAGGTCAAGCTCTATCAACTAGACCAGACCTGATTAGAAAAGATTTTTTAGACGAACTGATCAAGCTCCAAGACCAGTTGCCAGCGTTTGAGCAAAAAATTGCATACCAAATCATTGAAACAGATTTGGGTCGTTCAATAGCAGAAATTTATCAAGAAATTTCGCCCCAGCCTGTAGCTGCTGCTAGTTTGGGTCAAGTATATAGAGGCAGGCTTCACAGCGGTGAAGAAGTAGCGATCAAGGTGCAGCGCCCAAACTTGCGCCCGACTTTGACACTAGATCTGTATTTAATGCGGTGGGCGGCTGGGTGGCTAGCTCCTTGGCTGCCGCTCAACCTCGGTCATGACCTAACTTTGATCGTAGACGAGTTTGGCACGAAGCTATTTGAAGAGATTGATTATCTCAACGAAGGCCGGAATGCGGAAAAATTTGCAACTAACTTCCGCAACGATCCCAAAGTCAAAGTTCCAGCGATTTACTGGCGCTACACCAACAGCCACGTGCTTACTCTAGAGTGGATTGATGGCTTTAAGCTGACTGATACGCAACGAATTAAAGCAGCAGGACTTGACACAGATACCTTAATTGACGTGGGCGTGTCATCAGGACTGCAACAACTATTGGAACACGGATTTTTCCACGCTGACCCCCATCCTGGTAATTTGTTTGCTATGTCCGATGGTCGCATGGCATACATCGACTTCGGCATGATGGATCAGTTGGAAGAAACCACAAAAGAAACTTTGGTAGATGCAATTGTGCATCTGGTGAATAAAGACTACTTGGATTTAGCTGAGGACTTTGTGAAATTGGGGTTTTTGACTCCAAACACAGATATTCGCCCGATTGTGCCAGCTTTAGAAGCAGTGCTGGGGGATGCGATTGGGAAAAATGTGGGAGATTTCAACTTCAAAAGCATTACTGATTCTTTCTCAGAGCTGATGTATGAATATCCATTTCGAGTCCCGGCGAAGTTTGCCTTGATCATTCGCTCTTTGGTAACGCAGGAAGGTATAGCACTCAGCCTTAACCCTAATTTCAAAATTGTTGAAGTTGCTTATCCTTATGTAGCGCGGCGGTTACTCACGGGAGAAACTCCCCACCTACGGCGGCGATTGCTGAACGTGCTGTTCAAGGATGGTAAATTCCAGTGGCAGCGCTTGGAAGATTTGATTGCGATCGCTCGTGCTGATGATAGTTTCGATATCCTACCAACAGCACAACTCGGTTTACAATATCTCCTTTCGGATGAAGGCAAGTTTCTCAGGCAACAACTAGTTTTGGCACTGACTGAAGACGACCGCCTCCACACCACAGAAGTGCAGAGAATCTGGAATTTAGTCAAAGATGAATTAAAGCCAGCGCGTCTATTTGATGCTGCGATCGGAGCCTTAGCGAATTTCTCTAAAGAGGGAACTGCTACAACATGACCCACAGCAGTACTTTCTTTTACTGCCTGGCAAAATAAGCATTCATAATTTTATGAATGATAAATTATGAATGATGAATGATAAGATATGATAAAATTTAGCATTCATAATTCATAATGTATTACTTTCCAGCAGATCCCCCATATTTCCTGCTAATAGCTGGCTTATTTGTAGCGTTAACCTCTGGCGCGGCTTTTTCTGCAACACTAAAACAAATTGTGCGGAAATGGTCAGATGCCAGAGCTGTGAATCAAGTAGCTAAACTGCCAACAAGACAGTTAATATTTCCTTTTTTGGGAATTTCTGCGGGCGTTTGTATGTTTCTTTGCTCTGGTTTAGAAATTTTTGGCTTTACAAATATCCTTGCTTATGCAGTTGGTGTACCAATAACTTTATTGGTTAGTTTACTAGTTTGGTTCCAACTCAATAGTATGCTGGCATTGGCAGAGCGAGAAGGACATCAAGCTTTTAATATCGATAGTTGGTAAAAAAGTTATTATTTGTCAAATGACAAATGACTAAAGAGAGGCAATTTATGCAGATAATTCGACTCAATGCGCTCTCTGATAATTATATTTTTTTGCTGCACCTGCCGCAGTTAAATATTGCAGCAGTTGTCGATCCAGCAGAAGCTGAACCAGTGTTAAAGCAACTGCAACAGCTAGGGGCAGAATTAGTAGCAATTTTTAACACCCACCATCACCACGATCATGTCGGTGGTAATCAGCGGCTCATCCAACAATATCCACAAGTTATAGTTTACGGGGGAGCAGAAGATCGAGAGAGAATTCCTGGTATTCAGGTATTATTGCAAGAAGGTGATCGCGTTTCATTTGGCGATCATCAAGCTGAAGTCTTCTTCGTTCCCGGACATACCCGCGCTCATATTGCCTACTACTTCCCTCCCACGAATGCCAGTGAACCAGGAGAATTATTCTGTGGGGATACCTTATTTGCTGGCGGTTGCGGTCGATTATTTGAAGGTACACCAGCCCAAATGGTTGATTCGTTGAGTAAACTACGGAATTTACCCGACAATACCCGTGTCTGGTGCGCCCATGAATATACTCTGAAAAACCTGCAATTTGCTCTCACTGTTGATCGCAGCAACCAAGAACTACAATCTCGGTTGGCTGAGGTAAAAGCTGCTCGTAGTCGTTCGGAAGCGACTATACCTTCAATGTTGGGCGTAGAAAAGCTGACAAATCCATTTTTGCGCTGGAATCAGCCAACATTACAATCAGCAGTGAAAAGTCAAGATCCAGTGCAAACTTTTGCGCGGCTGCGGGGAATGAAAGATACGTTTTAAATATGTTTTAAAAATCAATCAAGCGCGTTACTCGATAACTTACAATTACTTCGTTTTTTAGCAACAATTGATAGTGGTTTTTTGAGCATAAAAATATTTGCAAAAATTGAGATATTTAGCGTGTAAAAATATATATAAAATTTTAGCCGAAGTTGTTTTGAGCTTCTATGAGCTAACCAGAGTTAATCTATTTTGTCTCACTTAATATATACTCAGATTAAATTCTTGAGCTTGTGCGTATTGACGTAGTTGCAACTTTTACGCTTATGAAGTTTAATTTCGAGTTCTCTGCGGCGGTGGAACTTGAGAGAGGTAAGTAGAACGCGATCGCCTAAACCTGTATTGTCAAAACAGCTTCATTAGTTAGCTGTAGCGATCGCACTCAGCGTTTTGCTATGATTATATGTCTGATATATTGAGTAAGTGGCGATCGCCAAGAAGCCTAAGAACGATGGGTATATAGAAGTTATTATATCCTTCTTCCTAGAGCATAGGGAATTGAGACAATACAGGAAAGACAATGGCTAAACGAGTGCAATTAGTTTTAAATCAAGATGTAATCAAGCTGGGAAGATCTGGCGATTTAGTTGAAGTCGCACCTGGCTATGCAAGGAATTATCTGCTTCCGCAGAAATTAGCAGTTTTTGCTACTCCAGGTATTTTGAAGCAAGTAGAACGCAAAAGAGAACAAGAGCGGCAGCGGCAATTAGAATTGAAGCAGCAGGCACAAGAACTGAAAACTGCTTTGGAAAAAATTGACAGTTTGACAATCGCCAAGCAAGTAGGCGAAAAAGATTCAATTTTTGGTACTGTTACCGACCGGGAAGTTGCAGCTTTGATTCAGCAAGCAATTGGTCAAGAAGTAGATCGCCGGGGAATTACTTTGCCTGATATTGGCAATACGGGTACTTACAAAGCTGAAGTCAAGCTACATCCAGAAGTGACAGCAACTGTAGAAATTAACGTAGTGCCAGAATAGTTATAAGCGATCGGCACTATCTATAGAGCAATATAGGTAAAAGTAAAGAGAGGAGTCTCTTTATCTTTTGCCTTAATTTTTTATCTATGTATAGCGAAAACGGTTTTCAAGCGTTAGGTAGCGATCGCCTCCCTCCCCACAATATCGAGGCGGAAGAGGCAATTTTGGGCGGTATTCTGCTAGATCCAGAAGCAATTAGCCGAGTTTCTGACCGTCTCCTGTCAGAGGCATTTTACATTAGCGCTCACAAAGATATTTATCAAGCAGCACTGAAACTCCACAATCAAGGTAAGCCTACAGATTTGCTGAATGTAGTTGCTTGGCTTTCTGACCACAATCTACTAGAGAAAGTAGGGGGCAAAAGTAAGTTGGCACAATTAGTAGATCGTACTGTGTCAGCAGTTAATATTGATGCCTTAGCAGCGTTGGTAATGGATAAGTACCTGCGCCTCCAGTTGATCAAAGCAGGTAACGAAATAGTTCAACTGGGTTATCAAACTGAACAAGAGTTAGCAACTGTCCTTGATCGAGCAGAACAAAAAGTTTTTGGCATTACGCAGGAACGTCCGCAACAAGGTTTAGTTTCCCTATCGGAAACACTCATTTGTACTTTTCAGGATATTGAAAGTCATCACCAAGGTATTGCTCTCCCCGGCCTTTCTTGTAATTTTTATGACTTGGATGCGATGACAGGTGGTTTTCAGCGTTCCGATTTAATTATCGTCGCAGGTCGCCCAGCAATGGGAAAGACAAGCTTTGCGCTTAATCTTGCTCATAATATCGCCGCATTGCACCAACTCCCAGTTGCTATCTTCAGTTTGGAAATGTCAAAAGAACAGTTAGTGCAGCGCTTGTTATCTAGCGAGGCGCAAATTGAAAGTCAGCGCCTGCGCACTGGAAGAATTACTCAAAATGAATGGGAACCGCTATCGCGTGCAATTGGCGAACTTTCGGAGATGCCAATTTTTATTGACGATACGCCAAATATTACAGTCACAGAAATGCGCAGTCAGGCGCGCCGTCTGCAAGCGGAACAGAAAAAAGAAATGGGTTTAATTCTGATCGATTATTTGCAGCTAATGGAAGGTAGCGGCGATAATCGCGTCCAAGAATTATCAAAAATTACCCGAAGTCTTAAAGGTTTAGCGCGGGAATTAAATGTACCAATTATTGCTTTATCTCAGCTAAGTCGTGGTGTCGAAGCCCGTACTAATAAACGCCCAATGATGTCCGATCTACGCGAAAGTGGAAGCATTGAACAAGATGCGGATATAGTTATTATGCTTTACAGAGATAGCTACTACAATCCCGATTCTCCTGATAGAAATATCGCTGAAGTCATAATAGCAAAACATCGTAATGGCCCAACTGGAACTGTTAAGTTATTATTCGATCCAAATTTGACAAAGTTTGTTAATCTTGCCAAATCCAACAACTATTGATCGAAGTATGGATCTCGTTACCAGGCTGAGCCTGGTAACAAGGGGTGACTTTGAGGTTTAAATACTGCTAAACAATTTTCAGCAATTCCACGTCAAAAATGAGCGTGGCGTTAGGTGGAATGACACCACCAGCACCGCGCGCACCATAGCCCAATTCAGGCGGGATGATTAACTTACGACGTTCGCCTACTTTCATCGTGCTGAGTGCTTCATCCCAACCTTTGATTACCTGTCCGTTACCTACTTTGAACGAGAAAGGCTGACCGCGATCGCGCGAACTATCAAACTTTTCACCATTCTCTAAAGTACCAGTGTAGTGAACCACAACTGTTTGACCCGGTTTGGGAGTTGCTCCAGTTCCCTCTTTTAGCTCAACGTACTTCAGTCCGGATGGAGTAGTAGTAACTTTTTCATCTGACATTTGATTTACCTTGGTCGGTTTAGGTTTGCTTTGAGTTGACTGTGCAAGTAAGCTAGATGTTGAATCTGCCAGCGCAGTGTTAGATTGTCCGCTCACTTGAGTGAACACCAAAACTGACACGCAGACTAACATCATTCCGAGGCTGACGAGAATTTCTCGCAAAATTAGTCCTCCGAGGCTAGCTGAAAGATTTTTCAAATAGAACGAGTTCTAGTTTAATCGCATCTACGCTCAGTTGGTCAATCAACTACCTTTGTCATTTGTCATTTGTCATTTGTCATTTGTCTCTAACTCTTGACCAATGACAACTTTGCTCCTTACCGCCAAAGCTTATTTTCTATGTCGCGCAATTGACGTTCTAGGCGATCGATCCGACCGCGCAATTCGTCCATCTCTGACTGGCGGGGTACACCTAAATCCTGCAACACATTGCGGATCTGTCGTTGCAGCTGAGCTTCAAAGGTACTGGGATCGACCTTGAGCTGCTGCATCATATTATCTATGAATTCTTTGGCTTGCTCTGGATTCATTTTTCCATCTTTCACCAAGTCGTCGCTCACTTCCCGCAATTTTTCTGTGACTAAAGATGTTGTACCAACACCGAGCATCAATAGTTGTTTAATCCAGTTATTATTGTCCATTTGCCTTGTTTGTTACTTAAGTTAAAAGGAATTTGCCAAAGTTTTTCCTATTACACCGCTATCCAGCTATGCTGAAAGCGTGAACCTTAAACCCATACTGTTATATTCTGGCAAATTTGAGATTGTAACATCGGAAAAGGCAAAAGAGAGACAAAGCGCGTGGTAATCGAGTTACTCAAGTTTAGAGTAGCGATCGCGATCGCCCCAAAAAATTTATTCACAAAGATGCAGAAATTTGGACGCAAGCGCTTGCTACCTACCCAGGATTTTTTGGTAAGGAGGTTTGAAACGATTCTAAAGAACCTACAGAAGTAATTATGATAATTTGATGGGGGACACCAGAACAGTGGAAGTCTATTCGGCTTGAGCAACTTGAACAGATTAAAAAACGGTTTGCCGAGCAGATGGGTAACATCAGTTATGAATTGCTAGACTCATCTGAGTAGCAAGTCTGACAGTTTCCTCAATCGTAATCTTGTTAGTTTAATGGCAAATTGTCCCCGTTGTCGTCAATCAGTTGATGCCCAGGCTGTAAGCTGTCCATATTGCCGCACACCATTGAAAGCCTATGGTCATCCTGGCATACCTTTGCACCGTGCAGCTGGCGAAGAGTATTTATGTGACAGTTGCACCTACCATGCAGACGATTCTTGCACGTTTCCCCAGCGTCCCTATGCTACCGAGTGTACGTTATACCAGAATATACATCAGAAACAGTTGCAGGCGCAGCAGTTAGATAAAAACATTAGTCCTGCGATCGCACTCAAAAATTGGCTCAGACGCAATTCTTTTTGGCTTCTGCTAGTAGCTTTGTTATTTATCAGTTTCTTGATAGCTTTGAGTCATGTCTAAGGTTGATAACTATACCACAAATGCTACAGATATGAACATCACAATTGCTGATATTGTAGATGCTCACAAGCGTTTGACAGGTGTTGCCCATAAAACGCCAGTTTTAACCTCAAGGACGATAGATAAACTGGTAAACAGCCAGGTATTCTTCAAATGCGAGAACTTTCAGCGTGCAGGTGCGTTTAAGTTTCGCGGCGCATACAATGCTTTGTCACAGCTATCTGAGTCACAGAAGCGGCGGGGTGTGCTGACTTTTTCCTCTGGGAATCACGCCGGGGCGATCGCAATATCAGGACAGTTGCTCAATATTCCTACTACTATTGTGATGCCAGACGATGCTCCAAGTGTGAAGCAGGCTGCAACGCGGGGCTATGGTGCAGAAGTGTTGCTTTACAAGCGGGCACAGATGACAAGGGAAGATTTAGCGCAGCAGCTGATAAAAGAACGCCAACTGACATTCATTCACCCTTACGATCATCCCCATGTTATAGCAGGACAAGGTACAGCAGCGAAAGAATTAATAGAAGAAGTGGGAGAATTAGATCTGCTGCTAGTTTGTTGTGGTGGAGGAGGCTTGCTTTCGGGATGTGCGATCGCAACTAAAGCATTATCACCTAGATGCAAAGTCATTGGCGTAGAACCGGAAAAAGCAGACGATGCAACGCGATCGTTCCACACCAAAACACTACATACTGTTCATAATCCCGATACGATTGCAGACGGCGCTCGTACTCCTTCTCTTGGTAAAATTACCTTTCCCATCGTGCTGCACTATGTTGATGACATGGTGACAGTATCTGAAGAAGCAATTCGACGCATCATGTTTTTCTTGTGGGAACGGATGAAAATTGTAGTTGAACCCACAGGGGTATTAGCAGCAGCAGCTTTGTTAGAAGGTGTTGTCAAAGCCCCAGATGCGCGGGTTGGGGTGATTATCAGCGGTGGTAATGTTGATTTACGACAAGTTGGGCAATTGTTTAGCTAAATTGCAGTAGCAGTGACATCAATTGCACTTGGGGATGCATCAACAACTGACAAACTATTTACCTTTGCGGGTTCTTCTTGAAACACAGCTAGATCGAACCAGAAAGTTGTACCGACACCGACTTCACTAACCAAATGAATGCTAGCGTGATGCTTGTCCATAATGTTTCTAACAATGGAAAGACCAAGCCCTGTACCTTCGAGAGTGTGAACTCGGTTTTCGACGCGGAAAAAGCGGTCGAAAATTGCTTGTTGGTCTTCTGGATCGATACCTATACCAGTGTCTGAAACTTCTATCCTGATCGAAGGCGTGTTAGTGTGATGCTCCAAGGTTGACTTCAGTTGATAGGCACGGATTGCTACTTTTCCTCCTGGCTGGGTAAACTTGAGGGCATTACCGACCAAGTTTGTAAACACTTGCAGCAACAAATCGTAGTGACCGATCGCAGGTGGTAATTCTGGTTCAACTTCCTGAATTAGCTCAATGCCTTTATCTTTAGCATTTAGCTGGTAAGTTCTTAGTGTTTGCTCGATCGCTTGCGCCAGATCCACTGCATTAAAGTGATAAATCCGGCAAGATTCCAACCGCGACAAATCTAATACGTCGTTGACTAAACGAGTGAGGCGATCTGTTTCATCATTGGCAGTTTGCAAAAATTCTCGTTTTTTCGCTTCAGTTAAATCTTCCCCATAATCGTGCAGCGTTTCAATATATGACTTGATGTTAAACAGGGGAGTCCGCAGCTCGTGCGAGACGTTGCTGATAAACTGGCTTTTTGCCTCGTTTAGTTCTACTTCCCTGGTAATATCTTGCACCGTCATGGCAATGCCCTTGAGGCTTTCCCGGTGCTGATCTAACACTGTAGTTAGAAGAATCCGAATAGTGCGGTTGATCGGTTGGGTGAGGGCAATTCGGAACTCAGCGCTTTCGCTTTCACCTGCTGCAATTTTATACAAGGGGCGAGACAACTCTAATTGCACTGACGACGGCAAGTGATGCAAAACATTTTCTGCCACTACATCAGCATTCTCCCAGCCGAAAATTCGCCGTGCTGTGGGGTTAACTAAAATCACCTGCATATTGGTGTCAAGTAATACCGCACCATCAGCAATAGTCGAAACCAATGTTTCCAGCTTGGCTTTCTCAGCTGTTAATTCTTCAATATTTTGCTCTTCATAGCGCTCTAAACGCTCTGCCATTTCATTGAAGCTGAAGATTAATTCCTTCAGTTCGCCACCCACAGGTAAATCAATTCGTTGCTTAAAATTCCCTGCGGCAATATTTTTCACACCCACCAATAATTCTCTAATTGGCTGGGTGATCATGAGGGTATTAAACACAGCCCCCAAAATCACCATTACCCAGATCGAAACAAAAACTGCAATTGTGACATCGCGGGTGAGATTTGAGGACGTGACAACAGTTGGGTTGGGGTTAATGCCAATGGATAGAACACCAAGGTATTTGCCTTCGTGATTTAGCGGCACAAAAACATCTGTAACTTCCCCGTCTGGCGAATTATGTTGCCGCACCATAGGCACTTCCGAATTGGCAGCATAATCTTCTGGCAGATTAATTCGTCGCTCAATCGTGAGGGAATTTTGCACTGCTGGTTCCCAAAAGGGAAGACCAAAGAATATTTTCCCACCTTCGTCAGCATAAAGCATATAGCGGACGCTAGAAGTGTTGCTGTAGAAGCGTTGGGAAAACTGAGCAACTTCGGTGAGATTGTTTTCTGCCACCAGTGGCGCAACATTGGAAGCCAGCAAGAGTCCAAGATCTCGACCGAAGCGAGTTTCATTCAAACGGGCATCGACTTGAATTGTGTTGACTGCCCAAAAGGTGAAACCGCTTACGATCAATGAAACTACCAATGTGGCAGCTGCCATCAGTTTGGTAGGAAGAGTTAGTTCAGACCACCAGCGGGCGATCGCCTCTCGAATTTTTTTTAGGAACGCAAACATCTGCGAAAGTTTTTTTGTTATGAGTCCTCAGTACTAAGGTAAAGTTTTTTAACCCAGAATTCAAAGAAGAGAGAGAAAGGATGAAGGCAGCAAGGCA
>DATNQH010000295.1:0-2034 GCA_036704105.1 Leptolyngbyaceae cyanobacterium | reverse complement strand
GATTGTTAACTATTCATATTATCAAGCCGAGCAACTTTGTTCTATTGGCTCCGGTGCGGTTGAGTCAGGCATTAAGCAGATTGACCGCCGAGTGAAAATTTCCGGGGCGCAGTGGAGGGATAAAAATGTTAATCAGGGATTGCAACTACGCGCTTGCTATCTCAATGGTTTACTCGCTATCTGATAGGTTTGCCAAAATGGGATGCTCCCTCAGATAATTGCTTAATATCGCCTGGATTAACTAATAAGCCATTCTTGTTTTGAGTTATTATATCTGGTATTCCTCCTACTGGTGTAGAAATCACAGGTAAGCTCCAACTCATTGCTTCAAGCAGTGCTAGTGGCAAACCTTCATTGCAGGGCTATTTCATTCTAAAGATGTCTTTGAGGAAATCTAAACTAAAAGAACAATGTCTCTGAGTACGAGCCATGTTCTTAAACTGATGGTCCCGATCAAGATTAAGCGCAAAATTCCGTGTTAGCGCCCAAATCTGAACTAATGGAGTTGTTCTAATTCGAGATTTATCTTCCCCAAAGGTGACATCTTTAACGTAATGTACCTTGTTTTCTAGATCCCAATAGCCCCGAAGACGTTGGTAAAACTATGCCAGCATTGGCTTTCAAACTAGAAATAATGTACCTTGTTTCAGTAGTCTCCTCTTGAATAGTTTCACGGTAGGATTCAACCCGAATTAGAGTTTTTAAGTAAGGCATATCTCGAATCTCATTACTGGCGTGACAGATGCCTTGGATGCGTCTTTCCACCCGCCCGTGTCCCTTGTTTTCCTGTGTATATTGCTGCTGGTGGGGCTGAAAATTAGCTTTGGCTTCTGATAACAATCCTGACTGATTGCCCTTGAGTGCGCCAAGATAATCATTGCCACTAAGCACTTAGACAGAAATAATTACACAGCCTTGTTAAAAAGATCCCCGACTCTGACAAAGCTGCCCCATTGAAGGCTGTGTAATTATTTTTAGTCATCCACTTATCAACAATTAACTGGCAAGTTTTTTTTGAGTATTAATCGCATCAAAAGCAAATACAACTCCCGTTTGAGCCATTTGTTTAATCAATTGGGGCAGCGCTTTGATCTCGTTTGTTTTCTGGTCTACTTGGTAAGAATCTAAAATTAATCCTCTCTCCACTATGTAGGCATTCACCAACATAATGGCTGGATGTGGTTCGGAATTTGGGTTATAAGCTTGCACTTGATATCAACCTCGCACCACCTTACCATCAACAGCAACAGTCTCCCCACTATTAGGACTGACGGCAAAAAACCTTGTGAGGCACTTTGAGTACTTTTGCTAATCTAGGTTCAGCAGGACTCGTCTAATCGTGCTGTAGGATGGTAGACGTTTTTTCTCCACCTCGAACATCTCGACCAATTCATCTCGGTAGCAATTGAGCCAATCGCCTATAGCCAGGAATCCCTGGTTCCCTGCTACCACTGCCATTGTCAATAGTGCCAAGACAAGAGGCAGTGAATGTCTTCTACCTGATGCCTGTCGCAAATCTGATAATTCTGCAAATGCTTCCAGAATTGCTGGAAGCTGCATGGATTCAACATCAGTTACTCACAAAGAGGGCTATTCTAACTTAGAGAATGAAATAGCCCTGGGTAGAGTTCTGGGATAAAATCCGCTCTATTGCAGCAGAAGATTTGGTTTTTGTAGATGAAGCGGGGGTGAATTTAGCTTTGATTAGGCTTTACGCTCGTGCACGTGCGTGGTCAACGAGCTAGAGGGACTCGTCCCCAAAAACGAGGGAAAAACGTATCCATGATTGCGGCAATTGCTTTAAAAGGGATAGTGACATCCGTCAACCTTTTAGGAGCAACGGATGGATTAACGAATGCAAGCTTTTGTCATCCAAAAACTTGTGCCTCATCTTTGGCAGGGGGCTTGCGTGGTGTGGGATAACAGCACTATTCACATGGGAGAAGAAATTGAACTCGCTATTAGAAAAGCTGGGGCAAGATTGATAAACTTACCTCCTTATTCTCATGACTTTAATCCAATTGAAAATTTTTG
>DATNQH010000294.1:0-14410 GCA_036704105.1 Leptolyngbyaceae cyanobacterium | reverse complement strand
GGCAGTTTTGGCAGCAGTTTGTAGCATTGTAGCTGCACCAGCGCGATCGCCTTGTTGTAACTTCGCTTCTGCTAGCTGAGTTTGCCGATACTTAGCTAAAGCAAGAATATATTGCTGTACCTGCGGATCGATATCAGGCTGGTAATGTCGCATCATGTTGACTTCTACGGGAATATTGTCAGACATTAAACCAGATTGATTAATCGTCGGGTCATCGTAACATATTTGTACGCTAGCAACGGTCTGTCTGCCTTCTGGCAACTGACCGATATACATATTCGCCAGCACCACCCGTTCCACATCCTTCATCAAATCACCCAAGCGCAGGGTATACCTGCCATATTCATCTTGTTGTAGGGGCAATTCAATCGTATCAGGAGCAACTTGAGCGATCGGTTTGAGTTCTGCTAGTCGCACTTTCGGCATGAGAGAAAGTTGCAGGTAGGCATTGGTTAATCCTACTGCTTGAATGCGGTTGAATAAGCGACCAAATTGTTCTACTGCTTGCTGTGGTTTTTGAATGTAGGATAAACTGCCGCCGCCAGCATCAGCAATTTTTTCTAATATATCCTGGTTCCAATAATCACCAAATCCTAAAGTGTTGAGTGTCAGATTGTAGCTAGCAGCCAAAGAGGCTAATTTGAGACAGCGATCGTTGTCGCCGTGTTCGTTTTCCCCATCAGTTAATAAAAAAGCTTGCGAAATTGCTTCTTTTTTGGCTTTCCCCAATTCCTCAATTCCCAATTTCAGCCCTTCATCAATTGATGTACCGCCCTCAGCATGAAGTTTTTCAATTTGCCGTTTGATGTAGTTTGGATCGTCAATAATTTGACCTGGTACTAGCACCCTAGCGCGATGGGAGAAAACTACTAGCGACAAGCGATCGCCTCTTTGCAGTTTGTCCACTAGCTCAAGCGCCGCTTTTTTCACCGTTTCTATTGGTTCTCCCTTCATCGAACCGCTTTGATCGAGAATTAAACATAGATTCAGCGGCACATCCCGTTCCGTACTGTCAGCGATCGCACTAATTGACATTGCTAGTTGACGCTGACTATTCGGTTGACTCGCGTCTAAATTGACATCATTGAGAGCAAGCTGCAAGCTAACTTTCATATCTCATCCCATCTCGGTTTTATCTTATATCAACCCCCCATAGCGCCACAAAGTTGCTATGGAGAAAACATCTAAATATATCTACATTGCTAACACACAGGATATCTTAAGCATCGAGAGCGCGTTTGGTGCATCTGCACCACTAGAGAAAATCAGAAGCAAGAGACACGAGTCAGGATAGGCTACTAGTAGTAAAGATCTGGGAGCCAACTAAAAATCTGACCTCTCGTCTAAGCGCCTACTTGGTGAGAAATCCGTACCCCTTTTGGCTCTATCCTCAAGCTAGGATTACTACAGATAATGGCTTATTAAGAGCGCTCTTATTTGCTATGGATTCACCAATTAAAGCTGTTCAAGCTCCCTATTATGGCGATAACTTCTACCGGACACCACCGCCAGATCTACCCTCTCTATTATTAAAAGAGCGGATTGTCTATCTCGGTATGCCACTGGTGGCGGCTGTCACTGAACTACTAATCGCCGAACTGCTATTTTTGCAGTCAGAAGACCCCGACAAACCAATCAGAGTTTACATCAACTCTACTGGTACTTCCAGTTATAATGGCGAACCTGTTGGCTTTGAAACCGAAGCTTTCGCAGTTTATGACACGATGAAATACATCAAGCCACCCATCCACACCATTTGCATCGGTACAGCGATGGGAATGTCGGCGATGTTGCTTAGTGCTGGCACCAAAGGTTGCCGCGCTAGTCTACCCAACGCCAGTATTATCCTACACCAGCCCAAGAGCTACGCCCAAGGACAAGCGACAGATATTCAAATCCGGGCAAAGGAAGTGCTGGCAAATAAGACGACGATGATTGACATCCTCTCTCATACCACTGGTCAGTCGGCAGAAAAAATTTCCAAAGATATGGATCGGCTGTTTTATATGACTCCCCATCAGGCAAAAGAATATGGTCTGATCGACCGAGTTTTGGAAAAACAAGATCTAGCCAATCCTCCACTACCAGCCGGAGTCATCTAAAGGATGAATTAGGAATTATGAATGATGAAAAATTTTATCATTCAGCATTCACTATTCATCATTCATCATTCAGTTAACTACTAACGGAGTAAATTATGCCTATTGGCGTTCCTAAAGTCCCCTACCGAATGCCAGGGGAAACATATACTCAGTGGATTGACATCTACAATCGTCTTTACCGGGAACGCATTATTTTCCTAGGACGAGACATTGATGATGAAATCGCCAATCAGATTACAGCTGTAATGCTGTATCTCGATTCAGAAGATCCTGGTAAAGACATTTATCTTTACATCAACTCTCCCGGTGGAGTCATCACTTCTGGCATGATGATTTATGACACCATGCAGCATATTAAATCAGATGTGGTGACGATTTGTGTTGGCTTAGCAGCCTCAATGGGATCGTTCCTGCTTGCTGCTGGTACCAAGGGTAAACGAGTGGCGCTACCCCACTCTAGAGTTATGATTCACCAGCCTTCTGGTGGCACTCGCGGACAAGCAACAGACATTGAGATTGAAGCCAAAGAAATTATTCGGATTCGGCATCAACTCAATCAGATCTACGCTGACAACACAGGACAACCCGTGTCCAAGATTGAAAAAGACATGGATCGTGACTTTTTCATGTCTGCTCAAGAGGCAAAGGAATATGGTCTAATTGACCGTGTAATTGAAGAAAGACCGTAGTTATTAGCCATTAGCAATTAGCCGAGAGCTATGAGCTAATGGCTAACTAATAATTACTAATTAATCAAAATAAATATTATCAGTCAGGTAGGGGCGGGTTTACTAAAAACCTTCATTTCTAACTAAAAATATTGCCCAACCCGCCCCTACTGCTTTCAAATCACGAATTATAAATTATTTTTATGGCTGAATCTACAGTTAAAGTTACAGTGAAGCTATTTGCTGCCTATCAAGAAGCTTATAAAGTTCCAGAACTAGTGCTGGAATTTCCTCCCAAGACACCAGTAGCAGCAGTACGCGATCGCTTCATCAGTGAACACCCAAAACTTGCCCAATGGCGCGATCTCACCCGCTTCGGCGTTAACTTGCAATTCGTAGAACCAGATACTCTCCTCTGCGACGGTGATGAAGTAGTACTCATTCCCCCTGTCAGCGGCGGCTAATCGAGATCGGGGACAAGGGATCTACACAAACTTTCCCCTTGTCTCCTCCCTCCCCTTGTCCTTTTTTAAATCCCGATAAAAAAAGTCGGGTATATTTGACTGAGTATTTCCCCCGTGTTAGTATCAACCGCAGTTGACGAATATGAACCGCAATTGACGGACATCGAAGGAGAAATGACTCATGACTCAGGCGACCACAACCCAAACCAAAGCAACAACTGCCACTTTTAGAGCTTTGAAGTGTAAGGAATGTGGCGCGGAGTATGAACTTAAAGCTATGCACGTCTGTGAGTTCTGCTTTGGTCCGTTGGAAGTAGCTTATGATTACAGCGCTTTGCGTCGTACAGTTACCCGCGAAAGCATTCAAGCAGGGCCACACTCAATTTGGCGTTATCGTTCTTTCTTACCCGTCGCCACAGATAACCCAATTGATGTAGGAACTGGCATGACACCGCTAGTTCGCGCCAACCGATTGGCACGTCGCCTGGGTTTGAAAGAGCTTTACATCAAAAACGATGCCGTCAATATGCCTACCCTCAGCTTTAAGGATCGGGTAGTATCAGTAGCTCTAACACGAGCGCGGGAGTTAGGTTTCTCTACGGTATCCTGTGCTAGTACGGGGAATTTAGCAAATTCTACAGCCGCGATCGCAGCTCATGCAGGCTTAGACTGTTGTGTCTTCATCCCCTCTGACTTGGAAGCTGGTAAAGTTCTAGGTACTTTGATCTACAGCCCCACCGTCATGTCTGTGCATGGTAACTACGACCAAGTTAACCGCCTCTGCTCAGAAGTTGCTAATACATACGGCTGGGGTTTTGTCAACATCAATTTGCGTCCTTATTATTCTGAAGGTTCAAAAACCCTTGGTTATGAAGTAGCAGAACAGCTAGGCTGGAAATTACCAGATCATATTGTTGCGCCTCTAGCTTCCGGATCGCTATTCACCAAGATATACAAAGGTTTCCAAGAATTTATTCAAGTTGGCTTAGTTGAAGATAAGCACGTCCGCTTCAGCGGCGCACAAGCAGAAGGTTGCTCACCGATTGCCTCTGCTTATCGGGAAGGTAGAGACTTTATCAAGCCAGTAAAACCAAGTACAATTGCCAAGTCGATCGCGATCGGCAACCCAGCGGATGGTGTTTATGCCTTGGATGTGGCACGTAAAACCAATGGCAACATTGAATCAATCAATGATGCCGAGATCGTTGAAGGCATCAAGTTACTAGCGGAAACTGAAGGCATCTTCACAGAAACAGCAGGTGGAACAACGATCGCCGTGCTGAAAAAACTGGTGGAAGCAGGCAAGATTGATCCGGATGAAAGTACTGTGGCTTATATTACCGGAAACGGTTTGAAAACCCAGGAAGCTGTACAAGGCTATATTGGCGAACCGCTGACAATTGAGCCGAAACTAGATAGTTTTGAAAGAGCGCTAGAGCGATCGCGTACTTTAGAGCGCCTCGACTGGCAACAAGTCCTCGTTTAAATGCAGAATGCTGAATGATGAATGCTAAAAAATTCATCATTCATAATTCATCATTCATAATTCATCATTCCTCATATGTCTGTCAAAGTTCTAATTCCCACTCCCCTACAAAAATTCACTGGCAATCAAGCAACGCTGGACTGTAACGGTAGCAGCGTTGCTGAACTGCTCGAATCTTTAGAGCAAAGCTTTCCTGGTATCAAGTCCCGTCTTTGTGATGAACAAGGACAACCGCGCCGCTTTTTGAACTTATACGTCAACAGCGAAGATATCCGATTTTTAGAAGGGACAAACACACCTTTGAAAGAAGGCGACGAAGTAAGTATTGTCCCTGCTGTAGCAGGTGGTTGATCGATAGTAGCAAGTGGTGAGAAATTACTAATTACTACTGACGCTTAAACAATGACGAATGAGCGTCCCGCTAATCGCTATGATAAAAATGAGCGATCACGCATTGAAGCTAGATAAAGGATTCACCTGAGCAATGGCAGAAGAACCAACTCCAAATAGTCCAGCAGAGAATATTCCTACTAGCACAGATGAATCTAATCAATCCACGCCAGAAGGACAAGCACCCAAGGGAACGACTGCGGGAGAAAATGCTCCTCCTAGTACGGTTGAGGAACAAGCCCCTACCGTAGTCTCAGAAAACCTTCACAGTGAGTCTGAAGCCATAGCAGCAGAAATTCCTACTGCTAACGCGCCGGATCCTAGTGCCAATTTAGTGGCAAACACTGATGAAGCCAAAGAGAAAGGTACGGCAGTTGTAGAAACAGATCGAGACGACTTGCAAGCCAAAGCTGCTGGAAAGCCCGGAGCGAGAAAAGCTCCTCCCAAGGGAGATAAACCAGCCGCATCTGCCGCAGGAGATAAACCAGCCGCAGCTAAGGCAAAAAAAGAGAAAGCACCAGCAGTTGAAGATAAGCCGTTTGCAGACTTTATTCAACAAGACTACTTACCAGCCGTGAAAAAGGCACTGGTAGAGCAGGGTGCTGCAAATATTGACATAACTTTTGCTAAGCAGAAAGTGCCAATTGCTGGTTTAACTGGGGATGAATGGTGGCAAATTGTCGGGCGTTGGCAGAATGATTCACGGCAGTTTAACCTCTATTTTCCTGATGAAGATATTCAAGGAAAAAGAGCTTTCTCCTGCAATGAAGGTTCTCATCCCAGTACCCTTGAGTTGTTCTTAGGTGATGAGCGTAAGGTAACGCTCGATTTGATGATTTATGGTTTGATCCAGCGATTAAACGGTCAAAAGTGGCTGAAGATTAATTAACCAGTTGTGACTAAAGTTCTATAAATTCGTAGACAACTACGCCAGTAACGGGGTGGTTGTCTATTTTGACATAACCTGATTTGAGCATTTCTTTCAAAACAGCTTCTACTTCAGAAAAACTGGATCCCGTATCCATCACCCCTTGAGTCACGGATAGTTTGCCATTGCGTACCTCAGCAGCTTTGAGCAGTTTAACCATCAGTTGCTGTTTGGATGGCTTGATAACCGAGGTAGCGACTACTGAGGGGTTGAGAGGTACACCATTAGCAGATACGCCCATTTTAATTTTCATCTTGGTGTTGTAATCTTCTACCATGTTGGGAATCAAAAACAGATCCACTAATTGTCCGACACCAAATAAACCAAAGGTGCCAAGCCACAAAAGCCCCGTCGCAATTTTGCCATTGTAGAGGCGATGCAGCCCGTTTAGAGAAAGAAAACCACCCAACCACAAAATATAGGCACTGCTAACTTTGTTCATCGGTGTAAACAGTTCGAGTTTCCTATATTCCATCTTAGACACGATTGCTCTAGTTAGACACCAAGGGTGAAATTGTGGCAGTAAAGTTAAGCGATCGCATATCTAAAATTTCTGTCTTTGACAGTAGCACGACTAAATTTTGTAAGAAAATTTGATAGCGTGTTGCAACTCTTAACGTTGTAAATACATTTGATCGCGCTTTAGCTTGATAAACTGAATTCCATATAAGAATCAACACGCCTACCTTTAGTTACAGAGATAAGAACAAACAAGAGCAAAACGACATGGTAGATTCGCTGAAAAAACCAGGATTTGAAGAGTTGCGCCCAGGGATAAAAGTCCCAGCCAAGGAAACCCTGCTCTCGCCCAAGTTCTACACCACCGACTTTGATGAGATGGCGCGGATGGATATTTCAGTGAATGAAGATGAACTGAAAGCCATTCTCGAAGAGTTCCGCGCTGACTACAATCGCCATCACTTTGTCCGAAATGCGGAATTTGAACAATCCTGGGATGGCATGGATTGGGAAACTCGCAAACGGTTTGTTGAATTTTTGGAACGTTCTTGTACTTCTGAGTTTTCTGGCTTCCTGCTTTACAAAGAACTCAGCCGCAAGTTGAAAGACAAAAGCCCACTACTGGCAGAGTGTTTTGCTTTGATGTCGCGCGATGAGGCACGTCATGCGGGATTTCTGAATAAGGCAATGTCAGACTTCAATCTGTCGCTGGATTTGGGATTTTTAACCAAGAGCCGCAAGTATACTTTCTTTAAACCGAAGTTTATCTTCTACGCCACTTATCTTTCTGAGAAAATTGGTTACTGGCGGTACATCACCATTTATCGTCACCTCGAAGCTCATCCCGAAAAGCGTATTTATCCTATTTTCCGGTTCTTTGAGAACTGGTGTCAGGATGAAAACCGTCACGGAGATTTCTTTGATGCTTTAATGAAAGCCCAACCGCAGACTTTGAATGATTGGAAGGCGCGCCTATGGTGTCGTTTCTTCCTGCTGGCAGTGTTTGGCACAATGTATATTAGGGACACCCAAGAGCCTGGATTCTACGAGATGCTGGGACTAAATACCCGCGAGTATGAAACCTATGTGATTCAGAAGACGAATGAAAACGCAGGGCGAGTGTTCCCAGTGATGCTGAATACTGAGCATCCAGAGTTTTATCAGCGGATGGATGTGTGTGTAGAGAATAACAAGAAATTGAGTGCGATCGCTAACTCCAACACTCCTAAGTTCTTACAATTCTTCCAGAAACTGCCTCTTTATGTATCCAATGGTTGGCAGTTGTTGCGGTTGTACCTGATGAAGCCGATTGACGCAGCCTCGGCTCAAGGCCAGGTAAGATAAAATCACTAAGTTTTGCTCCGCTGTGGTGGTTCTGTATGATACAGAGCCACTTTTTTTTATGAACCGCCAAGATGCCAAGAACGCCAAGAAATGCGCCCTCAGCTATTAAGTAGGTGGAAGTTAAAAATAGTTCCCCCTTTTTTAAGGGGAGTTAGGGGGAATCTCATAGGTTTGATTCAGCGTAGCTGCTTAATTTACTTATCACTGATATCTTCCCCGGTTTGGAGTGCGCCACAGCCTCAAAATCCTAATGCATCTGATTTAGATTTAAGTCCAGAAGCGATTAAAAACAGTCCGGTTTTGCAGCGCTGGTTGCGTCAAGTGCCGAATGTTTTAGATAATATTACTAACGATCCTAGTTTTCGCACTCGTTTGCGGCTAGGTTATTCTTTTTTTCCTTCTACAGATGCTGCATCTGGTTGGAATATTGGTTTTGAGGATGTGTTTATTAACTCAAGCCGTTTTACAGTTAGTGGTGAGTATCAGGCTGCTTTTAATGGTGAAAGGGAAGCTTATGGTGTAGATTTACATTATTATGTGCGTCCTTTGGGGAAATACATCAATTTTGCGCCATTGGCGGGATATCGGCATTTGGAAACCGATAAATACTCGACAGATGGTGTAAATGTTGGTCTAAGGCTGCTGTTGGTTTTGTCTCGCAGTGGTGCAGCTGATATTTCCTTGACTCAAAGTTGGGTGTCTCCGGGTACGGATGAGGAGGTGGGGTTAACTACGCTTTCTTTTGGTTATGCTGTCACTCAGAATCTGCGGTTATCGACGGATATTCAAAAGCAGAATTCACCGGAAGACAAAGATAGTCGAGTGGGAATTGTTCTAGAGTGGATGCCTTGAATTGTTTATACTTGACGACAGAAGTCGCTGCTACATAAACAAAAGCAATTCAGGTGCTTGATATTAGGCTGCAACCAAGGGTAGAAGTGGAAGTAAAGCGATCGCATTAAAGATAGGTAGCTCCAACTTCCTCTCTAGGTTTCTTAAAAGGGTAAACTTCGCCTGTATAGCCGTAAAGCTCATTTACCCCTACTGCATTTAGTGCCTAGCAGCTTCTTTCTCATAACATCTAAGAATTAGTGGTGCTAATTTTTCTAAATCGCCCACAGAGGAAATAATTACTTTTGATGCTGCATCTCCTAGTGAAGATGGTACTTCCTGCACTTCAAAATCTGGTGCAAGAGACTGTGCCTCATCTACAAATAAGCGAGTAACAAAACTCTTTTTCTGTGCAGGCAAATACAGTCGCATAAACCACCGCGTAGTTTTGCCAAGAAGATTAACTCCAAAATAGGAGGCAGTGTCTTTATACTTGACTTCCAAATCGTAAGTGGTTGAGCTGCCTGCAATTGCTTTAATTTTCTCAAAAGCTTCGAGTTCTTCAGCAGTCGTTACTATGTTTGATCCTTCTGGCTGCTGTTCTTGTAGCTCCTGTGCAATCTCTTCTTCTATTTCAGCTTGTTTAGAAGCATTGCTGCTCTCAACAGCCTGAGCCATTTCTTGACTGAGTGAGCGGGTCATTAGCTCTAATAAACTACTTTGAATCGACTTCTTAACAATTGGCTCGAACTTCTCAAGAACTTTACTTGTAATCCGACCTTGAATTTCATAGCTGAGAGAAACTTTTCCTAGCTCAGTTACTAAAAACCGAATAAATTCTTCAGAAGGATAGCGTAAAATATTACCGATAAGCTGAGTCATTCCTGTTACATATACCATCTCCTCCGCGTGTCTACTAATAGCTGTCGCATCAAAATTGTCGCGGTGGAAAAATTTTAAATTCTCGATATCTTTTGGTTCATATTGAAGGACATTGAAGCTGAAAAATGGCTCCTTGTCCATGAAGTTTTTATCGCGTAGATCGGTGAAAAAGCGATACTCAATCCCATTAGTGACGATAGCAACTTTTGTTTTAAGCAGTCCATTAAAGTAGCGGCTTAGTTGCCCATCATGCGCTTCGGCTTTTTGTCCTCTTGCTTTTGCCTCTACCAGCATGACAATAGTGCCGTTAATAGCTAGGGCATAATCGACCTTCTCAAACTGACCTGCCTTTTTAATAGCAAAATCCGCTACGTATTCAGGCATGACTTCGGTTGGATCGTAAATATCGTAGCCAAGAGCGCTCAAGAAGGGAACAATAAGAGCCATCTTAGTAGCCTCTTCTCCAGTAACCTGGTC
This sequence comes from Leptolyngbyaceae cyanobacterium, assembly GCA_036704105.1. Lineage (GTDB taxonomy): Bacteria > Cyanobacteriota > Cyanobacteriia > Cyanobacteriales > Chroococcidiopsidaceae > Chroococcidiopsis. The sequence goes on along the minus strand of DATNQH010000294.1, from coordinate 4,379 downwards.
AGCTCGTTTACGAACTTGTTCTGAAAGCTTGGCAATATCTTCAGTAAATCCCATCTTGCTTCCTCGGATGCAGTTAAAAGGTAGTTTTTGGACGGGAATAGGGGGCTAACTCGCTTCTTCCTATTCCTCACTTTCTAGTGTTCCCACCACACCAACAGCCTTTAACAATTCGGCAGCACTAGTAGCGCAAATAATGTCATCCTGAAAAAGAGTCGTGAGGTGCGCTATGGTAACGGAATCACAAAACCCTAAAGTAGTCGTTGTTGGTGCTGGTTGGGCTGGTTTGGGTGCTACTTATCATCTAGCTAAGCAGGGATATGATGTCACCCTGCTAGAAGCTGGTTCCTATCCCGGCGGTTTGGTGGCAGGCTGGAAAACAGAAGCTGGGCGTTCTGTAGAAGCTGGAATTCATGGATTTTGGTATCCATATAAAAATATCTTTTCCCTAGTACGGGAATTAGGAATCAATCCCTTCACTCCGTTCACTCGTTCCTCTCAGTATTCGCCAGCAGGATTAGAAGTCGAATCACCCATATTTCAAGATTTACCGCGACTACCCACGCCACTGGGAACTTTTTTATATACGCAATTCAAGCGTTTACCCTTGAGCGATCGCATCTCTGCATTACCTCTTCTTTATGCAGTCGTAGATTTTGATAATTCGGATGAGGCTTGGCGGCGCTATGACTCGGTGACAGCCCGCGAACTATTCAAAGATTTTGGTGTCTCTGCAAGGCTTTACCACGACTCATTTGAACCTATGCTGTTGGTAGGTTTATTCGCGCCTGGAGAACAATGTTCGGCAGCAGCAGCTTTAGGGATGCTTTACTACTTTATCCTGGCGCATCAACCAGATTTCGATGTTGTCTGGTGTCGGGGTACGGTTGGGGAAAAGATATTTCGCCCTTGGGTAGAACGCATCGAACAAGCTGGGGCAAAACTACTTGCTAACAAAAGGGTTAGCGACATCATCCTCGATAGTAACGGTAAAGCAACGGGTGTTGTTTGTGGAGATGAAACCTTTGATGCTGACGCAGTAATCTTTGCTGTGGGAGTAAGCGGGATGCAGAAGATAGTTAGCAATAGTCCAAGTCTGCATAATCGCCAGGAATTCCGGGATTTAATGAATTTGGGTGCAGTTGATGTCTTAGCTACAAGGCTGTGGTTTGATCGCAAAATTAATATTCCTCGTCCTTCCAATGCTTGTTTCGGGTTCAATGCAACTACGGGATGGACGTTTTTTGACTTGAATGCATTACACGATGAATACTGCAACGAACCAGGAACAGTAGTTGAGGTAGATTTCTACCACGCCAAACAGTTTTTACCACTCAGTAATGAGGAAATTGTGCCACTGGTACAGCAAGACTTAGCCACTTGTATTCCTGCGTTTCGAGAAGCAAAGGTAATCGACAGCAGCGTAATTCGTCTACCACGCGCAGTTACTCACTTTGCACCAGGTAGTTATAGATCTATGTTACCAGCCCAGACGAGGATAAAAAATGTATTTATGAGCGGTGACTGGATTATCAACCGTCACGGTTCATGGTCGCAGGAAAAGGCTTATGTTACTGGTTTGGAAGCGGCGAATTTAGTAATTGAACAGTTTAGGCGTGGGAGTAAGGCAGCAATTATTCCAGTAGAAGCTGATGAACCGCATATCCAAGCGGGGCGATCGCTCAACCACTCCCTACGCAGTTGGAGTAAAACCTTCCTGCCAAATTTTTGGCTACCCTAGAAAGTATGAAGTATGAATACGATATTCCTTCAGCCTTCATCGTTCATCCTTCTTTCCTGCCCCTCATAGTGTGGCAAAATGAACATCAGTGTTAATAAAAGTCTTTAATAGGTAATCCCGTGAGTCCAACTGCCCCAGCTACCCGCCGCGTCGTTTTTCCCTTCACTGCCATTGTCGGTCAGGAAGAAATGAAACTCGCCCTGTTGTTAAACGTGATCGATCCCAAAGTTGGCGGTGTGATGATCATGGGCGATCGCGGTACTGGTAAATCTACAACTATTCGGGCATTGGCTGACTTATTGCCAGAAATCGAAGTTGTTGCCGACGATCCCTTCAACAGCCATCCCAGCGATCCTGAAATGATGAGCGATGTTGTACGGCAACAATTGGAACAACAGGTAGAAATTCCCGTTGCCAAGAAAAAAGTCATAATGGTTGACCTTCCACTAGGAGCCACTGAAGACCGAGTTTGCGGCACTATTGATATTGAAAAAGCTTTGTCTGAAGGTGTGAAAGCCTTTGAACCGGGACTTTTAGCTAAAGCTAATCGCGGTATCCTCTACGTTGACGAAGTTAACCTGCTAGACGATCACCTGGTAGACGTATTACTTGATTCCGCCGCCAGTGGCTGGAATACAGTTGAACGCGAAGGTATTTCCATTCGTCACCCCGCCCGTTTCGTTTTAGTTGGTTCTGGCAACCCGGAAGAAGGTGAACTGCGTCCCCAACTGCTCGATCGCTTCGGAATGCACGCCGAAATTCGCACTGTCAAAGAACCAGCCCTGCGAGTCCAAATCGTAGAGCAACGGTCGGAATTTGACTCCAACCCCCAGCAGTTTCTGGAAAAATATCAGCCCGAACAAGCAGCTTTGCAACAGAAGCTGATTAACGCACAAGAACTGCTGCCATCAGTACAAATTGATTATGACCTGCGGGTGAAAATTTCAGAAGTCTGCTCGGAACTCGATGTCGATGGTTTGCGGGGTGACATTGTAACCAACCGCGCCGCCAAAGCGATCGCAGCATTTGAAGGTCGCACCGAAGTTACGGTTGATGATATTCGCCGCGTTATGACTTTGTGTTTGCGTCATAGACTGCGCAAAGATCCACTGGAGTCGATTGATTCCGGCTATAAGGTGGAAAAGGCATTTAACCGTGTATTTGGCATCGAACCGACGGCAGAAGAAAATTCAAACACAGTAGCACAAACTAACGGTATCGGGCAGACTGGTGGGCGTTATCGCTAGTCACTTATTCTTCAGCAATAATCATGAGAAGTTGGCGTTTTTGGTTGAATACCTTCATTTTTGCCAGTCAGTATAATCCCCCCCAGTTTATCGAACTAGTGATGTTATTACTGGCAATTGTTTTACTGGGGGCATGGCTGATGACACCACACTGGGCATATTTAATCCTGGCTTGGAGTTATGTAGTGGGGGTATCAGCTTCAATGTGGGTGAGAGAAGCGATCGCGCCCTCCCACCAAAAACGCACCACCCAAGCAATGGCATTGGTATTGCTACTTCTTAGTATTTATGGCTTTGCTGACGTAATTCAATTCCTCTAAGTAAATCTTGTACACATCAACTTTTTCTCAGAAAATCTTTATCCTCAGCTTTATCAGCAGCAATCACTATAGTTGTACCTAAGATCAGAAATGTAAAACTGGCGATGATAAACGCCATTGAACCGTTGTCAAAACCAGTTGCCTCAATATATGTTTCAGGATCTGCTTTGAAACTCGCAGCAGCCATACCCGTGTAGTGCAGCGCGACTATTCCTGCACCCATAACTATTGCACTCAGGATATGTAGTACTTTATTCGCTCTTTGATTACGAAACTGCAAAGAAAGCTTCAAAGCTACTAGCGAAACTACAACTGCAACCACAACAGAAACCAAAAACAACATTGGGTCATAATGAATATCTGCCATCATTTCCATAGCCGCCATGCCAATGTAGTGCATCAAGCCAATGCCAACACCCATAGCAACAGCACTTTTGAGCAAAATAGAAAAACTAACCTTTGGGCGGCTAACAATAGACAGTGCTAAACCAGAAGCGAGAATGGCTGCTAGCAGTGATACTATTGTGAGTAAGAAGTTATAGCTAATACTTACTGGTAGGGAAAAAGCGAGCATACCAAGGAAGTGCATCGACCAAATGCCTGTTCCCATAGCAATGGCACCCCCCAGCAACCAAATTTTGCGTTCATCGCCGCGTGAGATTGCAACTCTACTAGCAAGATCGAGTGCTGCATAAGAAGCAAGGACAGCAATAAAAGCTGAAACAATGACAAGGTAAGGATTGTAACTAACTGGCATATTTGTTTAGATTGTGTAATAGAAAAGTGTAAATTTGTTGCAGATTGCGTTAAATGACCCTATAGCAAAGGATAAACTGTCCCAATACAGTCTTGTTGATATAGAACAGATAAAGTTACACGAGTAATCTAACTCGCTTATACTTAGTTTTCCAGTGTGATTTCACTGAGAAATTATGGCTCTATCGGCGGTGGTATGCTAATGTAGTGTGCAATACAAAATAACTCGATGGAACCTTTGCTGACTCGACTACTAAACCTGCCAGGCATTGTAGTTGAAAACTTCCGCGAAACAGAAACAGATTTGCTACTCGAAGT
>DATNQH010000293.1:0-4381 GCA_036704105.1 Leptolyngbyaceae cyanobacterium | reverse complement strand
TTTCTACTTCTTTAAACTATGGAGGTGGAAATATAATTAATATCTTGTGTCAACTCAAAGTTGATTTGACTGGCTATGACTTTTCTGGTTTGGCTATTTGTCAAGCAGATCTCTCAAATGTGAATTTGTATCGTGTTAATTTTGCTTACGCTAACCTAAATAAGTCTGTTTTTACTGAAATTTTTGGTAGTGTATCGGCAGTTGCCTTTAGTCCTGATGGACAACTATTAGCTACAGGCGATATGAATGGCGAGATTAATTTATGGCAAGTTGCGGATAGAAAAAAGCTTTTTACTTGTGGAGGACAACTGAGTTGGGTTTGGTGTGTTATCTTCAGTCCCGATAGTAAAACCCTTGCAAGTGGTAATACCGATTGCACAGTAAAGTTATGGGACGTTAACACAGGAGAGTGTTTCTTAACTTTGCAAGAACATACCAGCTTAGTGACATCTGTCGCCTTCAGTCCCGATGGTAAAATCCTTGCCAGTGGTAGTAGCGATCGCACAGTGAAGCTATGGAATACTAGTACAGGTCAATGCCTGACAACTTGGCAGGCTCATACCAGTCCTGTCCTATCAGTTGCCTTTAATCCCAAAAGTAGTATCTTGGCTAGCGGCAGTATGGATCAAACCATCAAATTTTGGGATACCAGTACAGGTGAAGTCTTAAGAACTCTGCAAGGACATACCAATATAGTTTGGTCAGTTGCTTTCAGTCCTGATGGTAAAACCCTTGCTAGTGGCAGTTACGATCAAACGCTAAAATTATGGGATGTCCATACAGGTAAATGCCTAGAAAGTTTACAAGGACATACTAGTTGGGTATATGCAGTCGCCTTCAACCCTGACGGTAATATCCTCGGTAGTAGTAGCGAAGATAAAAGAGTGAAATTATGGGATATTCATACAGGTCGCTGCATCAGAACCTTACAAGGACACATGAATCGGGTGTTTTCATTCGCCTTTGCACCGCAAGGCGATCGCATACTAGCTAGTGGTGATAGCGATCGCACTATTAAATTATGGGATATCAACACAGGTGAATGCCTGAGAACTTTGCAAGGATACGCTAATACTGTTTGGTCAGTCGCCTTCAATCCTGACGGTAATAATATCCTAGCTAGTGGTGGTGAAGATGGCATAGTGAGGCTATGGGATATTAATACAGGTAAGTGCCTTAGAAGTTTGTACGGTCACACTGATTCTATTTGGTCAGTTGCCTTCAGCCCTGACGGTTGCAGCATAGCGAGTAGCAGTGGAGACGCAACTGAAAAATTGTGGGATGTTAATACAGGTGAATGTCTTAAAACATTCACCAATCGTAATCCGCACATTCGTTCTGTTGCCTTTAGTCCTGTTGGTATAGCCTCTGGTCAAATCCTTGCTACTAGCGGTCATGACCAAGATGTGAACTTATGGGATATTAACACAGGTAGCTGTATAAAAACATTGCAGGGCGATCGCGGTCATACGTTTTCAGCTACCTTTAGCCCTCAAGGTAATATCATTGCCTGTTACAGTCGTACTGTTAATGCTGTAAGTTTATGGGATTGGAGTAAAGGTGAGTGTCTACAAACTTTGGAAGGCCACACTGGTAACGTGTTTTCAGTCGCATTCCATCCTGACGGTGACTTAATTGCTAGTGGTGCTGATGACTGCTGCGTGAAATTGTGGAATGTCAACACTGGTTGGTGCTTGAAAGACTTGCAAGGTCATACCATGCGAATTTGTTCTATTGCCTTCAGTCCTCAAGGTCAAACTCTTGTTAGTGGTAGCGAAGATCGAACAATCAAGTTGTGGGATATCAAAACTGGGCAATGCTTAAGAACTTTACAGGGACACACTAAAGGCGTGTTGTCCGTTGCTCTTAGTCCTGACGGTAGATTTATTGCAAGTAGCAGCGAAGACGGAACAATTAAAATCTGGGATGTTGGAACAGGTGAGTATCTCAATACGTTGAGACCTCCCAGACTTTACGAAGGCATGAATATCACAGAGGTTACGGGTTTAACGGAGGCGACTAGGATAACACTCAAAACGTTGGGCGCTGTCGAGATGGGTGAATTGGCACAGACAATTCATCAATGAAGCTTTATGACAAGAATCTGCCATCATTGAAAATTCCCGCCTGGTGAAGGTAACTATTTCTGTACCGATTAATTCGAGAGTATGCCGAAGTAAGTGTAAAATCGGACATTTTGTAAAGTTTTATAACGCAGATGACCAAAACTTTTGAGCTACTATAGTTTCAATTCCATTGCTTTGTGTCTCCCTTTGGTAAAAACATTCCCAACTCGGATTGTTTATGGACAAGTTTGAGGTGCTAAATATGGTTGTGAGTTGATTTTACCGTATTCAAGTTAGATTGCTCTTTCACCATTTATGGACAAGTTGGAAAACTAGAAAAGCAATTATTGTAATAATTCTTCATATCATGTCCGATTTTGCACGTATCTCGGCTTCCCCCCTAATCAACTGCTGTACGGCACATATGCTGTTTCTCTACCTTCCTGCTACTTACCGTTCCTAGCACTGTGTAGCAGCGGAAAATAGTTGACGCGCAACAGTTCCCTATCTACTCTCAGAAACGAACTTGCGCTGGCTTGGCGGTTGCGTCCAGAGTACGCAAAAACCGCTTGCTGCTAGCCTACCCTGCACTCTGAGAGTTATGTTCAAGTGCTTCACATCGTTAAGACAATCTAAGTTGTCCAGCGACCCCACATTCCACTTCATTATGTTCCGTGCTAGCTGCCCTTCCCGGCTTTCTGCCCAACGCAGAGCTTCAGCCTGTTCCAGAGTGAGACGACGTGGTTGAGTAACGTACCCACCTTGAAGCCAAACTGGGACGGACATACCCAACAAGACACCCACTCCAATGGCAGCACTCAATAGCCCTGCGGCTGGCACAACAGAGGAAAAGAGCCGCGATCGCCCCTCCCACTCAGTCTTCTGGATCAAAGATTTCACCGCCGCGGCGATCGCCGTCTGCTGACCTTTGACTGCTACCCTCTGGGCTGTCTGCAACTTGTCATAAAGCGCTTCAGACCATTGGTTGAATAGAGCATCTAAATCCTGGCGTTGCATAATAGAAGTATGAATTGCCCTAGATGTAAATCAACCAAAATCAGTAGAAACGGTCATCACCACGGTAAGCAGAACTATATTTGTAAACAATGTCGTCGTCAGTTTGTAGAATTCTATGAACACAAAGGCTACTCGGAGGATGTTAAACAAATCTGCTTGAGAATGTATGTCAATGGCATGGGATTTCGTGGGATTGAACGGGTGACTGGAATTAATCACAACACAGTTATTAACTGGGTAAGAGAAGCTGGTTTATTACTGCCAGATGCACCGGAACCTGATGAGATTCCTGAAGTAACTGAACTAGACGAATTGCAGACCTTTGTTGGCGCAAAGAAGAATAAAGTCTGGTTGTGGACAGCAGTTAACAAAAAGACTGCGGGAATTTTAGCCTGGGTTGTAGGTGACAGAAGTTCGGACACTTTTGAAATCCTTTGGTCAATTGTCCAAGGTTGGGCTTTGCTTTTGGTATGCCACAGACGGTTATGCTGTTTATGCCAAGTTTATTGATGAGATTTCTCACATTGTTAGTAAAACTTACATAACCCGTGTTGAAGGAGAAAATACACGGGTTCAGACATTATCTAGCTCGCTTACACCGCAAGACTTTATGTTATTCGCTCGTCAGAAGAAATGTTAGAAGTTTCTATACGCTTGCTACTTCATTATCTGAAGTACTGGACTATCCCTCTTCCTGCATAAATCATGACTTAATTGTGCAACGCCAAAAAAAGGCGATTGACTATCCAATGTGACGAACAAGAGTCATTTGTTGGGAACAAAAATAATAAACAATGGGTTTGGCTAGCTCTAGATGTAAATAGTGGAGAAATTGTCGGGATTTTTGTTGGCGATCGCGGATCGTGCTGGAGCTATGGGATTATGGCGATCGTTACCTGGGGTATATCGGCGCGCGGTCTGCTACACAGATTTTTGGGAGGCATATGAGAAAGTAATTCCCAATTCTAGACACCGAGCAGTTGGTAAAAGCAGTGGAAAGACCAATGGAATTGAACGCTTTAACTGCACTTTACGCCAAAGAGTCTCACGCTTGGTCAGAGATACCTTATCCTTTTCCAAAAAGCTCGATAACCATGTTGGAGCCATTTGGTATTTTGTACATCACTACAATTCATCCTTACTTCTGTAGGACTACCTTGCATTGTTCTCACTGTCAGGGAGTAGATATTGTGAAGAATGGCAAAACTCCTCAAGGAAAGCAACGCTATCAATGTCGGTCAGCCGCCTGCGATGGTAGAACGTTTATCTTAGAATACGCTTATCCAGGTCAATCTAGA
>DATNQH010000292.1:0-2439 GCA_036704105.1 Leptolyngbyaceae cyanobacterium | reverse complement strand
GCTTGATTCTAGAATAAGAGCGATGAAATCTTGAATGAATTACCAGCTTCATGCTGTCATTATAAATACTTTATTTTTACTTAACACTGAACTGTGCATAATCTCCTTTAGCTATACATATTGAATAAACGAAGGGAGAGTTATACTGGGTCAAACAAATTTCTGCATAAAAGTACTGAAGCCAACGTACTGAAGAAATGAAAGGAGTTTAACACCAAACAAAATCATCTCCTGTATAAAACCAATAAGGCAAACGTAATAAATCATAGAAAACGATTTCAGCCTTGTATAAACGAACAACTAGGAATAAAGGAAGTAACTGACATGACAACCAACACCATCAAAACAACTGCTAACGTACTCAAAGCTGGTCTAATCGGTGTAGTAGCAGCAGCAAGCTTCGGATTGCTAACCCTACCTGCTAAAGCTGATGAAATCAACCAGGGTACTTTCCAAACTAACCAGCAAGAAGGCAGTGATAATACTGGTGTCAATCAAAGCGACCAAAACGCACAAATTCAAAAAAGAGAAACTAGAATTGGCAGCCCTGCTCGTGAAGCTCGTACCGGGGATAGAATTAATCAAAACGTAGATAGTCTAAACGATCAATACGGTCATGCTAATACTGGTGTAAACCAGAACCGCCAAAACGGCAGAATTGAGCGCCACAGCTTTGACATCAGTCGCTAATTCAATCGCCCAATCACAAAATTGGGCAATCCTCCTCACAACTTGAGCTAATCTTGTTTTTTGCAATACTGGTATAGACAATTCCATAAATTAACGCACGACCAACAGGAACAGATGTGTTTATTCCTATGTATACACTTTGTTGTTTATTCAAAAGATAGAGCTTCAGCTGTGCTTTAACATAGCAGGAGTAACCCGATCGGGCACGTTGACCTTAAAGAGCTATGCCAAACATCCAGTATTCACCACCTGTAGATCGACTCTTAAGCTATGGCGACCCGCTTGACAACCTAAAAGACTGGTCTTCATATCTAAAGCTTGGGATCTCATCGCAACACATTCAAGAACTTCTGTGCCTGTTATCGGATGACAAACTGTACCAGGCAGATGCCGAAGGAGTTGAGTGGGGCGTACCCGTTCATGCTTGGCGGATACTGGGGCAACTTCAGGCAGAAGCTGCAATTACTTGCTTGGTGGGCGTACTTCAGCGTTGGGGCGATGACGAGGAGTGGTGGGAATGGACTAATGAGGAGCTACCCATTGTCTTCTGCCAGATTGGGGTAACAGCGATTCCAGCATTGACCGCTTACCTAGCAGACATCGAGCAACCAGTATTTCCGCGTGGAACTGCGGTTAGGAGTATCAAAAAAATTGCCGAGCGTTACCCAGAGCACCGAAGTCAATGCGTTACAGTTCTGACTAACCAGTTAAAAGCGTTTGGCGAGAACGATCCGGAACTCAATGGCTACCTAGTAGTTGCTCTGGTTGACCTTAACGCTGTGGAGTCAGCCGAAGCGATCGAGCAAGCCTTTGAAGCAAATAGGGTCGATGAGACATTTATGGGAGACTGGGATGAGGTGCAGGTGGAGCTGGGTTTAAAGTCCCGCGAGCAAGTTAAGCGAAAATCTCTGCATAACTTTTCGGAGTTTGTCAATGCTTCGCTAACAGATACAAGCAGTTTTAGCTCAGGTTCCGCCAAAGCTAAAGCCAAGGCTAAGCGAAAAATGCAAAAGCAATCCCGCCGCCAAAACAGAACCAAGAAAAAATAGGTTTTCCCCATTTGTTCTGGAGAGAAAAGTGTTGGCTGCAAGTCAGTAAATGGCATATCAGTCAACTCGCACCGACTGTTCTTGGTTCTAAAGTGGAGATCGTTAGGTGCCTACGCCCTAACTTGATTGCTTGAGTAATCGCTTCCATCAACTTCACGAACTGCAATCAAAAATGCTGAAACTCTTTCAGACTAGCCTATTTGCCGGCGAACAAGCCCTGCTTGCTGCTACGTACGACGCTGTTTGTTGTCGGCGTTGCGCTCGTCTGGTTATCGTTGATCTGCGGCAATACGTTGGGAGATTTTGGACGAATCGATCTATTGGGAGATTGGGGGCAAGGAGACAAAGAGATCTGGGGCGATCGCCCCCCAGCATCGCGTTAAGTTGCCATAAAACGCGACCATCTGTCAGTTAAGTTTCTAGAGTGCAGCCTCTCTACCGGATAATGGTTCTTGTGTCAGCGGCGTGGTGTAGGCTGGATGCAGTCAGTGACCAAAAAGGCAGGGGGAATGGTTAAAGGGGAAGGGAGAAAGGGGGAAGAGGTGTTCCAATACTTTTCGGTTAAAGGTTAATGGTTTTAGGGAAAGGGGAAAAAGCAGCGATTCTCTTCCTTTAACCCTTCCCCTTTTCCCCAAAACCTAAAAGTATTGAACCCGCTCCGGTGCTTTATTTCCAAGCAGCGGCGTAATCGCAAAGCCCA
>DATNQH010000291.1:0-10003 GCA_036704105.1 Leptolyngbyaceae cyanobacterium | reverse complement strand
TACTCCGAGTTGGTTCGGCGTGGGCAGGTAGGGATTCATGCATGAGTCTTGCAGGTAGGACTTTCACCTACATACAACCAAGAGTTCAACCCTTATTGACAGTAATCTGCTGTCAGGTTGGTTAGCTTATGTACGGACTGGATACCGTGATTCGGCTAACAACGAATCGCACTCCCGTTTCAGATGCAACCATTCATCTTCAATCCGATTCATTTGTGGACTATACGGCGGCAAGAACAATAAGAGTAACCCTTAAGACAGCCACCGTTGCAGACATTGTTGTGTGGCCAAACTTTTGTCAGGCGTGGCATTGTCCAGTACAAGTCAGTCATCTGTCCGGTAGCAAGAAAATGCTGAACAGCATTATTGGCTTGCCATTGCATCAGTTGTAGATGGGTTGGTGTTTTGAGCGTACCAAGCATTAAGGCATAATCAAAACTGACTTTTGGCTCCTGCACACCCCAGATATTAGACTTGTTGGGAAATAAGGGAGAATAAGAAGTTAGTAACTCAATGGGGTAAATGCTAAATATCGAACGGGCATTGAAGCAAGACCGACTGCTACGGGCAATGACCGGATTGAGCCGAAAAGCCTTTGATGCTTTATTGCCGACGTTTAGTACTATCTACGATCACCAAGCGCTGCTGCAACCACGCCAACGGCCGATTGGAGGAGGGCGCAAAGCTCAGTCACGCAATCACCAGGACAAAGTGTTCTACATCCTGTTCTACTTCAAGTGTTATCCCACCTTTGATGAGCGCAGGATTCTTGTTTGGCATTGACCGTGCCAGGGCCCATCACTGGATGCATCGCTTACAACCAATTTTAGAGGGGATTTGGGCAAGAAGATGGCACTGCCGGAGCGCTTTCCTCACAAGCCTTGAAGCGTTTCTTGAGCGCTTTCCAGGCGTTGAACGAGTCATGATTGATGGCACAGAACGCCCGATTCAACGCCCTCAAGACCCACAGCAACAACAACTAAATTATTCTGGTAAGAAGCGGCGGCATACTCGCAAGCATTTGGCGGCGGTAGATCAGTGCAAGCGAGTGCTGGTGTTGAGCCTTGCACGGGAAGGGAAACTGCACGATAAAAAGTTCCACGACGAGGAAGACATTGCAGGCAACGTGCCCGACGAGATTCCGATTGAGCTGGATTTGGGGTTTCTCGGTGTCGATAAACAGTATGACAATATCTGCATTCCCACAAAAAACGAATCAAGGGGAATTAACATCACAGCAGAAGGCAGAAAATCGAGCCTTGAGTCAGTCTCGCGTCGTATGTGAGAACGACGAGCGCAGGTGTGAAACGCTATGGCGCGGTGGGTACGGTGTATCGCAATCGAATTGAGGATTTTGACGCTCATTTAATGCTCACGGCTGCTGGATTATGGAACTTCTACCTCATGGCAGCATGAAAATTGCATCGGGAACCAGGATAGTTAAACTTTCAACCTAACCCTGAATTATTTCCCAACAGCTCTATTGATTCGTCTACCACGTCGGCGGCACTGTTGAATCCGTTTTTGCTCACCTTGTTTGCTGTAGCTGTAGTCAGTAGGACTCTGGCAACAGCAACCGCATTCGTCCAAGTATAGCAATCGTACTAGCCCAGATGCTACCCAGAGCTTGAGCATTTCCCAGTCAAGCCGCTTGGCTTGCACTGCTTGTGGATTGACAGCCAAACCTGGACTTACTCGCATCCGTTTCCAAACATAGCCCTTTTTTTTACAATTCGCCGTACCTGTTCTGCACCTACAGTAACTCCACAACTTTCCTGCCACTTCTGCTGCAACTTGGGGCACTGTAACGTCTTGGTTCTTCTAGCCATTGCTCCATTCGCTGCCAATAAGCCTCGCTCCAACTGCGCTTTCTACCACGTCCTTTCTCTTCCCACAATCCTCCTATGCTTTTTGTTTCCCACCGCTTCAACGCAGCACGCACGGTGTGTTCATGCCAGCCTAGAAATTGAGCAATTTGAGGTGACATCCAACCGTGAGCATTTAAGCGAATTACAAATTCTCGTTGCTTCGTCCGCTCTAGTACTCCATTCGCAAAACACAGTTCTTTCAGCGTACGGTCTTCTTCCTGATTTAACTTCACTCGTATCGGTGCAGGCATGGCTATGGCATTCCACGGTTCTGCTTTTATTTTATATTTAATTTAGTTGAACTATAGGAATCCTATTTGACTTTTGAACAAATACCGTACATCTGAAGGGTGGTAAAATCAAAGGTTGTGTGTCGAAGAAACCATTCAAACATCCACTTCAAATGTGAGAATGTTGGAATCAAAGCACAGAAACGTCGAACCCATGTTTTGGCTTGCAACCAAATATCCTCAATTGGATGAGCGTTCTGGGCAATTAGGAGCAAAGCGTTCCTCTGCGTATTTTCCATTGCTCAATTGCCAAACCTTGATTAACCTCTGACAAGAAACCTCGGATCTGTTTGGAGCGGTGATAAGTAGCGCCATCCCAAAAAATCAGCAATCGCTGGTCAGGAGACTGAGTTAGCAGATATCGTAGGTAATCAATAGTATTTTCTGAGTTTCCCTTGTCGTAAGCTTTCAGCAGTAATTGTCGTTCGAGATAGTCAACAGCCCCGTAATATGTCTGTTTATTTCGCTGATTCACTACTGGAACCGTGATTTCTTGGTCTGTTTTCCCCCACACATAGCCGCTTAAGTCTCCCCACATTAAATGACACTCAACAAGAACGCAACACCCTCAATCTTCCCGTTTCAATTTCGCTGCGGTTGTTTGCCAACAGTGTTTCAATCTGTTTTTTTTTGCGGCAACAGCATCCGGGTCAGCTTTAGGATTTAACGAAGTGGTTAACTTCTGCGCTGATTCCTGCTGCATTGAATAGGTCATAGTAACTTTGTTTTGACTCATAAACCACATCGTACTCAAAAGCTAGCTTATACTCTAGTTCTCCAAGTTCCCAATAGTCCTTTGTTTGTAGCCAAATCAACACCTCTTCTCGTTGTGCGGCACTCAGATAACTCTTCCTCCCTTTGTATTTGACTCGCAGTCCATCAACTCCATTCTCCTCGTAAGCTTGCTTCCAAAGAGTTATGGAACCTCGTGACACATCTAGAATTGTTTGAATTTCTTCGTATAAGTAGCCTTGATAAACCAGCTTTACTGCTAGGGCTTTCCTCGCCTCACGGGCATCTGGACGGAGGGCTATAAATTCCTGTAATTCGGCGATCTCCTTTTGAGCGATTTCCAGAAGAACCTGTTGCCTCGATGCTCTGTTTGGCAGTGTCGCAGTTTGTAAATGCTGACTTATCATTGTCTCCTATTAGCCTTGTACACCGCACTGTATTTTCTCGTAATCTTGTTCAAAATTCAAATAGGAGTCCTATACTTATCTATCAGTATGTTTTAGGCTTGATGGGTTTATAGCTGAGAATGGCATTGCGATTGAAAACTCACAGCATGGTTTACAAGTTGAACAGTGCTGGGCATAAAAACTGTTATTACTGTTAATGTTTATACCCAAAATGAGGATTTTTCTGATGCTATTTTAGTGCTAAATCATTTATGAAAAGCAGGGTTACCGTTTAATGCAATTTCCGGTGATGTGAGAAATACAAATTATTTAAATTTAGATTTGTTACGTCGATTGCATAGCAGCTAGCGTTAAAATTACTAATTTGGTAGAAGTAGATAAAATCTGTAGGAAAATCTAACCCAATTAATATTCCTCTCAGTTGTTAAAAATATTAATTGCTTTCTTATTTGAAACAAAATTAATAATTAAACTTTGCCATTTTTTGTTAGTATATGCGTACTATAAGCTAGCTAAAATACTCGTTTGGACTCAAGCAATCGCTTTATTTCTACGATTGAAAGTAAAATGTTTAATGTCTCTAATATTAGCGCTCAAGTGACAACTTCTAATCAGCATAAATCTCTAATAAGAAGAGTAATCTACAGGGCTGGCAAAAAATCCAAGCAACAAATACATATTTTTAATCGCGCAGAGTTGGTGTTCCCTATCAAGTTAAGGCTATATTAATGGCAAAGCAGTACTTTGAGGTTGTTAGTAGGGCAAGCATAGATCTTGAATATGAATGAGGCGTTGGCTCGAACTTTTTATCAGGTAACAGAATACTTGCCCCAAAAGGGTTAGGTGTAGGGCAAATTGTACTAGTTAGTTAGGAGCATTAGGAGATGACCCATCCCGTCAATCAATTTGGTGAAACTATTCCTCAGACGCTCAATGGATATGACCCTAATGTGTTTCCAGCATTTCATCAAACACTTGCTACTCACTTTTTAGGAGCCTTACCCATGAGCAAGTACATGAGAAAGACTTTCCAAAGCTTGAGTGCCTACGGATTTTGTGATGAAAACACGATGGGAATGACAGCAATCTGTCGGGATGAAATTGCCGAGCCTCTATTTGCCGAAGTAATTAGATACTGGGGAAAAAGCTTTAATTGTTGCAGCTTAGCTGGGTTCGTCATGATGGGAAAAACTGGGTTAGCTGCTGCAACAGATCATACCCCTATTGTTGATGGAATCCGTCGTTTTACCTTCTATGCTATGCCCCACATTGCCATTTCAAGATATGGTGATATTGGCAGTGTCTATCGAGATGGCGTTCAAAAAGTTTCTCATGCCTGTGGAGCATTAGAAACAGTTGTCAAAGAGTTGGCATCTGGTCATTTAAAACTAGAAATGGATATGCAGGATATCGAACAAACGATTATTCGGCAGAAAATTCTTTCAACCCTTACCTATGGCGATAAACCTAGTTTAGTAGAAGTGACAAAATTAGCCTGTGGAATTATTTCTAACGATGTCAAAAGTCTATTAAATATTTTGGATCGCGAAGTATTTAAGTATGCCGTCATGACAGGAATTCAAATTCACGGGCCTTTAGGTACTCAGTGGATCTACCCGCAAGATTTTTATGTCGTCGGTTCTGACCTGGCTGACGGTAAGGAAGAGATTAAAATATTTCAAGATGCGAACGCAAAGATTGTCGAGCATTAAGGTTACTCTTATAGGCAACTATTGTGATTTGAGTATACTACGGCATTGGTTTTCCGGTAATAGTAAGAACTGATTGCCTCAACCCTGCTGACTTCACTTTTTCTTGATAAATAAGCTCTTAGAAATTAAAAAGAATGGCACGAAGATAAGGGCATAATAAGAGTATTTGTTAACTTTTATCCGATGAAGAAAAAAACCAGACTTGTCTAATAAACTGATGAGCTTCTGCGCTTTGGAGGCTCCAATAACAGATAGTGCGTGACAGTGGGATTGCAATACTTTTCGGTTAAGAGGGAAAATAGGTAAAGTAGAGGGTATCCTTTCATCTTTGCACTTTGCTGTATGCAACTGCGGGAATTCACCTTCATTTCGCCCTCCATCGAAACTGGACAAGTGTTCAAAGCGATTGAAAGCGCCATGCTTACAACTGTGATTGACCAAGAGCCTATCCCACTAACTCAGAAATACGAGCTAGAATCAGCCATATTGCTGAAACAGAATAAAAAGAAGACAAAATGGCAGGTAGGTTTGAGGGATTGAGTGATCTTGAGTGGAAGTTGTTTGAAGACTTACACTACCTCAATCCCCAGAAAAAAGAGGGCGTGGTATGCCTCGCGTGGCATTTCGCAACGTTTTGAATACTCAGTTATACGTATTAATTACTGGGTGCCCTCTGTGCGACATACCACGAGGCGAACAATGGGCATCAAAAAGTGCTGCCCATCAGTGAGTGAAGCGGTGGTACGAAGATGGAACATTGAGAAACTAAAGGAGCTAATTCTGGCAGTGGTAGAGGAAAAAGGAATAATCGACTGGAAGTATGGAGCCGTTGATGGTTCTTTTTCCCCCGCTTAATGGTGGCGTGTGTTGGTGTAGGTTATGGCTACAAGGGCAAAGGTACCTCATCCACAGTATTACAGATGCAATGGTATGCCAGTGGAAGCAATGACTACTCCTGGCAATGGTGACGAGAGGCAGCAAGTCCTGCCAATGCTCGCTCAAATCCGGCTGGCGACAGGCAAACGGGGTAATCCTAAACGTCTGGAATAATATTGCCTAGAAAATAATGATTCAACCGTGTTTTGGTCGATTTGTGGGACTAGTAGGGTATCTATTTTGAAGGTTGAATCATTATTTTTGGCATCGGCTCCCTGTCCTAAAATTCTTGCTGCAGACATTGGGTACGATGCCAGATGGTTGCGTCAAAGACTCCGTACTAAGGGATTCGACCGCAGATCAAAAAACGGCAGCAAAGGGAAAAAACCCAAGGGCAGACCAATCAAGGAAATTGTACCTCGCTACCAACACAATACGGTTCGGTTAAGGGATTTCTAAGGGTATGACTGGACAAGGGGACAAGGAGCTGGGGGGACAAGGGGCAACAGCCTTATGATTTATAAACTTCGTTCTTTCCCCTTGTCCCCTTGTCCTAACTTCACGAGTGAATCTTTTATCCGAACCGTATTGGCTACCAACAAGAGCGTTCTTTCTCCTGGTTTCAACGTAAGGAAAGAAGACTCGTTGTTCGATGGGAACGCCTAAAAGCGTGTTTTGATGCTTTCCTCCTCCTCGCCTGTTGCTACATCTGGTTCCCGCGCGTTAGTGGGATAGGCTCTTGAGATTTAGTTAGTTGGTTTTCCAGACAAGAAAGATAAAATTCTCTTAGCATTTTTTGTCAAGCGGTCGGGTTGACAAGTCAGACCGCTTTTCTTTTTACCACGAATAGCTACAATTGCTTACTGATAAAGTTTTTAGCTTCATCGTCATCCCGTGAAACTGAACAGCCTTCGGCTTGACCGAATGCACACAATGGCACACTGATGGTTGTATTGGGTATGGCTCTGGGTGCACGACGACGGGGTAGATCACTTCATCAGTAAAGTTCTAAGGCAACGGTTGCAGCAAACTAATGGCTGTCTTCGGCAGCAGACAGGACGTTGGCATCGACGGCAGAACAAATGCGCGTAAAGCTTGGCAGCTTTCCGAAGATTGCCCTAGGTTTGGTCATCACCTACTTTAATTGGAAGGAGCGGCATTCATGTCTTGGAACTACAGCCGTGCAACGAGCCGAGTTAGCTCTACCGCCCTGGACTTGCAATGACATTGCTGTCTATCCCACGCTTTCCTGATGCACGGCCGAATTCAAGGCTATGAGCATATCATTGACTACCTGCTTGGCGCTTACTCCCTATTTCCCCGCCTCCAGGGCAATCCCCATGATTACTGATTGGCTCTTACTTGCTGACATACCTAAACTTTGCCGAGAATACTACGCTCCGAATTGGCACCCGCCCAGAACGTCGCGCACCCCGCTTGCCATTAAGTTTTTTGGCGCTCCGACTTGAATCTTCCTTCAACGAAACCCCGTTTGTGAATATGCTTGGTCTTGCGCCCAGTAACGCGCTCCCGCCACATCCGAAAACTGGATGGCTTCATCTGGTGACGCATTAATGCTATGACATCCTTCTCTAACAGACCAAACTGAAGCTCAATAGCTTCAAATGGAGTGCGATCTTCCCATGCCATTTCAACGAGCCGGTCAATTACTTCAGGCGTTAAATCGAGCAACTTCATAGTTAATTCCGTGTTTATTTTTTAGTGACTTACTTGTAGCGACACAATTGTTACAGGTATCGCCCCTTCTTCTTAAAATATTGCTGGTGATAATCCTCTGCGAACCAGTAAGTTGAAGCTGTTTGAATTTGGGTTACAATCGCTTTATCATACTTACCCGATTGCAAGAGCTTCTCTTTAGACTGTCTGCATATCTGCTCCTGCTCTTGTGTGTGAAAGAAAATTACCGAACGATACTGCTCCCCCCGATCCGCCCCTTGTCGGTTCAAACTCGTTGGATCGTGAATGCTCCAGAAGACATCAAGCAGCGCCTCATAGCTCACTACTGAAGGATCGTACTTCACCTGACAAACTTCGGCGTGTCCGGTAATGCGAGACAGCACATCTAAATAGCTTGGGTTTTCAAAGTGTCCGCCCATGTAGCCAACAGAGGTTGAGACAACGCCCTTCACTTTATGAAAAGCAGCTTCCACGAGCCAAAAGCATCCGGCTCCAAACGTCGCTGTTTCCATAGCACTCATTCGATTTGACAGCGCCCCTGTGTCTTGCACTCAATCCGATGAAGCCGAGAGGCAACAATCGTCGCTAGATCCGGTCGTCCCGTCAGGGTAAGCCGCCAATCAGCCCAAATTCCATACAGAGTATCGACAATCGCACCGATGACAGGCAACTTTGTTGCTGCATAAATCCAGCCCATCCCCAGGATTTCGTAAACCGAGCGAAAGACTTCCACGTTTTTAATAATCGTGCCGTCAGCAAGAACGGCGTGAATTCGCCCCATTGCCGTTTTATAGTCAATTCCACCATGCTCTTGGGGATTGTAATTCTCCAGAGCAATGTCCACAAATGCTACGAGTCCCTGACCAGCATCTCGCTTTCTCAAAAAGTTAACTTCTCGCATACATAACGGACATTCACCGTCGTACAGCAGCTTGATTTTCCACGTTGGAGCAGACGGGGATTTTGTAGTACAGAGGCGATCGCGCTGCTGGGTATTCGATCTAGGCATAATCTCTCAATCAACTTATCTTTTATGCAGGAACAAGCATACTAACTATTTTAATAAAAATTAACATCAATCTACTCTTAGGGAACCTATGGTCAACTGTCTTGCTGACAATAGCTGATACATTGCCCTCCAGATTTATTATACCTGCCCTAATAGATGCGATCGCGGGGCTACTTTCATGACAAAATTACTTTTTAGAATCTGGCTTGCCAGAAGGCTTTTCTTAATAA
Organism: Leptolyngbyaceae cyanobacterium; assembly: GCA_036704105.1. Classification (GTDB taxonomy): domain Bacteria; phylum Cyanobacteriota; class Cyanobacteriia; order Cyanobacteriales; family Chroococcidiopsidaceae; genus Chroococcidiopsis. Next base: position 1,181 of record DATNQH010000291.1, on the reverse strand, counting down.
CTGATGTTAAAAAGCGCTGTCACATCATTAGTCTTAACAGACACCGCCCTGACAGAACATCCAGCAGCGCCGCATTTGGTAACTTTAGCATCGGGATCACGTTTGACAATGCGACAAGCCTTGGATGCGATCGCTCTTGTACCACAGGCGGAAAGAATAAATTAAGTGCCGCGCTGTGCAGGTTTTGAATCTGTTGTGTTTGTATATTTTTATAGTAGTGAGTTGAGCAATCGCACTAACCAAATAGTTGACCCCACCGCTGCCAATTCTCTTTGTTAAAAAGCGATATCCAGATCTGAATCAACGCCAACTCTAGCTGCTGTCTCAGTCTAGCCTCTACAGGAGCATCCCACCAAAACGCCATATTCACTGTTATCTATAAACGATACCTGTAGTGCAAGTCCTGGTAATTTTCGATGTAGCGTTTGCAGTCATGAGTTCCTTTCCAACGCTTATTTGAGCGGCACGTCTCACCCACGTACAAGATTAAATGAGCAGCACTGTCTAGCACAAAGTAGAGACAAGCATTGCCAGAGCTGTCTGCCGAAAATCTCCAAAACGCCATTGAATGCAAAGTCAGGCTAAACGGGTTTATTTTATCTGGGTCACAATGCGTAGGAGTCAAATCAAACAACGTGGTTTGCCGTACTGGCTGACTCTCCCTCACCCGCTGCTAGATAATCGTAGATTTGAGGCTTCCAGCGCACTAAGGTTGGCGCATCCATCACCAGTGTCTCTGGTCTAGTGGCTCGTCCAGGTGGCAAATTAGAGAATAGGCTAAGCTGAATTGGTTCCAACGGCGTTTGGCGAACGCAACAACTAGATGATGATAATCTGGTGTGGCCAAAAGTGTAGGAGTGGAGGGTGCGATCGCATTCAAATACTGTTAATCAACAGATTGAATCATTTCTTCTAAAGCAGTTTGAAGATCTTTTGTTAGATCCGCAACAGCAAGCTTTGCACTGCGACGACTAGTTTGATAAGCCTGCCACCGATCTGAAACTGAAATTGGTTCGCCTACTGTCATTTGTACTGATTGTTTACCCAGTCGAGGACGACGAACGGTACTGCTACCTTTAATTCGGGCGATGGTTTCCCACATCAGCAAAGTTGTTTCCGCAAACCGTTCTACAGTAGGTTTTGAGCGCACGTACTTGCCCGTAACTGCGACAAAATTTTCT
>DATNQH010000290.1:0-4676 GCA_036704105.1 Leptolyngbyaceae cyanobacterium | reverse complement strand
GACAACCCCGATAAGGAAACAGCGGGATAAGTCGAAGTTTACTACCTCTGATTAATTCCGACAAACCCTGACAAGGGCGACAGAGCCTAGTAGCGATGTTTGTTGCAGTTCCATTCAGCCCTTATACAGTTTTGCCGTTTGGGTGTTGTGACAAAGATTAAGCTTTCTTGGCTAAAAATGTAGAATCATCTCCATCATGAATCCTAAATTCCCCCTCTAAGATATTTGGCTGCTTAAATCTGACCCAACCACTTCCCTCAGCTGGGTCGCATTCATCAAAACCAGACCATGTAAATTCAAATCTCTTCCTTCCTTCAACATCAACATCATCAACAATTCTGCCATTCAGTCCACCTGCAACTAGACCGAATTGAAAATCTCCGCGATTATTTGAGTCGATTTCAATGTAGGCTTGAACCTCCATATTGAAATAGTCTTCATCCCACATCTCCATTTCATAAATATGCCAAGTCCCTACAAAATCCATATCTAAAGAACCTCTCCAGGTAACGCCCTAGTCACACGATGGGTGCTGCATCCGCACCAATTGTGGTTTCTTCTGGCTTGGCTTCCTTCGCCTTCTTCTCAAAAACCTTGATACCAGCGTCAACCACTTCAAAGCCGTTGTCGGTAGGTTGCCCCAGCTTACCGCTTACTGCCCCACCCCAATCACTGAAAGTCGTCGCATCAGTTTCAGCTTTTCGCCAACTCTTGGCATTGATTAGAGCAGTGAAGGTAACTCCGTTTTGGTCGGTTAGCTTTATTTCGACCTTTTTGTTAGCTGCTGGCACAGCTTCGGGGAGTGAGTTGAACTTGAGCGTGATTTCCGATTTAGCTTCTGTCATTAATTCCTCCAATGGCTGATCTGGTTGCTTAGTGTACCATTTGGGAGTTGAAATTTTGAGTTAGCTTACCTGTAGTGAGTTTCAACTCAAGATCTGGAGCAGCAATAAAACCAAATGGAATAACAATTACTCTGCACGCGCGTTGGAATTGCTGGCAAAGAAGACTTGAGTCAGTCCTCTGTATATCTACGGAGGTAAAATTGGCTTGGGCAGGAAAGTGAGCGTAATTCCCCAGTAAAATTACGCATGAGACACCTCACCAGCCAACAACAGCAATCACCCCGATAAAGTACTACCGTGTATTCACTGAAGTATTTGTCTGGGCAAAGGAAGTGGTGCCAAATTTATCAGTGAAATTACAGTAGGATACACAACGCAGTCCAGGTAAGTTTTTTTTAGAGAAAATATTTGTAAGTTTGCCTTGAAACGTCCTTTTGTTAGGTAATTCATAGTTTGGACTGAAGTATTTATGTAGCCAGCGATTGAGCGAGCGTTCTACACCTGTCAATTGCACTTTTCCGATACACCTATGCAATCAACAATGGACAACGAAATCGACGGCGAAGTGCTGATAATGGAGCCGCACTCATTTGAAGAAGCGCTTGGGGCTATTCAAGCATTGTGGTCGGGCAAGTCTGTGTTGTTAAACCTGACGATGATGACTCCAGAGCAAGCGCAACGAGCGGTGGACTTTATTGCGGGTGGCATCTATGCATTAGACGGTTATCAAGAGCGGCTCACTGAAAGTATTTTTCTGTTTACGCCCAGTTGTATCCCAATAACTAAGCAGGAGAGCGTTGTTCATCAAGTGTCTCAACCCCAAATGCCTCTGGCACAGTCAGCGGCTTCTACTCCGATTTGGACATCGGCATCAATGCGGATAGCTTAGTAGAGTTAGTTTTTGGGCGAGTTGGGGCGGAATCAGGTATGCTTGTGGTAAGCTTTGCCACAACCGTAAGACTCAGCTAGCGACTGGATACGTACTTAATTGCACGCAGCTTGGCGTAAATAAAAAGACACTTTCATCAAGTCGCTTTTGCTTGCCCTGCATGAAGTAATTGGCACCCGCAACTAAGTCAATTGCTCGTTGCGCCTGCAATTGGTTCATCAAGGTCAAGTTTAACAACACAGTCTTGCCCGACCGTAATGCAAGAATAGCCTGAGTGATTTCTGCCAACTCAATCGGCTTCATTACTACCACTGCCGTTAAACTTTTGGTAGCTTTTGGCATCCAGACCACATTGTTCATAATTGGCTAGCCCAGGTAGAGAATAGTTTGGCAATCGCACTTACAGATGCGCTGAATTGTAGCAAGCCTTGAATTGGTTTCCAAGATCCGGTAGTAAGTCTTTGATTAGGGAAAAATCCCTACGAGTTAGGGGGAGGAACCCCCATTTCGTCCACCTTTGATCTGAATCAGAATATAAATACATAGATAAACCACTAGCCGCTTCCGTTATTAAGGCTGGTATTTAAAATAAACCCGTTGCCCCTCGCCACTGGCAGGGGCTTATGAGTTAGGGCGAAAAGTAGAAGGAAAGCATCTACTCTTACTGCTGCTCTCCTAGTGCTGCCTCTATCAAAGCGCTGCTGCCATTTCCATGCAGACTTAGCATAAAAGCTCTGATACTTTTCAATTCACGGGATACCGCAACAAAAGTCCGTTTGAATTTGAAACAATAGGGCTAACTTAGACTTTGCTATTGGGTTATTGAGTTCAAAACGTACCTTTCTGCACGATTGCTCATTTCACCCCGACAAGCCCTCTCGCTTCCCAAATCGTCACTAGATGCCGTGCTGTCCCAAACTCAATGGAGCGCTGGTAAAATATTCCAGTGGATGCATAGATTAGTTTGTCTCCATTGATAGATTTGTCGCCAGTTGCCAGCGCCAAAGCCTAGAAAAGTTGGGCGCTAGCTTCAAACCAAAAGCTAATACGTATTAGCTATCTAAGCTAACAAGTATAGTGTACACTTGGAATGGCGACAAGTAGGAGGTTAGCATCAAGCTAAAGTGAGCAAGGATTAACTGATGTCTAGAAGAGGACACAAAAGCAGCAAGGGACAGCCAGAGTTGTATGATGAGGTGAAAAAGCGGGTCAATATCACTATCACACCAACTGGATGGGATAGGCTTGATGATCTGGCGTGGTCGCGGCGGCTATCCAAATCTGAACTGATTGAGCAGATTGCTCGTGGCGAATACCTCCTCGTTCGCAGAAATGAGGCAGAGAGCTTGGGAAAGCAACAGTTCAATTTATTGAGCAGAAGCGGGTAGCGATAGAGCGGGAACGCTTGCGCCGTAAACCTAACCAATCCCTTATAGACCAGTGGGAGGCAGAGATAGCGGAGTTGCAGCAGATTCAAGAGCGATTAATAGGAGGCAATAACTTGTAGGTTCGCCAAAGAGCCAACAGCAGAATTCAAGCGCCAATGCAATTCTGTGTGCAGGGCGAATAGCCCAATCACTAACCATTACCTCAATGCGGAAAGCGCCAAACTCCAGTAAGAGCTGGCGCGTCAATTTCTGAAATAAATCCAAAGTTATTAACGGCATAAGAGTCGGCCCAAAAGCCTGAGAAACTTAAACCGACTCCCACCGCCACTGAATAGAACCAAGGGGTTCCACATCTATTATATGGAAATTCATTTTAGCCTAGAACAAGAGTCAAGTCATCCCCTCCCCGTAGTTGTTAACTTTGGGGAAAGCTTGGCGCTGGCGAAGAGCGTCTCCAATGCCTGAGACAAAGACGGGGCTGGCGCAAGTCGCTTGATGTTCAGGCTGGTGTGCATTAGATATCCATATAAGAGTGAGATGCTCTCCAAGAGCAATCCCCAAGGTTTGCAGTACTGGCGGTAGGGAGAAGAGTAAATAAGTTTCTATTGGTGATGCCTCCGACTCAACACAAATAGGAGGCTAATCGTGAAGGTAAAAAAATCATCTGCGCCTTTAATTCAAACTTGTCCCGAACACATCGAAGCGCGTCACTGGAGCGAATGGCATGATAGCGCAGTAGACCCTGACATCATTCGCCTGAATGTGCGCAGCATGGGGGGGAGTAGCCCCATAGACTATCTTTGCTATTCCTCACTGCTGCCACGCACCAACACCGGACGGCTGGCAACGTGGGTGTTGAGGCGTTATACCCATACAGAGCGTGGTGGTTGGTGGTGTGATGGACTTGACCCATTGGATAATTGGCAGCCCATGATGTGGGGGTGCTTCAAGCCAGATAGACCAGTCCGCGATGAAAAAGGCAAGCTAGTCAAGTACGAGCATCCGCCCAAGACAAGCACCAGGGCATTTTTCCTTCGAGCGCCGCTGCACATCTGGAGTCATGTTGCTCGTCGCCACAACAAACCCATGCCAAATAACATTGTGGTAACACCAGACGGGGAGGCGTTGGGATTTTGGGCTTGGGTATTAGAAAATAATATCCCGATTACCATCACCGAAGGAGCGAAGAAAGCAGGGGCATTACTGACTGCTGGGGATGCGGCAATCGCCTTGCCAGGAATTGATGGCGGATACCGCACACCAAAAGACGCAGCCGGGAACAAAATCGGTAACTCCTACCTACTGCCAGAGTTAAAGCCTTTTGCCACAGGGGGGCGCAAAATTTATATCTGCTTCGATCATGACGATAAAAGAAAAACAATTCGTAACGTTAACAGGGCGATTAGCAAGACTGGGAATTTATTGACAAGATCTGGCAGTGATGTAAGGGTAATATGCTGGCAGCAACCAGAGAAGGGCGTTGATGATTTCCTATTTGTTCATGGCGAATCGTTATATGAGCGGGTGGTAACGAACGCTGCCTCTCTAGAACTT
>DATNQH010000289.1:0-6108 GCA_036704105.1 Leptolyngbyaceae cyanobacterium | reverse complement strand
GATGACATTAGAATACTTGAGAGAGTACCGCACCTACTTCCATATTGGTCAATCCTGGGGAGTAAATGAGTCTACAGCTTACAGAATTATTCGGAGAATTGAAGACACACTGCTCGCATCAAGAGCGTTCACGCTTCCTGGAAAAAAACAACTCCAGAAAGTAGATACCAAACTTGAGGTGGTAGTGGTTGATGTGACAGAAACTTCGATAGAACGTCCAAAAAAAAACAAAAGCGGTTCTTCAGCGGGAAAAAGAAAAATCACACACTTAAGTCACAAGTCATCGTAGATTTTTTTAGTGGAGAAATTGTCTGTACTGCTCTTGTCTTGGGAAGAGAGCATGATTTCCGAATATTCAATCATCAGCAAAGTCCGACGAGAGAGCAAATATAGAATGTCTAGGAGATAAAGGTTATCAAGGGATACAAAAACTGCATCATCTAAGTAGAACTCCTAAAAAGAAACCAAGGGGAGGTAAGTAAGTCGGCACGATAAAACCAATGTAAGTTTAGTTCTGTAAAGACTCTAGAATGTCCTATTCTTAAGGGTATTAATTTGCTTTACATTGTGTTACATGGTTTATTTTTTAACGCCGACTTACTTAAGTTGACAAGAGCAGATAAAAAGAGTAATCGAGAGTTATCCAGACTCAGAATTATCGGTGAACATATTCATCGTAAACTGAAGATATGCGCGAGTTTTATCCAGCCGTTATAGAAATCGACGAAAACGAAGGAGTTTGAGATTTAATCTCATAGCTGGGTTGTACAATTATGAGCTTCATCTCACAAAAACTGGGTTAGTTTGACCGACTTTTGCAAGAGGTCTCATTTAGTAGCGAAGCACAAGCGCGGTACTCGGTAATATCTCCGTACTACATAGCTCTAAACCCTGTGCTTTTTAGCTTTGGGCTACTTATCCAGCCGCGACATTGAGCGCGGCATCAGCGAAGTTAAGTGTCAAACGCGACACTAATATTTGTACCATTCGATTACGAAGTAGTAGTTGCACCAACCGCCATTACTTGAGACCATTCGCTGACGCGGTTGTGATCTAAGACGGCGCGCACTCGATAACCTAGCTGAATTTTATGCATCAATAAGATTAATTCACGGTTGAGTAATCCTTGTGATTTTTGGTTTTCATTAGATGCAGCTTGGATACGAAAGCAGCGATCGCTTTGATGTTGCAGCTTTGGAGATTTGCCGTCCACAAGCACCTTTTGTAGTTCGTATTCTTTTGCTTCGGCATAGGGTGACCAGCAAAGTTGCCAGTAAGTTGACCAGCGAATTAAGTCTGATGGTAATTCCTCGACCTCATCCGACAATGTAGAAACAAGTCCGGTGACTGGCGGTTGTACGATTTGAGGCTGATTAGAGTCGGTGTCAGCAGCTAAAGAGGAACCGCCATCAAAACCTAGTATCAGTCCGAATATCAAAGTGAACAACACAATCAATTGTAGGCATTGTAATTGCACTACTGACAAGATTTTCCGATTCATAATGATGTAAAAGTCAGTTGCTTACATCCTGGGATAGGTAGAATTGTTTCAGGGGTCTAGAACTGTTTAAGGGTAAGGATTTTGAATCTAAAATCTCAAATCCAAAATCCAAAATCTAAAATTGGTATTACCACTCCACAGGTAGAATCAGGTTGCCGTTGTCGGCATAGATCGTTCGAGAACTGATGTGCGTTCTGGGAGCTATTGTAGAGTTGAAGACTGCGCTTTTTTGCCCAACTGCTGAGTTGCTGCCGATAACTGCACTGTATATTACGGAGTTCGGTCCTAGCCCTACAGCATCACCTACGCTAGTTTCAGGTCCATTAGCAACACCATTAATGACCTGCCTACCGCCATGAACTAGAACGCGAGGCCCATAACCAACTCCATTACCAAGAGTCAAGCTAGTTGATGCTAACGCATGAAAGACAACATCGTTTGCCATACCAGCAATTTGACCAATGTAAAAAGGTTTACCCTCATCACCACGCAGCGAAATTCTATTAGCCATTTTGTTGTTGAGCGTTGCTAAAGAATCCTCCATAATCACATTACCGGTGATGCGGTTACGAAAGTTTGGATCGCGAGTCGCAATTCCACCTATCTGTGGCAGACCTCCTGAGTTAAAAGAGGTGACGGGAGCGTAATTAATTCCTGTTACATTTGACAAGTCTGCTCTGGCTAATTCTGCGTAACCTTTGGCCAATGCTTCATTGACTCTAACGACACCTTCCATCAATGCAACGTCGGCTTGTGTTAGGTTGGCGACTTTCCCCAAACTGCCATTACTAGCTTCCAGGTTAGTTGTGACGTTTTTACCAGGCAGGACAACTTTACCAGCAGGTAAGGTAACGCCAGGCCCAACCCGCGAGAGAAAGTTGACTACTGAGTTTCTTTCTATAGTTGCACCGTCTACTTCACAGTTGAAGGCGAGAAATGTTTCTGGGATATCGTTGTTAAACTGAGTATTGGTAACTGGATTGGTAAAAGGCCCGGTTGAGCCTTGAATACCGATTTTAGCTGCACCTTTGATTGTGGTCATGTGTGCCATAATCACACGCTCACCTATTTGCACTCCTGTTCCCGAAGCTGTAATTTTTGCTTGGTCTTGGACGTTAGAATCGGCTGCAATGCTAATGGGGGCATCAGTAGCGTTTAACTCTGCAAATGGGGCAACGTAGACATTTTCCCCTAAGGTAATATTTGTGGGATTGATGATTGTTGCAGTTGGATCAATGAAACTAGCTGACTCGGAAGTTGCTGTACTTGGGCATACAGGTAGGTTTCCCACAGTTGGATTACACGTGACTCCAGCAGCTACTGCGGGTTGTATATATATCTGTGTGCTGATGGCAAACGCTAGGATAATTGCAGTTAAGGCACTAAAAATTGTGCGAGGTTTGAACATACAAAGAAAAGTCCTCACGGTTTATGGAATATTTGGCTATGGGAAAATCTGCGTTGATGAATGCGAGATATGTTGAGGCGATGTCTGGCGACAAGACGCTCTGCGTCTTTGCAGGCTGAGAAATTACCAAAAAACTACACTGCAACTGCCTCTATTTAGACTCTTTTTAGGTATGAGACAAAGAATTAACCGCCCCAAAAACCTGCCAATTTGTAGAAGACATCTAAGACAAGTGATAATAAAGGCTGCAAAAGCGGGACTGAAATTGTTGTTGTTGCTCCGGCTACCGCATTATTGTAGACACTCTCCCAAGCATCTGGCCCGGTAGTGGACTGTCCATAGACTTTTGTACTGACAGCCAACGTTAAGCTAAGCACGGTTAAACCAGCTAGTATTGTACGACGTTTGAACATTATTCCTTGATACCTAAATAGTTCGCCAAAGTTAAGAAACTATTAACTTTCCAACTGATTGCAAATCATCTCAACTCATTAGTCTGGCTTAATACAGTAATATTACTGAACTATCTCCGCGTGGGACTATCAAAGTTCAGTATTATCACTGTATGCAAACCAATACTTTTAGGTTAAAGGGGAAATGGTTCAAGGAAGGAAAACGCTTTATGCAACGCCCCTTTTTATTCCTTTTCCCTTGACCCTTTTACCTTTAACCGAAAAGTATTGGTATGCAAACTCACGTCACAGCTTTTCGTTCGGAAGCTCCAGTAACACCACGTAGGTTACACCGACGCAATCCGCGTGAACTCACACTCTGGTCTTTTTGTACAGTATGCGATTGCTTCCTCAAAGATTATATTTTTTACCAATTTTTTAAGAGGTTTTTAAGCCATATTACTTATTGATAAGCTTGCCATAACCTTAACTTGTCAAGGATGGTCAAGCGGGAAAAGTGCAAATGCAAATATCTGCTTACTCCTATCCTGACTACGGCATACTCAAAGGTGCAGTCAGAGCAATTTCTGCCGATATCATTACACCCCAAACTACTTCAGCCGCAGTTCCTTGCTATGAAGTCACGATCCAGCCTGAAAGACCTTATTTAATCAAAGGCGATCGCTCCTATCCCCTCAAATCTGGAATGGAGGTTACAGCTGATATTATCTCCCAAGAAGAAACGCTACTCAAATTTGTCCTGAGAAAGGCAAGATTGTTGGCTAATTTATGAATGATGAATTATAAATTTAAACTTCATAATTCATCATTTTGTCACTTAGCTTGCGAGACTTCGGTGGTAGACGAGAGCGTATTATCAGCGATATTGGGAATTTTCACTTTCAAGCTACCAGGGGCTGCTTGCTCTGCTTGCACAAACAAAACTTTTGCTGTCTTGTCATCACCTTGTTCGCTGTGTATAAGTGCTTTACTAACCAAGGCTGCCAGGTTATCTTTTTCCTTTAAGAGAATTTGGTCGTAAGCTGTTTCTGCCTTTTGCTTTTGACTTATAAGTTTATAGATCTGTGCCAAATTTAACTGTAGATCGAGGCGATCAGATTGTAACAGTATAGATGCTGTAGATGCTGGTATAGAAAAAGTCAGATTAGCTGGGCTAAACCTAAGTAGCGGATACCAGCTGGAGTAACTTCAAAGCGGCAAGGTAAAACCTCCATTCCTAATTGTGTAGCTTCTCGCAACAGTTGACCGTAAATTGGATCGGCAGAATCTCCAGGGGCAAACTGAGTGCAGTCACCACGATTAATAAAGTAAAGCATTACAGCCCGTGCGTGTGGTAGTCGATCCATCAATTCCCGTAAATGCTTTTGCCCCCGTGTCGTCACCGTATCAGGAAATAAAGCCAGCCGCTCAGAAGCCCAAGTTGTACTTTTCACTTCAACGTATATAGGGCGTTCTGTCTCCTCACCGCTTAGCAAAAAGTCCACTCTACTTTTCAAGTCTTTTCCGTAGGGAACTTCAAATCGGATTTGGCTGTAACTGCCCAACGGCAATAGAAATTTTTCTAGAGCTAGCTTGATAATTCGATTTGGTAACAGCGTATTCACACCTACCCAAGTTGGCTCGTTGTCACACACTTGGATCATCTCCCAAGTGTAAGGCAACTTGCGGCTGGCAAGATTGCTGTAAGACAGCTGTACCTTACTACCAGGCTGGCAAATTCCTGTCATCGATCCTGTATTCGGGCAATGAGCAGTTACTATTTCTCCTGTAGCCAATTCAACATCGGCAAAAAAACGCTTATAGCGTTTAAGTAAAATGCCAGGGTAAAGAGATGGGTAAGAGTAGAGCATAATTCGTAATTCGTAATTATCTCCTTTGTCCTGCTTGTCCTCTTCTGTCTTCTGACTTCTGACTCCTGTATTCTATAAAAACCGACCAATGCGTAAAAATCAACTCAAACTAAAACTTAAACAAGGCGAGGTAGTACTCGGTACTTTTATCAATTGTGCCTATCCTGCCTTTATCGAAATCTGCGGCTATGCAGGTTTTGATTTTGCAGTCATCGACTTGGAACACAGCCCACTGCATACACAGGCGGCTGAAGATCTCTGTCGTGCAGCTGACTGTGTGGGGCTTTCCCCAATCGTGCGAGTGCGCAAGAATGACGCACCCCAAATTCAACGCGCCCTTGATATTGGTAGTGCTGGGGTACAAGTTCCTCAAATTGAAACTCAAGCAGATGCAGAAGCCGTAGTACGAGGAGCGAAGTACAATCCTCTGGGTGCGCGCGGTCTTTCATTTTACACCCGTGCTGGTGTTTACTCGACAGAAGGCACACAAATTACAGATCGGCTGAATGAAGAGTCGTTGGTGGTTGTTCATGTCGAGGGCGATCGCGGCATCGCCAACATCGAAGAAATCGTCAGCGTTCCCCACATTGATGTCATCTTTCTCGGTCCCTACGACCTTTCACAATCTTTAGGAATTCCCGGACAAGTTCAAGATCCGCGCGTAATTGAACTAATGAAGATTGGAGTAAATAGTATCCGCAATGCAGGCAAAGCCGCTGGGACTTTTGCCGATACTCCAGAAACAGCAAAGCAGTGGATTGATGCTGGGGTTCAATACATCGCTCTTGGGGTAGATGTTGGTATCTTCCTACGAGCTTGTCAATCTCTAATTAAAGGAGTGAGGGGCTAGAAGAAAGCAGGGGGAGCCCCGGAGCAGGGGGAGAATTTCTCCTGACTCCTAACTTCTGTTTTTATTAATATTTAATTTAGACATAA
>DATNQH010000288.1:0-5605 GCA_036704105.1 Leptolyngbyaceae cyanobacterium | reverse complement strand
ACCCCAGCCCCTAGCCCCTAGCCCCTAGCCCCTCCTTATGATCGAATCCCGCGATACATTCACTCGCCTAGGTCAAGCACTTAACTCTTTTGTTGTCGGTCAATCTAAGCTAGTGCAACAACTGCTAGTGGCGCTGCTGGCGGGTGGTCATGTAATTTTGGAGGGAGTACCAGGAACGGGTAAAACACTTTTGGTTAAGGTATTGGCGCAGCTAATTGGGGCAGAGTTTCGCCGCGTTCAACTAACACCGGATGTATTGCCAGCAGATATTACAGGTACAAATATTTTGGATCTTAATAGCCGCAGTTTTACCTTGAAAAAGGGGCCTGTGTTTACTGAGGTACTGTTGGCAGATGAAATTAACCGCACTCCACCCAAGACGCAAGCAGCACTGTTGGAGGCTATGGCAGAACAGCAGGTAACATTGGATGGTGAAAGTTTGCCTTTACCAGAACTGTTTTGGGTAATTGCAACTCAAAATCCTTTGGAATTTGAGGGAACTTATCCATTGCCAGAAGCGCAGCTAGACAGGTTTTTATTCAAATTGGTGGTGGATTACCCAGACCCTAGTAGTGAAAAGCAAATGTTGCGCAATAGTCAAGGGGGGTTTCAAGCGCGACGGCTGGATATTGCCCAGATTAAGCCTGTAGCAACGGTAGAAATGATTTTACAGGCGCGTCAAGAGGTGAAAAAGATTCAGGTAGCAGAGGCGACTATAGATTATTTGTTGGCAATAGTTACGCGATCGCGTCAACATCCCGATCTAGCTTTAGGTGCTTCTCCTCGTTGTGCTGTGGCGTGGTTGCATTCAAGTCAAGCAACGGCGTGGTTGTCAGGAAGAGATTATGTTACGCCTGATGATATCAAATTAGTTGCACCACCACTACTACGTCATCGACTCATTCTCAACCCAGAAAGTATGCTAGATGGGATACAAATTGATGGGGCGATCGCTACTTTATTAAATCAAGTACCAGTGCCAAGATGATGTATTGTGACTTGGCAAGATCACCAAAAATTTTATGGCAAAGAATGCAGAAGTAGATTCACTCAAGCAAGTCTTTGGATTGAATACATTAGTTATCTACGGAGTCGGTGACATCCTTGGTGCTGGGATCTATGCAGTTGTGGGAAAAATTGCCGGACTTTCTGGCTCTGCGGTTTGGATGTCTTTCCTTCTAGCTATGGTAGTCGCATCGCTTACGGCTTTAAGCTACGCTGAACTCGGTAGCCGATTCCCAAAAAGCGGCGGAGTTGCTTATTTCGTGCAACAAGCTTTTCGTACCGATTGGTTCTCGATACTTATAGGTTGGTTGATGTTTTGTACCTGTCTTGTATCGATGGCTACTCTCTCGAAGGCTTTTTCAGGCTATCTAAACAATTTGGCTCCAGCTATTCCAGCTTGGATAATCATCCTAGCCCTTTTCTTTAGTCTTGCTATTGTGAATTTTTGGGGAATGCGGGAGTCATCGGCTCTCAATATTTTTTGTACGGCTCTTGAGATTTCAGGGCTGGTGATCGTTATTCTTGTCTCAACTCTTTTTATTAGTGGTGGCAATTCGGCTGCAATTGAGGTATCTAGTAATGAAGTTGGTTGGGTTCCAATATTACAGGGAGCAGCCCTTGCCTTTTATGCTTTCATTGGTTTTGAAGATATTGTGAATGTTTCGGAAGAAGTGAAAAATCCTGAGCGAAATGTTCCCAGAGCTATTTTATTGTCACTTTCAATTGCAGGTGGAGTTTATATTCTCGTCTCCTGGCTTGCTACTCGTGTGCTAAATCCTGCGACTCTCGCGGCCTCAAATGCTCCGCTTCTCGATGTCGTTTATCAAGCACAGCCAAATTTCCCACGAGTAATTTTTACATTCATCGCGCTTTTCGCGGTTCTCAATACTGTTCTACTCAATTTTGTCACGGCTTCGCGGTTGCTGTTTGGGATGGCGCGAGAAGGCCTTCTTCCAGTTTGGCTGGGGAAATTGCATTCAAAACGAGCAACTCCTTATCGAACGCTGTTTGTAATTCTGCCGATTGTAATTTTTCTTGCTCTTTCAGGTACTCTGCAATTTTTAGCAGGAACAACTGCAACCTTGATTCTGGTGATGTTCTGTCTTGTGAACCTCTCACTTTTTATTATTAAACGTCGAGAGCCACGAACTGGCGGGTTTCAGGTTTCTGCTGTGGTTCCGATTTTAGCTTTACTTTCTAATTTAGTTCTTGTTGCTTTCGCCTCACGAGAAAGTCATATTTTGGCGACGATGTTCGCAGGTGTGGGAATTATCCTCATTTTGATCCAGACTGCTTTGAGGGGTAGGAGGTGAATGAGTAGTGGGTGTGGGGTTTATAGACTTTTCATGCAACGTCTGTAGTCGTAAGTAGCAAGTAAAAAGAATGATTCCTGCTAGAAAAGTCTATTTGTTGTTGCTGTTGGGAATAGCGATCGCTCCCCTAGTTGCAACTATTGAGAACGTATCACTAAGTATCCTGGTTACGCTGGTGTTTGATGGTATTGTACTTGGGTTAATGGTTACAGATGGTCTATTAGTAAGGCGTAACCCTGTTGAAGTTACACGCCAACTGCCAGATCGATTGTCAATTGGACGAGATAATCCAGTCACTTTATCAGTAAAATCTGCTAACAGATCGGCTAAAGTACAAATCAGCGATTACTACCCAACCCAATTTACAGTCTCCACACCAACACTTTCTCTTTTCCTAACAGCTAATAGCAGCGAAGATTTTACTTATACCGTTCACCCAAATCAGCGGGGTGAATTTGCATGGGGAGATATTCAAATCAGACAGTTGGGAACATGGGGATTAGCTTGGTACAACTGGAAAATTCCTCAAAGTCAAAAAATTAAGGTTTATCCAGATTTGGTGGGATTGCGATCGCTCTCAATTCGCCTTACCCTACAATCTGCTGGTTCCATTCGTAAATCGCGTCAACGGGGAATAGGTACAGAATTTGCCGAACTGAGAGAATACACCAGTGGTGACGATCTGCGTCTAATTGATTGGAAAGCTACAGCCCGTCGCAACCGTCCATTAGTCAGAGTATTGGAACCAGAACACGAGCAAACTTTGATTATCTTACTCGATCGCGGACGTTTGATGACTGCACAAGTAGCAGGGTTAAAGCGGTTTGACTGGGGTTTGAATGCAACTTTAGCTTTAGCATTAGCGGGGATAAATCGAGGCGATCGCGTGGGTGTGGGTGTATTTGATCGCCAGATGCATACTTGGATCAGACCAGAACGGAGTCAAAATCAATTAAATCACTTAATTGATCGCCTCACACCAATTCAACCTGTATTACTCGAATCTGATTATTTGGGTGCTGTTACAAGTGTAGTGCAACAGCAACCTCGGCGCGCATTAGTAGTGTTAATTACAGACATAGTAGATAATACAGCTTCAGCCGAACTTCTCGCCGCATTGGGAAGACTCACACCGAAATATTTGCCTTTTTGCGTGACACTGCGCGATCGCCAAGTAGATAATCTAGCACACAATTTCACTACTGAAGTGAAAGCAACATATACTCGTGCCGTCGCCCTAGATTTATTATCCCAGCGTCAAGTTGCTTTTGCTCAATTAAAACAAAAAGGCGTGTTAGTTCTAGATGCGCCAGCAGATCGAATTACAGATCAATTGGTAGATAGATATTTGCAACTCAAAGCCCGAAATCAGCTTTGATATTTACTGTATCGGGCTTTTACCCTGTCAGGAATGAACCATTAAATATTGACCGTTGCCATTATATTCACCATCACAACTGGCGAAATTACGAACAAACCAGATTAAATAAAACCTCCATATCCGGCGGAACTTGGCATAATCCATGCCATAATTCAAATCTTTGACTGTTGCTTGATGGTCATCAAAATTATTTAGCCAATTAGCAAAGGTTTGAGAGTAATTAAAGCCGTTGAGATACCATTTTTTTATCGTTTTGAGATCTCTGTCATGGCTAGGAACTGCATCATAATTCCAGAACCGGCCGTGAGGAAAAATGTATTTGTGGGTGAAAACGCTGGAAATATTGTTAGGCGTACGGACTGTGATGATGTGAATAAAAACTTTGCCATCATCCTTCAAAAAAGCGGCTAATTTTTGAAAGGATTGAGTTAAATTACCAACATGACAAAAAACGCCGATTGAGAGAATTTTATCAAACTTTGTCTCAAATTTGGCATCATTTAAGTCGCCCTCATATAGAGTAAATCGACCTGAGCTTAAATAGCTATCAGGATCTTGCATTTTGTGGCGGATATATTGACATTGCTCGTGGCTCAAATTCAAACCTGTAAACTTTACGTTAGGGAATTTGGAAAGAATATAATTCGGAACGCAGCCCCAACCGCACCCAAAGTCTAAAATATTGTCTCCATCCTTGATGTCTAACTTCGCAATTACATCATCAATCATGTGCATCTGGGATTGCTCAAGGTTGGTTGCTCCTTTTTCCCACAATCCCATGCTGTACTTGGGATAAATAAGCTTCCCGTCGCCCAACATTCTATTCAGCATGGCTTGAGGCAAATCATACTGAATCTTCATCAGATCCCGCGAACCTTCAGCCAAATTATCTGTTTCTTTTAATACCCATTCATAGGGTGCAAGCAGGGCTGGAAAATATTTAAAAAAGATTGGCATACAGGTATCGAAAAGCGATCGCAGAACTGAATCAGGAACTTCCAATCCATTGATATAAGCTTCTGCTACTGCCATTTGTGCCGTGTTAACTACCCCTACTACTTCACGGGTAGCTTTGTATGCAAATACACTTTTAATATTTACATCTCCTACAACAGGAATATATTTCTCTATATCTTGCAGCATCGTGCTAGCATTCATAGTAATACTCCGTACAGGTTTTGATACTTAGTATATAGAATAGCCAGCAATAAATGTTGGAAAAACAGTTAATTTTTGTTTTAATTTTTCTGGGATAAATTCAAAAAAGTTTATGAATTTGATTGACAAGCAAACGCTAATTCCTCAAGCTCAGTATGCAAAGACATTACGGTCGCTTCTGCCTGAAGAAGCATTTACACCAGATCCCAGTAAATTAGTCATATTATTTATTAATCTGGCAATATTAATTTTAGGCTGGGCGATCGCCCAACGGCTGGATAGTTGGTCTTTATATCTTTTATGGCTTTATTTACCTTTAGCAGTGGTTATGGCTAATAGTGTTACTGTATTGCTATTTAGCTCCCATGAACTCATGCATGGCAGTGTGAGTAGAAACTCCCGTCTGGTTCGTGTCATGGGCTTGCTAGGACTAGCAATAGGATGGACGCCACCGACGTTGTGGAAAGCAGTTCATAACCGAGAGCATCACAACAAAACCAATTCCTTGTCTGATCCCGATCGCAATTACTTATACGAGCAGCCTAAGACTTTCGGGAAATGGAGTCAGAATGTACTCGTACCCTCTTGTGAGGTCAATCCCATAGGGTTAACAGTGGGAATGGCAACGGCGTGGGGAGTGCATACTTTTCGCAACCTCACCTCTGTGTTGTTGTTTAATCGTGAATCCGTAGATTATGTTCCTGCCGCCTTTACAGTTAGTACTAAAGAGCGTCTGGCGATTGCTAGG
>DATNQH010000287.1:0-3167 GCA_036704105.1 Leptolyngbyaceae cyanobacterium | reverse complement strand
GTGCGGGTCAGCGCGACAACATTGTGTCCTCTGGCAAGTAATTGGTCGAGCGTTGGGCGACCGATCGCTCCTGTTCCCCCGGCAACAAAAATCTTCATTTGTTTCTCCAAAACTTGTTAGCTAGTCAGGCACTACATTGCGTTGATAGCGGAAGTGGTAGAGGGGTAAGGGAGTAGAGGGGATGATAAGTAGTTTCTCTACTCCTCCACTCCTCTACTTCTTTACCCATTTCCTTGTCATAATCTCTGTCGTAAACTTCGCTTCTGTCCTTAAGAGATCGATGTCCTGTTACCGTCCGGGAAGCCGCGTCTTCACTTCCTGGAACACCCAACCGTTGCCGTCTGGATCGATGAACGAGGCATATGAGGCATAGTCTCGGCGTTTCGGATCGGGACCCGGAACCCGTCCCTCAGTTCCAGCGTGGTGGAAAATTCCGTTGATGTCGTGGAACACGTCACTCACCTCGGCACCCCGAACGACGAGTTCGGCGCGGGCAGCCTCGATGTCGTAAACGATGAGGTACAAACCTTGAACTGACCCCGGCGCGGCTAACGTCACTCCTTTACCGAAGATGATCGAGGCCTCTGAGCCAGGAGGCGTTAGCTGCACCACCCGGAAGTCTTCACTAGTGACAAAGTCGGCATCTAGCCGCCACCCCAACATCTCGTAGAAGTGCTTGGACCGATCAACATCGGAGACGGGTAATACCACAACTTCGAGTTTCATGTTTTGACTGTTTACGTGATTGCTACCCATCTCGATCTCCTTTAGGTTAGTGGATTTGATGTCTAAATTAATTACTTTTCATTCTGAGAGCGATGGACTAATACAAACAAATCAAGTTCTTTGAGTTAAAACGCGATTTAATGTAACTACTCAGGTTGAAGCATAATCGGCATAGTCGGGTTACCCAACAAAACTTGCCCCAGTACTTCTTTGAAAATTCAACCTTTGCTTCTTTAGTAACAATTAGATAAACACCAAGATTGCCCTGCTCTGGTGCTGCAACTGTGGCAACTGCTGTATCCTCAATCTGTAACCAGACCATACGCCTTCCCGATTTCCAACAATTGGAGACTGTTGCAGCAGCACCCGTTGCGCCACATTGCCATCGGGGTTGAACCAAATGCCGGAACCGTAGAAGAAACCATAGCGTAAGGCAATTCCTTCTATCATGAGCGCTTCAACTAAATGACGTTCAATCTCGGCCACGATGCAAGCAACTGTGGTAACTGTCGGTGAAGCATCAAACGTTAGAGGCGTTTCCTCATCTGCCAATTCAGCACCGAGAATTGTCCAGATGCGATCAACTGTCTCAGGTGACGGTGCACCCCTGCTGCCTTTGCTGCTGCCAGCACATTGGCTTCCCCTTTCTAACTGAATTTGTGTATTCAGAGGCACTGCTGCACTCATTGATTTCCGAGTGTAAGTCCTGGGTAGGGAAGTGAGTTGTTTAATCACTACTTCCGATTGAGCGTGGTGATAGCTACTTTAACTGAATCTACATTGAATACATCCACATCCACGAAGCATAGACCCTGCCTAATCGCAGGTTCTACTTCCTGTGCCGCTAATGACTGTACTGTTTCTACAGAGCGAGTCAGAGCTACAACATCCTGCTTTCTGGCAAGTAATTCGGCAAGTAGTGGACGACCGATTGCTCCGTTTGCCCCAGCAACAAAAATCTTCATCTGCAAACCTTATAAAATTTTGTTGACTAAAAGTATCTTTCCGTTTAATCCTTCCCATTTTCTTGAAATAGGGCAAGATACCCTGATAATTCCAACCGAGATTTCCCAATGACTGCTAATGATCGTAATCCTCGTTCAGGTAGGTTTTGGTTCAAAGAAGTAGCCCCGATCCACCTCAGCGCCTAGCAGATTGGAATTTGAATCTCTGGCTTCATATCTGGGTTACCTGCTTCAAGGAGTAACATCGTTGTGTCGCGGTCTTCTGTCAAGCAGTTGGCAGCTACCCAGCCTGCTGAACCGACACCAATCACAATAGTAGTCATAGTTAGTCATGACAGTCTCCTTCTCGGTTGCCTGTAATGGCTTATTTTTGTTATTGTGCAGTAATTCCACCGTCAACCACGAGCAATTGCCTAGTGACAAAACTCAAAGCGTTTGAACAACGCTATAGCACAACGTATACGACTTATTAAGACGTACAACCCAACTCAATTGAGTACTCGAATTTGTCGAATGCTTTGTTCGCCTTTAGCTTATCAATTTCCTGCAACAACGACTTTAGCTCCAGCTTGAGCCAGTGCGATCGCCGTTACCTTCCCAATTCCTAATATTTCGCTTGTAACGAGTTTGACTTTTCCAGATAACGTGGTCATAAAACTCTCCTCAATGAGACATTAGGAGAATGTTTGTGATTTGATTGTTACAACAGCTAAAACAGTTGTGGCAAAAGGCTTTTAGTGTTACAAGCAGATTCCGACCTGTATCTAACTCTGATTTCTTAGACTCCTTGCCAATCCAAGGTTTCAAGCTTTATTAACATTCATTTACAAACACTCCCTTAATTTGGAAAGACTAGCAGTAGTTGAACTAATACTAGTATTTAAAAACACTATTTGATCTAACTAAGTCTAACAGAATATTACTTTAAGTAGATGTTCTTGTCTATAGATATAATATAAACAAAATATAAAAGTTATAATTAAATCGGCAATAATTGATCTGACATTTTTTAGGCTGGAACCCTTGAAACTTCTATAATCTTTTTCACGGCTTACATTGCAAGTTAATAATCCTTCTTTTGTTACTTTTTTAAGAGAAAAACATCGGCTCTAGCCTACGTTTCAAGCGCAGTCATGGCTCGGCGCAATTGCCCTCAAGTATTCTCATTTAATCGTTACTATTGCAAAACTATCTCCTAACTCCTAACTCCCCAGAGCAAAGCTTTTCCTCAAGTGCGTGAGTTGTTCTTGCGGGGGTAGTAATATGAAAGTAGTGGTGAGGCTCAAATTCTTGCTAGTTCTGCATTATAGCCATGAATAACCCTCTTTCATCACTCTAGGGGTAGTCCTCAAAAGGAAAGGATAGAATAAGGATAGTTGTCTATTCCGCATTGCGGCCTTGACTGATGTCTGAAGCCCTACCCTCTTGTCCAAACTGTTCCTCAGATGCTGTGGTCAAAAACGGTCAAAGTCGTCA
>DATNQH010000286.1:0-26808 GCA_036704105.1 Leptolyngbyaceae cyanobacterium | reverse complement strand
CCTACCCCCTACCCCTACCCCCTAATAATGAATAATGCCCAAACCCAAGAACTGATTCGTGCTGTTGAACAGGCGGACTCTCCTGCTCGACTGGTGGCGGCAGTACAAAATTTGGTAGCGGCGCAAGATGAGGCAGGGATTTCTACTCTGATTGCCGTGTTGGGCTACAACAACCCAACAGCAGCAGTTGTAGCCGTTCAAGGGTTGATTAAGTTGGGTAAAGCAGCAGTACAGCCTTTGATGGAACAGCTGGACGAATACAACTATGGTGCCAGAGCTTATGCAATTCGGGCATTAGCTGCTCTAGCTGACACCCGCGCCCTAGATTTATTGAGCGCAGCTGCTGCCACAGACTTCGCGCCTAGCGTTCGCCGTGCCGCTGCTAAAGGACTGGGAAGCTTGCATTGGAGCCAGTTGGATGGCGAGGAGCGATCACTTGCCCAAGTCAAAGCTACTGAGACACTTTTATCAGTCGCCCAAGACTCGGACTGGTCGATTCGTTACGCCGCAGTTGTCGGCTTGCAAGCCCTCGCCACGACATCCGCTCTCAAAAAGCAAATTGGGGCACAGTTCGAGCAAATAGCTCAAACAGATCCTGACACAGCTGTTCGGGCGCGAGTTAATCTAGCTCAACAACTGTTATCTCCGTATATAAAAACAGGTCAATAAGATGTCACTGCCATTACTTGAAGTTACACCAACTACTCAGAATCAGCGCGTCGAAGGTTACGAAGTACCTGACGAGGACGCTCCTAAAATATATCGCTTGACAGATGCAACCTTTGAAACAGGAATCCAAGACTTAATCTGGGCGGGATATCGGCAAATCTTTAGCGAGCATTTGATTTTAGAAAGCTATCGGCAATCGTACCTCGAATCTCAGTTGAGGAATCGCGCTATTACCGTCAGAGATTTTATTCGGGGCTTGGGTAAATCGGATGTCTACCGCCGACTGGTGGGAGAAACTAACTCTAACTATCGCTTAGTTGATATCAGCTTTAAGCGGTTTTTGGGGCGCGCCACCTATGGTAAAGACGAGCAGATTGCTTGGTCGATTGTAATTGCCACCAAGGGATTAAATGGCTTCATTGATGCGATAGTTGATGGTGATGAGTACCGCCAGAACTTTGGTGATAACATCGTACCTTACCAACGCCGCCGCTACGAAGGTCGTCCGTTTAACTTGGTTAATCCGCGTTATGGATATGACTGGCGCGATCGCCAATCCTTACAATCCTTGGCAGGACGTTCTTTCTATCAAGCCCGCCAAACTGGAGAAGTAACCAAAGAATTAGTGCAACAAGCTATTCCATCTAATTTTCTGGCAATGGCAGGTAGTATTATAGCCCCTGAAGTTAACTACCAGCGATCGCGCGATCGGGTACTCTCGCAAATCAAGAATATGGAAATTCCTGATACAACGCGATCAGGCAATTTACCCCAAGCCACAGTCAAACGCAAAGAAACAGCTTTACCTTACCGCTACCTTCCCACAGATCCTAGAACATAGGAACTAGTGGCTAGTAGGTGATGTTGAGGACAAGGAGACAAGGAGACAAGGGGAAATAAGGAAATAAATATTCTAACTCCTGACTCTTAGATTGTGTACGTAGCACTGCTACGTCTGTGCTACGTCTCTACTCTGGCTTCTCATCATTCATCATTCATCATTCATCATTCATCATTAGCCATGTCAATTCCTCTGCTTGAATACAAACCGAGTTCTCAAAATCAGCGAGTCGCAGGTTACGAAGTAGGTAACGAAGATACACCTAGGATTTATCGCTTGGAAGATTCTCAATCTGATGGCGAAATCCAAGAATTAATCTGGGCTGCTTACCGTCAAATTTTTAGCGAACACCAAACCCTGCAATTTAACCGCCAGGTTCAATTAGAATCTCAATTAAAGAATCGAGCGATAACCGTCCGCGACTTTATCCGAGGTTTGGCAAAGTCTGAGGTGTTCCGTCGTCTAGTGGTAGATACAAACACTAACTATCGACTGGTTGAAGTCTGCCTCAAACGGCTATTAGGACGCGCCCCCTACAACAAAGACGAAGAAATTGCCTGGTCGATTAAAGTCGCAACACTGGGCTGGGGTAGCTTTGTAGATGCCTTGGTAGACAGTGATGAGTACCAACAAAATTTTGGTGACACCACAGTACCATATCAGCGCCGTCGCTTCAAAGATCGACCGATTAACCTGGTGACACCTCGTTACGGCAAAGAATGGGGCGACAAACTAGAAAGAGAGCGCTACAAGTCGGGTGCTGTGAGTAACTTCATGGACATGGCGCGATCGCTCAATATTAGAATAGTTGTCCCTCAACCAGTCCAGACAGCTAACATCCAAATTCCCGACATGACAAGGGATAATAAACAAGGGACACCAGTTTCTGTCAACCCCTCCGCCAGTTTTCCTGTGCGGTTGTAGGTTTCAAAGTTTGAAGGTTTTAACTTTCCAACTTTCCAACTTTTCAATCCAACTTTCTCAAACGGAGAACCCAGCATGGCACTGCCTTTGCTTGCATACAAACCCACAACACAAAACCATCGCGTCACTAGCTTTGGCGTTGCAGATCAAAACGAAGACACTCCATACATCTACCGCATCGAAGATACCTTTTCTGTCACCGAGATTCAAGAGCTGATTTGGGCTGCATATCGCCAAGTTTTCAGCGAACATGAAACCTTGAGAGCAAACCGTCAGTTGCAACTAGAATCCCAGCTGAAGAATCGCAGCATCACAGTGCGCGACTTCATCCGAGGTCTGGCAAAGTCAGAGAGATTTTACGAGACAGTTGTTGCTGTTAACAACAACTATCGCCTGGTAGATGTTTGTCTCAAGCGTTTCTTAGGTCGTTCGTCTTACAACAAAGATGAGCAAATCGCTTGGTCGATTAAAACTGCAACGCTTGGATTCTACGGCTTTGTCGATGCTTTGCTCGACAGCGAGGAATATACCGATGCGTTTGGCGATAGTATCGTACCTTACCAGCGCAAGCGGATGGAAGGCAGACCTTTCAACCTAGTTACTCCTCGCTATGGCGAAGACTTCCGCGAAACAGCTGGTACAGTCAAAAACGACTGGCGCTTCACTCTGGATCAGTACTACAGCCGCAAGTCTAAAGACCGTCGGCTTGCTGAAGGAGATCCTGGCAAATATCGTGAGATGGCAGCTGCGGTAACACCCCAGCGCAATTACGCTCAAGGTGTCTCTGCCTTCGATATTGACTACTTGAACTTAGTGCCTAACCGCAGCAGCAAACGCTAGGGTTTAAACTTAGAGTTCAAATCTGTCTGTTTTCATAAACGCATAGCTGGGTCTAGTTTCCGCGTTGATTTGATGAGTAACTAACATTGCTGTTAGCTAGGCGTTGAGTCAAGTGGTAGCTAGACCCAGTAATTGTTTTTAGCAAGTTTTATTCGGCGTTGCACAATAAAAATAGGACTTATGCAAGGGTTTGCCCAGCCGACAGTTTATGTAGTCAAATAGCCCTTTTTTAAGCAGGTTGGGGATGAATTTCAGCGTAACGACGATCGCAATATAGCGCCCAAGCAGCACCAAATAATCCGGATAAAGATCCGGCCATCGCTGCTTTGACACCCCATCCCATCGGCCCTACCCAGTCTGCAATCTCGCTCAAAATGGCTGTGCTACCTTTGGCAACAATGTAAGCTGTTCCCGCAGCAGCAACTGTAACTATGCCCAGTTCTGTTAGCATTTCTGGAAGTGCTTTGTGGGATAAATCTTCCCCAAAATAAATCCTCCAGATTGATGTATACATAGCGATATCGGCAGTTGTTAAAACAACTTGTTTGGGAAGTTCCACGCCAGGAGTTGGAACCGCCGAAGCTGTGCCGCCACTAACTGCATAACCTGCGATCGCTAAAGTTGCTTCTAATCTCTTTTTGTCCAAACTACTCACGCAAATATCTCCAATAACTTCTCGCTTTAGCAATGTTTAATTTACAAGCTTAGCTCGATATTTAGAGCCGATTTTCTATTTTCATACGCCTAGTTTATGTCTCATTTAAACTGTAGCTTGGCAGCTAGGCTATATTTCTCAAAAATCAGCACTTGAGACGATCAATTGCCTCTGCTTCTTCACTAAAATTTACATGGGCTGAATGTTGTACCACCAGAACGGCACACGGCGCATGATGAAGCACGTAATTGCTGACACTACCCAAAAACAACTCACTTAGCCCAGTCCGACCCCTACGACCCATAATAATTAAGTCAGCTTGCCAAGAAATAGCTGCATTGCAAATCATTGGACCTGGCTCACCCTGATTTTGAATAAATTCAGCTTTTACACCAGTTGCGATCGCCTGCCTAGCTAGAAATTTTAGCTCCTCCAGCCCCTCTTTTTCTATTTCTTCGCATTGCTTTATGTAGGTTGGCGAAGTGTGAGTATACAAACTAGGATAAACCTCTGCCCCTGGAAATCCCGGCTTGAGATAGTATTCATCATAGGCTGATTGAACGTGCAGCAACATTAAACTTGCATTAGTAGCTTTTGCCAAAAATACAGCGCGATCAAAGACTTGCTGACTCAGTTCCGAATTGTCTAAGGCCACCAAAATCTTGTGAAACATAAAAGTTCTTCCTCTAAACTTCTAGCTCCCATATCTATAGTTATAAGGGAAAAAATTTGACAAAGTTGTGAAGAGTTTATATATAGCAAAACTTGATTAGCAAGCTGTTGCTTGAAAAGTTCCAGCAGCGCTCAGAATAATTACACCGTTTGTTACTTCTCGATCTGTCAGGAATCTCAAAAGTTAGATTTTGCACATTTAAGCTAACAAATTCTAAGTAATATCACTGTGATAATGCTGCTGAAGAAAGCGCAACAACATTTGTCTGCTGTCTTTGCAGCAAAGTCGATCACGTGCGATCGCCCATCTTAACCGCCCATTCCCAAGTCGGCAGACATTTCTTTAATTAAAAAGCTTTCCACATATGATTATCAAGGCAAAATACAAATAGCAAACTCGAACATCCCGTCAACTATGCCCCAGCTTCAATCCTTGGAAGCAGCACTCAAACATTATTTTGGCTATGACAGCTTCCGTCTTGGACAACAGCAGATTATCGAACAAGCACTTCAAAATCAAGATTTGCTGATTGTTATGCCCACAGGTGGAGGCAAATCTCTCTGTTTTCAACTCCCAGCGCTGTTAAAAAAAGGCTTAACTATAGTGGTATCGCCGCTGATCGCCTTGATGCAAGACCAAGTGGAAGCGTTGCAAGCTAACAGGATTGGAGCAACATTTCTCAATAGCAGTCTCAACTTTGATCAAGTGCGATCACGCGAACAAGCAATTCTGGCAGGCAAAGTTAAACTACTATACATCGCTCCAGAACGCTTGCTGAGCGAACGATTTCTGCCTTTTCTGGATTTAGTGCGGGAGAAAATTGGGATTGCTGCCTTTGCGATCGATGAAGCGCATTGTGTTTCTGAGTGGGGACACGATTTTCGTCCGGAATATCGGCAACTAAAACAATTACGCCAACGCTATCTCGGCGTACCAACACTGGCACTCACCGCTACAGCCACAGATCGCGTGCGTCAAGACATTATACAACAACTGGGATTAGAAAAACCGAGTATTCACATTGCCAGCTTCAACCGTCCCAATCTCTACTATGAAATCCAACCGAAGCAGAAGCAAAGCTACAGCCAGCTTTTGCAACTGATTCGCCAAACAGAAGGATCGAGCATTGTCTATTGCCTCAGTCGCCGCAAAGTAGATGAAATCGCACTCAAGTTGCAACATGACGGCATTGCTGCCCTACCTTATCATGCGGGATTGAGCGACGCAGAACGTACAGCCAATCAAACCAGGTTTATTCGGGATGATGTCCGCGTCATGGTGGCAACGATCGCTTTTGGCATGGGAATCAACAAGCCAGATGTGCGGCTAGTGGTTCATTACGACTTACCCCGCAACTTAGAAAGCTATTATCAAGAATCTGGACGGGCGGGACGAGATGGCGAACTCGCTCGTTGTACGCTGTTTTTGGGCTACGGTGACATTAAGACAATTGAGTATCTGATCGAGCAAAAACGCGATCCGCAAGAACAGCGAATCGCCCGTCAACAGTTACGTCAGGTGCTTGATTTTGCCTCTGGTACAGATTGCCGTCGCACAATTGTCTTGGGCTATTTTGGCGAACGTTTCGGGGGTAAGTGCGATCACTGCGATAACTGCCGTTATCCCAAACCAGTGGCAGACTGGACAATTGAAGCAATGAAGTTTCTTTCCTGTGTAGCTCGTTGCAAAGAACGATTTGGCATGAACTACATTATTGATGTTTTGCGCGGTTCAAAAAATCAGAAAATTTTGCTTAACGGTCACGACAAGCTTTCAACTTATGGTATAGGTAAAGATCAAACTGTCGAGGATTGGCGATTGCTAGGGCGATCGCTTTTGCATCAAGGCTTAGTCGATCAAACAGTTGATGGTTATTCAGTGCTAAAGCTCAACGCCTTCAGTTGGGAAGTGATGCGGCGACAGCGTTCTGTTTCGATTGCTGTTAGTGTTGTGGAAACCCCTGTTGCTCAACCTTTGGAGACGCGAACGGCTGAAGTTGAAGCGCTATTTCAGAGACTGCGATCGCTCCGCAAACAAATTGCTGACGAGCAATCAGTTCCTCCTTATGTCGTGTTTGCAGATTCAACGCTCAAATTAATGGCTTTGCAGCAACCCCAAAGTTTAGCTGAATTTGCCCAAATTTCCGGTGTTGGTACTCACAAACTGTCCCAATACGGCAGAATATTTTTGGCAGAAATCTTGGTTTATTGTCAAGAACAAGGCTTATCAGTGCAGCAGGATACTACAACGCCTCTACCAGCCACACCCTCAGAGACTGAACTATTCACCTTGCAGTTACATCAACAAGGACTGAGCGTAGAAGAAATTGCGCGATCGCGCGATCTTCGCCCGACTACAATTATCCGTCACCTTTGCGATCTAGTCGAGAAGAACGCGGCAGTGAACTTGAACAAACTAGTCGATTGCGATCGTCAAGCCAAAATTCGGCAAGCCTTGCAAACAGTTGGCAGTCACTCTCTCAACTCTATTAGGGAATATTTAGGAGAGGATTATACTTACGACGAAATTCGACTGGTAAGGGGAAGATGGCGGTACGAAAATCGAGAATAATCGACTCAGACCAGCGATCGCCTCAAGATTTGTGAGCTTCCATGTATGCTCTAAGCAAGGTATTAATCTGTGTCTCATACCCCCGTCCTTGTGCTTTGAACCAATCCAACACATCACTATCTAAACGCAAGGTAACTTGTACCTTCTTTGATACAGGCTTTAAGCCATGACGCACAACTGATGCTGCAAACATTTCTGGTGTAACTTCTGGGCAATCGGACAGATCGATATCTTCATTTGCCATGCGATCAATTCGTTCCCAGTCAGTCTGAGATTTGCTCGAAATAGGATCGTTGCACTCAAATTCCATGCTTTGACTGTACTACATTTTCTAGTTACATCAAAATACTAAGGCTAAGTAAATTTTTTGTCGGTGGGCATTGCCCACCCTACCATTATCTGCGTCGTTCTATCCCCCATATTCACCACACTGCTGAATCAGTTTCGCTACTAAACCCGTCCACCCAGTTTGATGATTTGCACCCAATCCAGCACCATCATCACTATTAAAATATTCGTGGAAAAGAATTAGATCGCGCCAATCAGGAGCGGTTTGAAACTTATCCAAATCGCCATACACTGGTCGCTTACCCGAATCATCTTTGAGAAAAATCCGAGTAAGCCTTTTTGATAATTCTTGCGCCACTTCCCAAAGGTTCATTTCTTTACCAGAACCAGTGGGAAACTCGACTTTAAAATCGTCTCCCAAGTAATAATGAAACTTTTGCAGAGACTCAATAATTAAATAATTGATTGGAAACCAAATTGGCCCGCGCCAGTTAGAGTTACCGCCAAATATAGCATTACTAGATTCTGCTGGTTCGTAATCAATTCGGTATTCCTGTTCATCCAATTTTAAGCAATAGGGATGGGATGCATGAAATTTAGAAACGGAACGAATGCCATAGGGGCTGAGAAACTCATTTTCATCTAGCATTTTTTTCAGGATGCGCCGGAGTTTATTTTCTTGTTCGCTTCCACCAGGCGGTTTATAGCAAATTGCTAGTAATCTTCTCGCCCCAATTCCCTGTGTTTCCATGCAAGCAACATTCTGTCTTAAATCGCGGCGATTATTAATAAACCATTCCATCCGCTGTTTAAAACCAGGAAGCTTTTCTAACATTTCTGGTTCTAAAATTTCCACTGCTAACAGAGGAAATAACCCCACAAGGCTCCGCACTTTCAGCAACACATCACCCTGATTGGGCAAATGCAACATATCATAGTAGAAGCCATCTTCTTCATCCCACAACCCTGTCTTGTTTGCTCCCAGATGGTTCATTGCATCTGCAATATACAGAAAATGCTCGAAAAATTTGCTAGCAATGTCTTCGTAGGCGGGATTTTCTTTTGCTAGTTCTAGGGCGATCGCCAACATATTTAGACAGTAAATTCCCATCCAACTAGTACCATCTGATTGTTGCAAATACCCGCCGGAAGGCAATTCCATATTGCGGTCAAAAACACCAATATTATCCATTCCCAGGAAACCGCCCTGAAAGATATTTTTGCCCTCAACATCCTTGCGGTTCACCCACCAGGTAAAATTAAGTAGTAACTTCTGAAAAACGCGCTCTAAAAACAGTTTGTCAGCACGACCATAAATTTTTTGTTCAATCTTATATACCCGCCAAGCAGCCCATGCATGAACAGGTGGGTTAACATCACTGAAATTCCATTCATAAGCAGGTATTTGTCCGTTAGGATGCATATACCACTCCCGTGTCAAGCGAGTTAGCTGTCGCTTGGCAAAATCAGGATCTATCATTACTAACGCAATCACATGAAATGCTAAATCCCACGCCGCATACCAGGGATATTCCCATTTATCTGGCATGGAAAGAATGTCATTATTAAAAAGATGATTCCATGTGTTGTTTCTATTATTTTGGCGAGATTCAGGCGGGGTTGGTCCCGCCGGATCGCCTTTTAACCAATCGTCTACAACGTAGTAATAAAATTGTTTGTTCCATAACATCCCTGCAAAAGTCTGTCGTTGCACATTAAGTTCATCTTCCCCTAGCGAACTGGGCGAAATGCGATGATAAAATTCATCTGCTTCACGTATACGAGTTTGAAATATGCTCTCGAACTCTTGACCAAATGGTGTTACTATATCCGGTGAATCGCTTAGTCGTAACCAAATTGTTTTGGTTTCTCCTGCACCGACATTTAATAAGTAATCAGCAGCAAATTTAGTTCCCATCTGTTGCGGATTGACTGCCTGTTTATCTCCATGAATAATGTAATCATTTATCCCATCTTTTACATATGGAGATGTATTACTGACACCAAACAACCTTTCGGTATTAGTTTCGTTTTCTGTAAATAGTAATTCTGAAGCATCCTTACAATATAGCCAACGTTCTCCCAAGGTGGGATGAGAGGCTTCAATCAAGCTGATATTGTTATCAACTTTTAATTTCTTCAGAAGAGGCTTAGTTTTAAATCTACCCCACGACCAAGTATTACGAAACCAGAGAGTAGGTAGAAGATGAAGAGTTTTATCTTCCGTACCTCGATTAATTACACTGATTTTAATTAAAATATCTTCGTCTGAATGTTTGGCGTATTCAACAACTACATCAAAATAACGGTTGTCGTTGAATATACCTGTATCTAACAATTCATATTCGCGATCGCCATAACCTCTACGTTGATTTTCTTCTACTAATTGATTGTAGGGAAAGGCTTGTTGGGGATATTTGTAGAGATATTTCATGTAAGCATGAGTTGGAGTATTGTCAAGATAAAAGTAATACTCTTTCACATCTTCGCCATGATTGCCTTGGCTTCCGGTTAAACCAAAAAGCCTTTCTTTCAGAATTGGATCTTCACCATTCCATAGGGCGATCGCAAAACAAAGTCTTTGATGATTATCAGAAATTCCGGCAATACCATCTTCACCCCAGCGATAGGCGCGACTCCGAGCTTGATCGTGGGGAAAATATTCCCAGGCTGCACCATCAGGGCTGTAATCTTCTCTTACTGTTCCCCATTGGCGTTCGCTCAAATAACAACCCCAACGTCTCCAATAAGCTTTGCGATCGCGCTCTTCTGCTAATCTTTTTTCTTCTGCTGTCAGATTCATTTTTGATTTTGGATTTTGGGTTTTGGATTAGTAATTAATAGGTGAAGTGGTAGTTTTTTAATTACGAATTACAATCGGGCATTGCTTTAACAACAGATGATCGCTCTAATACTAGAGAAGGGTGCGATCGCGTTACCTAGCCGTTGGTTTAAGCACTTATATAATAAAACTTACCAAGCTTAACCGTCTTGACTACTAAGGAGTAGCGATCAAGGAGAAAAATTATATGTCCCAGTCGATGACTCCCACTTCTGCAAAAACCCTAACTTTTGAAGAATACCGTTTCTACCAGGGAGAACCGGATGTCCGCTACGAACTTTTCAGGGGTCAGCTAATCCCAATGGCAACTCCAACAGGTTTATATATCAGGATATGCAATTTCCTGGTTTACCAATTTCAACGCTACTTTGCCACTGCAAATCTGTCTTTGGTAGCAACAACCTCAATCGGAGTCCGAACCGAGGAGGATTCATCCCGGATTCCCGATGTGGTGGTTTGCACTCAAAGTCTTTGGGAACAAGTTTGTGCTAGACCAGGAGCAGGAGTACTTGACTTTAATGAAGCGCCTCTATTGGTTGTTGAAGTAGCTAGTGATAATTGGCGGGAAGACTATATTCGCAAACGTGCAGAGTATGCGTTGATCGATATTCCTGAATATTGGATTGTCGATCCGAAAAAAGAGCGGGTATGGATTTTAACTAATCCCCAGAGCGAAGATGGATACGATCGCACAGAATTTAGGCAAAGTCAAAATATCATATCTGTACAGTTTTCTGAACTGGTTTTATCTGTTGAGCAAATTTTGTCTCCTTTAATCGTAGAGGAATTAATTAGGGAAGATACGCGATCGCGACAACAAATCGAGCAGAAAACTGAAAGATTGGCTGCAAAGTTACGCGAGATGGGAATCGACCCTAATTCAGTCTAGTCAGCTCATGCGATCGCGTTGATGTAGTGCCTTTTTCTTTTCAAGGCTGTGCCGCTGTTTGAGTTGGAGAAGGCTGCTGTGTTGGTTGTGAAGACTCGTAATCACTGGGTAGTTCATATTGCGTATCTCCAGAAGAAAGAGATTTTTCCCTAGATCCGGGATCATCTGTAGGTGGTGGTTGGAAGTTACTCGGTGCTGCTGACTCGACTGATGGCGACGGTTGGGAATTATTTGATGTGGGTGCTTCGACTGGTGATGATGGTTGGAAATTATTTGATGTGGGTGCTTCGGCTGGTTGTGACGATTGAAATTGATGCGGTATGGGTGACTCGCTTGGTGCTGGCGACGATTGAAATTGGTGTGGTATGGGTGACTCGCTTGGTGCTGGTGCTGGTGATGGGATGTTTGCTGTAGGTGGCTTTTGCTTTGGTTGCGATTGAACTGGTGTGGATTTTGGTGCTGTAGTGGAAATGCGATCGCGTTTTTTAGCAGCGTTATTTGAATACTGTCGTCCAGAGGTGGAAGCACCTGTTGGCACTGGCGTTGCTGTGCTACGTCTTCCAACAGTAGACGATGGCACATTACCATTATTGACATTAGCTGCACTAGGCGATCGCCTGCGAACAGTAGGAGTAGTTTGCACTACTGGCACAGTCTTACGTCTGACTTGTGGTGAGGTGGTAACCTTACCGTTCTGTCCATTTCTGGTAGCCTCAGTATTTGACTGCTGTTGCCCAGAATTAGGCGTTGATGCTGGTGTTGTCGGTGTGGAGGGTTTTTCCTCTTGTGTTAGCGATTTGATTTGATTGTATTTTACATCCCCAGAGGATGTATCTTTAGGCTGGACAACAGCAGGGGGATTTCTTTGCTGTTGTGGCTCTGACTTGGGCAATGCACTAATAGCAACAGTTGCAATAGCAGCGATCGCTGCTATTCCTGTGCCAATCAAAAGACCGCGAAAAAATGATTGTTTGGCTGGTGGAAGATCGATCTCATCTAAAGATTCATCACCTAATTCTGCTACGACAGATTGTTCGTACTGACGGACTAAAACTGGAGTTCCTGTTGCCCCACTCCACTCTGATCTTGACCCGTTTGTATTATTTCCCGGACTCATTGACGGCGGATCGGGAAGAAGATCCAACCACTGTGCGATTGTGGCAGGTCTAGCACTCGCTTCTAGTTCCATCCCGCGCATGACTGCATAATTAACGACTTCGCTCAGCTTCGGTTTGATCTCGCGCGGGGCTTGCATTGGAAAGCGATCGCGTAAACTTGCTGCTACTGGAACCTTTGCAGTTAACAATGCATATAAAGTTGCTGCTAGGGCATATACATCAGTCGCTGGTGTGCGGCGCGCGTGGGCGAGATACTGTTCGATTGGCGCATAACCCTCAGAAACCATGTTTGTGTGTGTCTGAGTTGCGTCTGCGCTGTATTCCCTAGCAATTCCGAAATCGATCAATACTACTTCCTGAGTACCTTGTCGCAGGATGATATTTTGCGGCTTAACATCCCGATGTAACAGATTGTTGTGATGCACTACCTGCAATGCTGCCCCAATTTGCCGGATATAGTGAATTGCGATCGCCTCTGGCAAAGGATTTCTCGGAAATACCAGTTTAGCTAGGTTTTGCCCTGGAATATAATCCATTACCATATAGGGCAATCCGTCTTCATTGAAAAAGTCGCTTACCCGGACAATATTCGGATGCACGCAAGTCGCCAAACGTTTTGCTTCATCCTGAAACTGGCGATAAAACTTAGTAAACTGAGGAGCTTGCCGCAGCGTTTCATTCAGCGTTTTAATCACCACAACCTGACCCAAATAGTGATGAGTGGCTCTATAGGTAATACCAAAACCACCTCGCCCTATTTCCTGCTCCAGGGTATATTTCCCACGCTGTAATGTTTTACCAGCTAGCATATCCCCTCTCAAACCACTGCAAAATATCAAAGGCTATATAACGATCGCACGATTGCTTATGCTACACCGCCTGCGTTAAGAACTGTTAACTATTATCTGATCGCCTACCCTTTTCTCCTACTGATTTATCCCAAAGTCAGCTTGGATTATACCAATTGGTGAATCCTGCCGTACACCACCCCACAAAGGGGCGCTCCTTTCAGTTTTGGGTTTTCTCATACCACTGCTAGTTCTTTTCCCTGTTTGAGTGAATTCTCACCAGCAGAGTTGAGCAAGGATTGCAAAGAAGAGTTTTGAATTGTCTAGACACCTTTTGAAGCGTCTGTACATAAAATTATGAAGTTGTTTCTAACTCTAACGCTCCGCGCTCTTATGCTAACGCGAAGAGCGCTCTTCGCGCGAAACTTATGTACAGCTAGGTCGCACAAACAGTTTTTGGGTAACACAGATATTTTTAGACATCACCCCACAAACTTAAAACTAGAGCGATCTCGTCACCCCTCTATCCTCACACTAATTCCTCTTACCTAAAAACACTAACTTGTTCTTATTAATTTTTATTGCTATATGAGCTACCCACCAGAATGTTCTCACCACAAACCCCAAGCCTCTAACTTGCGTTTACTTTGCCTAAGTAACGGTCACGGAGAAGATATCATTGCTGTCAGGATTTTGCAGGAACTACAGCAGCGCTCAACTTCGTTCAATATAGCTGCTCTACCTTTAGTTGGTGAAGGACGAGCTTATACTCAAGTCGGTATTCCTCTAATCGGCTCTGTTAAAACTATGCCCTCCGGTGGTTTTGTTTACATGGATGGGCGGCAACTAATGCGAGATTTAAAAGGTGGCTTATTGCAACTGACTTTAGCTCAGCTGGGGGTTATACGCAGTTTCTCTCATAACCAGGCTCAGCCTAGTCACCAAGAATCGGCTATCTTAGCTGTGGGTGATATTGTCCCCTTGTTATTTGCTTGGTGGAGCGGTGCAAACTATGCTTTTGTCGGTACGGCGAAATCAGAATATTACGTGCGGGATGAAAATGGCAATTTGCAAGGGCGATCGCCCTTTACCCGTTTAGAAAATTGGTCTGGTTCAGTTTACCATCCTTGGGAACGCTGGCTGATGAGTCATCCCCGTTGTCAAGCAGTGTTTCCCAGAGACTCATTCACAACCCTGACTCTACAAAAGTTGTCAATTCCAGCTTTTGATTTGGGAAATCCGATGATGGATAATCTCGAACCAGTCACACCACTGGATATTTCTGACTTGCAAAAGAGGCGATCGCTAACTATTCTCCTGCTTCCCGGTTCTAGACCACCAGAAGCTTACAATAATTGGGAGCAAATGATAGCGGCGGCGGAAGGATTAATGGCGGCTTTTAGCGATCGCAACTTGATATTTTTGGCTGCGATCGCTTCTGGTTTAAACCTAGAACCCCTATGTCAAAATCTCGTCAACGCAGGTTTTGTAGGGGTGGGTTCACCAGAAATACCTGGAGTTGAACAAACAATTCAGTTAAACCCGCCCTTACAGGAATCAAAATTTCAAAATGCATTGACATTCAAGCGAAAAAATGGATTTGTGATTTTGACGCAACACGCATATAACGAATGTTTGCATATAGCAGCCATTGCGATCGCAATGGCTGGGACAGCCACAGAACAATTTGTCGGACTAGGTAAACCAGCAATTACCTTTCCTGGGAAAGGGCCTCAATTCACCTACACATTTGCCGAAGCCCAAAGCCGCCATTTGGGCGCATCAATCATTTTGATAGAAAATCCCCAACAAGTTGCTGATGCAGTACAATTTTTGTTGAACAATCCAGAAAGACTCAAGCTAATAGCTGAGAACGGCTTACGAAGAATGGGCAAACCAGGCGCAGCCAAACGTATTGCCCAGTGTTTAATAGAAAGAATTACCCCCCCTTTTTAAGCTCTTTCTCGCTTCCAGGCTTAGCCTGGAAGCGAGTGGAAAGAGGCTCAGCCTATCTCTTTTGCAAATACTCAGGTGGCACACAATCCACTAGCCAAACACCATTATCAGAACAATAGAAAGTATAACCAGAAGAATACATTGCAGCATCTACAACAAAAACCACTGGTTTTCCATGCCTCGATCCTACTTTTATTGCCGTCTCAATATTCTGAGATAAATGAACATGATGCCGCGACATTTTATTCAAACCGTGCTGCATAATTAATTTGACTGCAGCGTGTCCGGTGCCGTGATACAACACATCAGGAGGAAC
Organism: Leptolyngbyaceae cyanobacterium; assembly: GCA_036704105.1. Taxonomy (GTDB): domain Bacteria; phylum Cyanobacteriota; class Cyanobacteriia; order Cyanobacteriales; family Chroococcidiopsidaceae; genus Chroococcidiopsis. Next base: position 11,438 of record DATNQH010000286.1, on the reverse strand, counting down.
AGCAGATTCTAATTGTAAATCTACCTCTACACTATGCCCTTGATTTGCTCGAATTAAAGTACCTGTAGAATCAAAATAAAAGCGTTTTTTATCGTTTTTTTCGACCACTTCATTCAACTCATTTCTGCTAATTGGAAAATAACTTTTGGCACAAGCACTCAGGAGTTCATCAACAGCAACCCAGCCACCAAGAGCAAGTTTAATCCCCAGGCGATCCGGTTGGTGTCGGAGGTGTTTGCTAAGATATTTACTAATCTTTACTATGCGGTAATTATTCATGATAAGTTTTTATCTATACAGGTAAACACTTTAAAAGTGCTTGATAAAAATCGATAATATCAACCTTCTCAGGTAATCCTGCTACTTGACCATCGCCCAGCTCAATTATCATCCATTTACCATCAATTCGCTTTGCCACATCCATTGTAAAAAAGCGACTTTGCACAGCCTTTGCTATCTGACAAAATTGGGCGAACGGAGGAAAAATTCCTTGATAGTTTCCCTCTTCCCAATATTCAACTGAATAAATTGGCTCTGCATCAAAGAAGAAAAGGCGGAATTCCTTCGTTAAGGGCATTCCACTTTTTGAATGTTGTGCTAATAGTTCAAAATCAATGAATTCTCGAAATACCAACCCTTCATTTAGCTCATTGCCTTGAAGTTGTAAAAAGCAATTAACTACAGATTCAACAGCGTTACAATCGGATGCAGATGGAATATAACAAGCTTCATTCCATTCGTGTTTCCGAGACTTTACAAAGTCTTTTACTATAATAGGTTGAGAACCAAACAAACGTAAAAGCTCTATAATTTGCTGAATTTTAACATTTGCACTTGTCCTGATCCAAACTGATTTAGGAGTATAAGACTCAATAACTGAATAAGATTCAGGAAGATAATGACAATGAGTATAAGCAGTGGGAGTATTAATTAAATAAAGCCCTCGTTCAGCTAATGCATTGAATAGCTGACTGTATTTCTCAGGCTTAAGCATCCAACCTCGATATATTGCTAATTCAGTATCAGACTGCTTTGCTATCCTACTCGCAGCCTTGGAAGCATTATTTTCATCAACCAAAGCCTCATAGTTAATTAGAACATACTCAAATCCTAATTTTTCTACAGCGCATACTTCAGCTTGATAATCTATATCTGGCGATCACCTATTTAATGGATTTCCACAAAAAACAAATTTCATATATTTTGCTGCCTTCAAATATAAAGCGCGCCTAACTACATAAAACAGACTCATTCCCAGGCTCAGCCTGGGAACGAAAGTTATGAGGCTCCGCCTCAAACATACAATCAATCGCTCACAACAGTCGCACTAACTTGCGCTTCCTGCCACAGCTTAAACAACAAAGTCTCCGTAGAGTGAGATAAAGCTGCAACAAACACACCCTCTGCATTCTCTACTTCTGTTGCTAACCAAGTACCTTGAAGGCTAACTTCAACATATTCAGCATCGCAAGTGCAAAGCGCAATCTCATCTGTTCCAAGCCGTCTTACTTCAACTGCAAGTAAATTTAGCCTTGGTAAATCAGCAGGTAACAAAAATGAAGCTGTGCTGGGTTCTAAGCAAATGCGATCGCTAACTCGCAGAGCGAAGATTGCGCGCGTTGCTACCCACTCCTCCAGGGATTGAGCCAGACGCTCCAAGTAAAAACCAGTTTCGATGTAAGTTAGTTTCAGCATATTCTCGAAATTTCTCCTATTCCTGGGGAGAGGGAGGAGCGCCAGAACTTTTCTGCAAAAGCAACAGTTGGATGCATTGGCGCTTTTGGCTTCGTGCGTAGGGGCATACCAGCCTCTTGGGGAGTACGATCGCTCTTGCGCTGATTACACCTTTCACACGCCGTCACCACGTTATTCCAGGTGTGTTGCCCGCCTCTAGATACGGGCATGACATGATCCAACGTCAAGCGTCTATTACTGCCACAGTATTGGCAGGAGTGGTTGTCTCGTCGCAGCACTTCCCGCCGATTTACCGGGGGAATTTTCCAAATTCGCTCAGTGCTTGTGAGCGTCAAACGGATGTAAGCTGGGACAGCAATGACTAAACTGGGCGATCGCACTAAAAAACCAGCTTCATTGCCCAAGTCGAGTGCTTCAGCCTTACCTGCCATCAATAGCGCGATCGCTCGCTTGACGTTAACTCGACTAGTTGGCAAGTAATTACGAGAAAACACTACTACAGATTGCTCTAACACTTGACTTGCGGTTGCCACAGCTTGACTCCTTAAATACAAAAACCCCCGCTTCTACTCATTCAGAAGCGGGGGCTACGTTTACTTACATTCTTCTAGTCCTATATTGGTACAGCATTATACCTGTACCTCCCGCTTATTAGTTTTGTCCTTAGCGCTGCTGAATGCAGCCAACTTTGGCCTATGCCCAGATTGTAATTAATTTGTCCAAATTGCTCTCGCTGTGTGCGATCGCCTAGCGACTCCTGCCGATCTAAGCTTTCTATAAATAAAAACTCCACCACCAAAGACTCCGATTTCCCACAGCCAAAGTAGTTGGCAGAGATCGGTGAATTGGAGATGAGGCTTAGAAGTTTCACAGAAAGTTACACCTTAATATGGAGAGCGATTTGAACATTACTTTAAACATACTACACTTGTATTACCAACCTGTCTAGATATTGAAGGAGATTTTCATGCATACGATCGCTCGTACCCCCACCACAGACATGGAAGTTACCAGCATCCGTCTGGAGCGGGAGCTAAAAGATAAACTGAAGGAATTATCTGGCAACTCTGGATATCAAGCCTTGATCCGAGATATCCTTTGGCATTACGTGCAGCAAAAATCTGGGGATTGGAAACCTCAATTTTCCCGTGCAGATATCCGCGCCAGTATTGCCGCAACAGCCCAGAAAGAAGAACATTGTGTCCTGACAGGGCAATTAATCCGACCGCAAGAACCGATGTATTTAGGCTTTACATCCAGCGGCGACTTAGTTCCCATGAGTGTGGAGAGTTTGGCAGGCTAAAACAAAGCAGGGGGAGAGTGCTACAAATAGTTTTGAGTTTCTCGTAATGAGTTTTAAGTTAAACGAGCGTTTTTTAACTCAAAGCTTAAAACTTAAAACTTAAAACTCGAGCCTTGCGACTCGCCCCTCACTGAATATGCGTATGTCCTAAATTTACAAACTTAATAATCAGCGAAATTACCGATTCTGTGTAATTGGAAGCAAGATAATCTGAGGTATCGAAGATCGAGATAATTGAAGTCGAGGCAGAAAAAGCCCTAAGTTTTTATTAAATTTAGTACCTGCTTGGTTGCGCTGGACTTAATTTGGGCATCCTAAGTTAGGAAGGAGTAAGTAAAGGTGAGAAAGTGTGTTAGCCAAGACTGGACTATTTATAAAAAATTTGCTACCAAACGCTGGGGCAGAAGTATGCCCAGACTGCCATTTTCACCCAGTCTGCGGTTATCATCACCAAAAGTACCAGCAATGAAAAAGCCTTCAGGGTCGCCAGCACACTATTCAAGTCATCACCTGCTCACGCCCTCATACTCCGACACACCAATGCACCAAGAGGAATCAGCTTATCTAGGACAACAAATTAATCAATTAATCTTGAGCGGCGCTACTTTGGAAACAGCATTGCAGCAGATGGCACAGCTGCTAGGAGAAGCTTTCCAAGTAGACTGTTGCTTGGTAACGATCGCGTCTTTCGGTCAGTTCGATCAAACCCAAATTGGCAGTTGGTATGCTCCAACAGCTAGTGTAACGCCGCTCCCACAGCCTCCGCAGCTAGTAGAGCAGCTGGCAAAGATGATGCCAACAGCTACGAATTTTAAAGCGTTCGATGACGTTAATGCTGACTCCACAACAGTTAAAGAATGGCGGCATCTACTACCTGGGATAGAAGCAATTTTACAAATTCCTGCGCTGTGTCAAGGCAAGCTCAATGGCGTAGTTAGTCTCATCCGTTTTCAACCCCATCAATGGAGTGAGTCAGAAACAAAACGAGCAACAGCCATAGCATCGTCACTTGCGATCGCATTTTCCCACCTTGCCCAAACCAAGACTATCAGCTCTTTACAACAGCAAGTAACTAGATCGGCTCAGTTCAAAAACTTGCTTAACTCCTTGACAACTGCAAGTCGCAGTTCAATGGAATTAAATTCCTTTCTCCAGCAAGCAATCGCTGGCATGGCTCAAACTCTCGAAGCTTCTCGCGGTTTCATTATATTGTTGAAATACGTTGATCCACTGTTCAAAACCAGACCTAGAGAAAAAATTCCCAAAGCCAAAGCTACCGTTGTTTGTGAATGGCCACAAAATGACAATTCAGGTGCCAGCACCAGCCATCAGACTAACACTATACTAAACCAGTCCTTCTGGATATCCGAATGTATATTCTGTCAGCTTGGGTTCAGCAAATTTCCTAACGCGATCGTCGTCACAGATGAACACGACTTACCACCAATCGATCCAGCATCTGATGCTGCACGGTTTTTTAATTTTTCTCAATTACCGTCTTTGTTGATGTTACCGTTGGAAAGTCAAGGGACGGTATTAGGCTTTTTAGTATTACAGCACTCTCAAGTTCGCCAGTGGCAACCAGAAGAATTATCACTGGTTGAACTTGTGAGCGCGCAATTAAGTACAACTATTATTCAAAATCAAACCCTACGCCAAGTCCAGTCCTTGGTAGACGAGCGCACAACCCAACTTCAGCGCAGTTTAGAAGTCCAAAGCAAATTATATGAAAAAACTCGCCAACAAATCGATCAACTGCGGCATCTTAACTCATTAAAGGATGAATTCCTCAGCACCATGAGTCACGAGTTGCGTACACCTCTAACTAGTATGAGCTTGGCAATTCGGATGCTACGTCAACCAGGAATCAATCCAGAGCGTCAGGCTAAGTATTTAGATATTCTGGAGCAGCAGTGTACCCAAGAAATCAACTTAATCAATGATTTACTTAAGCTTCAGCAACTAGAATCAAATCAAACTCCGCTTAAATTAGAAACTATAGATATCAAACCTAAACTCCAAGACTTAGCTCAGTCTTTCACCCAAACATGGACAGATAAAGGAATAGCTATTGACTTAGATCTACCAAAAACGTCGCTGCTGTTTCAAACCGATATGGAAAGTTTCGAGCGCATTATTCAGGAACTTTTAACTAATGCTGGTAAGTACTCAAATCCAGACTCTACTGTAGTTTTAAAAGTAGCTCATCAAGCCAAGACAGAAGCCGATCATATAGTGCTAACTTTAACTAATATAGGTTCTGGGATTTCTTCAGAGGATATAGACCACATCTTTGATAAGTTTAGGCGAGGTCAAGGAATTACTCAACAAGCTATCCAAGGTACTGGTTTGGGACTTGCTCTGGTAAAGTGTTTGGTACAGCAGTTGAATGGCAACATTCATGCTAGTAGCGATCGCCTTAAAGATTCTTCTGCTTATGAAACCTGCTTTACCCTGACTCTACCGCAGTCTTTCAGTCCCTAAACTATAATCTAACTGTGAGCAAACAATACGACCCCAACCTGGAAGTAGATTTTGCTGTCGATAGTGACGATATCGAAGCATTAGACGATTTGCTGGAACCAGCATCGGCTGTAGAAGTGCAAGTTGAGGAAGTAGCACAGCGTCAGCGACAAATCGCTGCTAAAATTCAAATTCCTCACCCAGCTGAACGAGTTTGGCAAGTCTTAACAGACTATGAGGGTTTGGCTGACTTTATTCCTAATCTTGCTAAAAGTCGTCGGCTGAGTCATCCTACAGGCGGAATTCGCTTAGAACAAATTGGTACTCAACGCTTGCTACGATTCAACTTTTCTGCACGAGTAGTTTTAGATTTAGAGGAAAAGTTTCCTCGTGAAATCAATTTCAATATGGTTGAAGGGGATTTAAAAGCTTATTCCGGCAAATGGGTGCTTGAACCATTACCACTTGTCGATATTATAGGGACAAACCTCTGCTATACCGTACTCGTATGGCCCAAGCTTACTATGCCAGTAGGGCTAATTGAGCGCCGTCTTAGCAGAGATTTACAGTTAAATCTTGCAGCAATTCGTCAGCAAGTTGAGAGACTATTCGGCACTACTTAAATCGATAGTTAATTCACACTCAGTAGGGTGGGCAATGCCCACCTAATTTTAACTGTAAGTAGTAGGGGTTAAATTGATAGTTAATTCATGCCTCAGTAGGTGGGCATTGCCAACCCTACTTTTAACTACTAGTAGCTACCACGTCGTATATTTTGCAATCCTATTAAACCATTAAATCCACTTTGACAGAGTTCTACCTGTTTGCATAATTCTTTTTGCTCTACCTGATGACCGATTGTAAGGCAGTCTTGTTATCCATCACTCAGCCTAAATTTGACTTAATTGTTGAGGCTACACTGCCTAAAAAAAGCAAAAGGAGGCTTAAAGCCTCCTTTTGTCGTTATTCCATCTACCTAATCTAGTACCCCCAGGGGAATTCGAATCCCCGTCGCCTCCGTGAAAGGGAGGTGTCCTAGGCCTCTAGACGATGGGGGCATCTGACTTCAACCTTGTCTAGGTTAGCTAATATAACTGGGTCTGTCAATACCCTTGATAAAATTATTTTGCCACTCCTCCCACCACCAACACACATCCACCTCAGACGAGATCCGAGGAGTTACGCAAACGCATCAGCTGGCGGCGCATTTGTGGCGAAGCCTCTAGTTCTGAAATTTCCTCAGTTTTGACACACGAGTGCAAAGGTTCGAGATATTCATCGGCCCCGGCGGAAAATGCATCGATCAGCAAATCTAGCAGCTTGTCGCGATCGCTTAAAATGCCTTTTTCCTCAATTAAGCGAAATTTGAGGTGAATTTCACACTCATAAACACTAATTTCTACTTTTTGATTTGGGTGTGATGCTGTGTCAGATTTCATTGCTACAAAAGATTCCTAAGTTAGTGATAATTTGAAATTAAGATGGCGATCGTCGCACCGCGCCAGCCATAAGAGCGCGTCACGTTGAGAATTCGTCTCAAAAAAATTGATTTAAGCTTTTTGAGATCTTTTTACGAACTTTACTCTAGTTGGAGCCGTCGTATTTGTGAAAGCTTTATTCGATCTGTTGTCTTGAATTAGCTTTCAACATTTGCTAGCGGTTGCCCTCTGAGCTAATTTTATGAATGTACTTTTTATTACTTGCTTTCTATTAGAGACGAAGCGCATTAATAGCAATCCAGCTAATATTAATCAGCTTAGTAAAGAAGGTTGTATTTTTATTTAATGGTATCAGCATATGCTTTCAAATACAGTAAATATAGCTAGTTTGGTCTGGTTATAATATCTAAATTTCAGGGATTGACTAGATAGACAACTACTATTATTAAGTGTTTAAGATTGAATAGAGTAAAGTTTGTGTAAGGAATTTGTGAGACTTTTAAAAGATTTTTCCCACAACTTCTATTGGGGATAGATCTAGGTTTGCTACGTAAGGACAAAACTGTTGTCTCACCAGAAGCCGATAAACTCAAAAGAAAGAACAATTATTTCATCTTGGTACTGCCCAAGATGAAACTCAGTATTCTAGTGTGTGACTAATTAGCTGCAAAAATTAAAAAAATAGAACTGGCTATAGACGAGCCATCAGAGCGCTGCTACTGATATTAAGAATATGCCTCAAGCAGAAACAAGACAGCAGACAAAAGAAGAATTATTGATTTTGGAGCAAAATCTATATGCTCAAGAAAGCAACTGGATTTGCTCTTTTAGATTAATTTGTTAGCAGAAGTCTGCTTGATCGTCAATTACATTAAAAGTCTAGAATTAAGAATATGTCAAGATCAGACTTTGGAGACGGCTGCTGATGAGTGCTTGTGTTCGCGGTGTAATTTTTGTTGTTGATGATAACATTGATACCGATCAAATTATTCCAGCGGAGTATCTGACGCTGGTTCCCTCTAAACCCGACGAGTACGAAAAGCTAGGCAGTTATGCAATGGCTGGCTTACCGGAGCGCTACGGCGAGTTTGTGTCAGCAGGAGAAATGAAGACACCCTACCCGATTATTGTGGCTGGGGAAAACTTTGGCTGTGGTTCTTCACGGGAACACGCACCGATCGCGTTGGGAGCAGCAGGAGTCAAAGCAGTGGTTGCTCAGTCTTATGCGCGAATCTTTTTCCGCAATTGTGCTGCTACAGGAGAATTATACCCTTGGGAGTCGGTCGAGCGGCTGTGCGATCGCTTCCAAACCGGGCAAGAAGTTTCAATTGATTTTGACAATAATCAAATTATCAATCACACCCTCAACCAGGTATACAATCTCAAGCCTTTGGGAGAAATTAAACCTGTGATTGATGCTGGCGGGATTTTTGCTTACGCGCGTGAAACAGGGATGATCGCCCGTTAAATCACCAGTTAGAGACTACAGCAAGGATGAACGATGAAGTAGCAAGTAAATTTGAGCGACGAGCGACTTCCGGTGCATATGAGTCTAAAATTAAGTCAGTGTGAGTAATCGAGTTAATTCATCCACTCATGGAACAGCTAATCAAGTCTACAACCCGCCATGTCCGGATTTTTTCGGCTGAAGTTAACGAGGAGGGTGAACTCGTTCCCAGTAATCAAGTTTTGACTCTGGATGTCGATCCAGATAATGAATTTAACTGGAATGAAGACGCTTTGCAAAAGGTTTATCGCAGGTTTGATGAACTGGTAGAGTCTCATAGCGGCGCTGACTTAACAGACTACAATTTGCGCCGCATTGGCTCGGAGTTAGAACATTTTATGCGATCAATACTGCAAAGCGGTCAAATCAGCTACAACCTGAATAGTCGTGCGCTCAACTATAGTATGGGACTACCTCAAGTAGCGATTGAAGACAACAAGTAGATAAAATCATGAGTGCGCGAAGCTTCAAAAAGCTAGACGCACTTTATCTACTGATAAATATTACTATTTATTCATATTGCTATTTAATTTATATTTATAATTGCATCTGCAGCTAACAAAAAGTGCAGGCATTTTGCCTGCACTACAAGAACCCAATATCCCACACTAAACCCTAATAGATAGCACAATAAAGTTATTTGTTGTGCTATCTATTAATATTTTTTAGCTTACCGCCAGGTTCGATTTCCTTCATCGTCAACTCTTGCTTGGCGGATAACATCAGAAATTTCTTCAGCGTCTTTAACGTGATGAAGCGCTTTTTCTTCACCGTCTGGTGGTTCTTCCACGACAAAGTAAGTTGGCACTTTAATATGGTCGCCAGTGATGTCAGGAGAATCGACTGCAACTTGTTTTGACTTTTCTTCTACAGTTTGTTCGTCAGCGATAACGTCACCGGGGTTAACTGCAGCGTGCATTCCTTGTTCTTTGTCGTTATCGTTATTCATAATTTTTGTCTTGCTAACGGCATACCAATCTTATACGTTTAGAATAAAGAGTTAGATTTAGCGATCGCATCTTTCTCAGGTGGTACTCAGTCTTAATTTAAAATAGTAATAATTTAGAAAAATCAGTATAAAGTTGATAAAATTTACCAACTCTGCCAAAAATATATTGTCAAAGTATGATGGTTGTGATAATAAAAAAACAAATTTTTTAGGTAATTTTTCCGATTAAAACTGATAAAAGCTAGATTTATCAGTTTGAGCTACTTAAGTTAGGGCTGAGTGATAATTCCAAAGTGGCTGAATAGATCTTGCAGCTAACACCTAGAATTGAATAAAAGAAGCCTGAGAGCGTTGGGGCAACAGAGTGAAGGTGCTTTTTACCAGCTTGAGTGAGAAGATAATAGATAACCAAGTGAAACTGCTCCCTGTATCGGCATAACACTGCCATGCTCCTCTACTCATATAGCCATCGGTGCTGACAGACAACTGCCAATGGACAACGAACAACGAACAGAAGCCAGATAGTTTTGGGCTTGGTAAAAAATACTTAACCCTTAACAATCTGACAAATATAGTATTTGCTGCGGACTGTAAAAGTAGCAACAAGTCTCAAAATTAATATATATTGCCAAAAGTCAAAGCTTGTTAAACTTGATGCTCAAATTGCCTAAATGCGATCGCAAAATGGAAAATCTAGATTTTTTGCAGCAAAAACGGCAAAAAAACCAAATCGTGCATCAAGCTAAAGATAGATATATAAACAAGAATAAACGACTTAGATTACAGCGAGTGTCTGCTTTTTGAGATTTAATCTGGCTAATTGGTGCGCCAACTATGCAAAATCAGGATGAGGTAATGCTCCAATGTCCGAATGACCTGTGTAAGGCTGCCAACCCCGAAACTGACAAATATTGTGAGCGCTGTGGCACGACCATGATCAAGCGTTACTTGTGGTCAATCGGGGACTCAGTTGAAACTTGTCAAATCGGAGAACTGGTAGCTGAGCGCTATTTACTTAAAAGCGATCGGATTTTTTTGGATACAAAACCAGGCTTGCTTCCAGAAACTCCTCACTTGGATACTTCCAGTGGGATCAAACCTTATTTGAGATTGGTAACGTATCGGCTACAAATACCACAGGTGTATGGGTCGGTATCACTCAGCAATAGAGAAATTTTGCTACTAGAGCAAGCTCCGATCTACACAGATGTTGTGCCACAGTCAGGACAGCTGATGCCTCAATTGTGTCGCGCTTGGAAAGAAGCCTCATCGCTGCGCCAGATCAATTGGCTATTACAGATAGCTCAACTATGGCAACCACTTCAAGCTGAGGGCGTGGCATCTAGTTTGCTCGTACCACAATTATTACGAGTAGATCGATCATTAGTGCGACTATTAGAGTTGCAATTGGATGAGGGTAAGGAACCAACTTTATCCCAACTAGGTCAACTGTGGTCGCAGTTAGCAACTGGGGCGCGACCAAGCATTGCTGGATTTTTACATCAGCTAAGCAAGGCGTTGCAGCAAGGAGAATTTCAAAGTGCAGAGCAACTGATCGCTTGCTTGGATCTAGCACTGGCTGAAGTTGGGAGATCTTCAGCACGTAAAATTGAAATTAGCACCTGCACCGACACTGGCCCTAGCCGCCAACGCAACGAAGATGCCTGCTATCCTGCAAGTGGTACTACTATTACTAAGCCGCCTGCACGACAAGCCATAGCGATCGTCTGTGATGGCATTGGTGGTCATGAAGGAGGAAATGTTGCCTCCAATTTAGCAATTGAAACTTTGCAACAGCAGGTGCAGCAGTTGCCGTTAGACGAAATTGATTTAGATCCCGTCACCCTCAGCGTTGCCTTAGAACAGTTTGCTTGTACAGCTAACGATCGCATCAGCCAGCGCAACGACAAAGAAAATCGGCAGGGACGGCAACGCATGGGCACGACCTTAGTCATGGCGGTGGGACATCGGCATGAAATGTATGTTGGTCATGTAGGAGATAGCCGTGCTTACTGGATTACGCGCACGGGCTGTTATCAAATCACCCTAGATGATGATGTCGCTGCCCGCGAAGTTAGGCTA
>DATNQH010000285.1:0-4766 GCA_036704105.1 Leptolyngbyaceae cyanobacterium | reverse complement strand
CCTGTGCGGCTATTATTTTCTCCACCGATAGTTTATTGTCAATAAGCCCCCTAAGTCTCTCTATTTTTTCAAGAGGGTCTGCGGCTGGAACCTATGAGCCTACCTTGCTTTCATCCTGCTTGTCGCCCCCTCAAGAATTCTCCAATCGATGGAAACACGGGCTACTTTTCTAAGTAACCCAACACATCGCATTCAGTTTGTTTACATACCAAAGCATACCTCATGGCTCAATCAAATTGAGTGTTGGTTCAGCATTCTGGTACGTCGCTTACTCAGACGTGGGAACTTTACTTCCACTGATGATCTAAAGCAGCAAATCTTAAGCTTTATTGCTTACTTCAATCGCACATTAGCTAAACCATTTAAGTGGAAGTTTGAGGGCTACAAAGACATTATCACAACTGGTTAATTTTTCCTGACAGCCTGCACTAGTTTCATTTCCTCTGTTACCTGTAGTCCTCCACAACCGATAAATTGTTTTTCTATTAAAAAGACTTGAATCAGTCCTTGAAGCTGTCGTCTTTGGAGCAGAGAAAGACATAAATAAATCGGTAAATTAGTTTCAATGATAGCGTTCCAAAGCGGAGGAAAAAAACGATGCTTGAGACGGTTACGTCGCCATCTAATCAAAGTAGGATTGAGGAAAATTCCAGTAATGATGATTCCAATAATGAAAAAGACGACTATTATTTCTATCATTGATTCGCGGCAACTATAATCTAATTACCTAAAAACTACTGTAGGTCAATTAATTGACAGTGCTTTGTCGCCGATAGGCGAGAAATAAAAGAGCGATCGCTACTATGCCTATAAGCATCCACTCTTCCGGTTCAGGGACGCCCGAGACAGTGAAAGGATTAGCAGGCTGAGACAGTTGCTCTTGTCCTGATTCTACTTCCCGGTTGAAGCGATCGCGATTTGCCTGGGCTAGCTTCAGTTGTTGTCTTTGCTGCTCATTGACTAGCACGATCGCGATCGCGCTGTGAAGAACAAAGCGACCGCACCTTTTGGTTCGGTCAACCGAACCATAGGATTTATCAACCATTAGAATAGGCATTGGATTGTGTTGCATATTCCAAGCAGTATCCACTTGGATCGACTATGTGCTCTGCTAACGGGCTATCCGAGCAACAGCAGTAACCACTACTTTTATCAAAATACTGACATTTAGAGCAACATTCCTGCTCGGATACAGCATCAAGGTATTCCTTTTCCATTGCTAACTCCCAAGTTTTAGCAGAATACAACTTCAACCCAACACCTGTCCATTTAGCTTTAAGTACACCATTAGCTGCTAATTTCTGCCAGCGCTTATCTGATTCAACTACAGACTCTGGTATCCTAATCCAAGCACCTTGTGCCTCTGCTACCACTTCTACCTCAAATTCTTGCGGTGCATCAATTCGGGCTAGTCGATCTGCATCAATATTTTTAGGGGCTACGTTAAACTCAATTGTGTCACCAACTTTTGGGATATGTAAAAAATGCTTATCCTGTAAATCGCCCGCTCTCGCCAGCTCATGCAAGGCATCGAGAGATCCGTGAACTAGAATCAAATGCTTAGGGTTAACTTTGGCAATCACTTGCCCCAGCCCTGTTTTATCAGCGTGAGCGCTAAGATTAAAGCGCTGAATTTGCGCTCTTACCGGCAATTTTTGCCCATCTAATTCAATCTCATCCCCAGTTTGAAGCGCTTGAATTTTCCGACCTGGTGCTTCTTCGTCCGTATAACCCGAAATGAAGATGGCGGCGTTATCCCTTTCTAGCAGAGTTTTCGCATAATATACGCTAGCTCCACCATTAAGCATTCCAGAAGAAGCAATAATTACGCTGGGTCTTGCCATTGCCAAAGGGCGCTCTTGCGGTTTGCTGATTGGAATGACAACGGGTTTTGATTTTTCATCATAAAATGGCTCAGTGCTGCTAATCTTAACCATGTTTTGCACGGCAGATGGTAATAAGTCCAAGTTCTCTCGAAATGTATCCGTAACTGCCCGTACTAACCCGTCTACATATATTGGTACATCAAGCTTCTTAAATATGGCATTGGTACGCAGCGCTAGTATAATCTCTTGAGCGCGACCGAGTGCAAAAGCCGGAATCAGCACATTACCACCCTTACGCACAACAGATGCGATCGCTTCCAGTAGCGATGCCTCCTGATTTTTCCTAGCAGGATGCATCTTATCGCCATAGGTAGACTCAGTGATGAGGATGTCTGCATATGGTAGGTCAGAAAGCTGAAGCCCAGTTGTAGTGCGGGTGGAGGCGGTGTTATAGTCGCCAGTATAAAGTAAGCTGCGCTCGCCATAACGCAAGTGAATGCAAGCGGCTCCAACAATATGTCCCGCGTTAATAAAAGTCACCTTCAACCCAGGCAGCGGCTCGAATTCCTCACCAATTGCTTCTGTTTCCAAGCAGAACAAGGCACGTTTCAGTTCCAGTTCGTCAAACAGTGGTTCCGAATCCTCGTTGACTTGCTGTACTTTCAGGCAGTCAGTTAGCATCACATGAGCAATCTCCCGCGTACCGCTTGTACAAATCATCCTTGCTGTAGGAAATAGAGCATGGAAGACTGGCAGGCTACCAATATGGTCTTGATGGCTATGCGAGACAAGCAGCAGGTTCGGATTTTTCAGGTATTCCAGTGCTGGCAGGGGTCTGCTGCCTTTTGGTCTAGTTCCACAGTCTAAAACCACTTCGTATGGCCCGATCTCCACTTGGAAACAAGATGCACCAATTCCTCGTGCCGCACCTAAAGCAGTGACGGCTAAGCGCTCTGTCTCATATGGCAACTCTATTGGCGTAGTGGACTGGCTGAATTGATGCACCACTTGGCTGCTGCCATTTATAGCAACTCTTGCTTTTGAGCCTGTTTGAGTCGAAACCGCTGACCATTCCCAGACATGATTGCGAAGGACTGGCTGACCTAGTGACCAATCAATCATCCCTGTTTCTTGCTCAAGTGCATCTATTGCCTTTTGAGTTGGGGCGGTGGGTTTAGGTAATGCTAGTTCTACTCTGGCAGCGGTTTCTACTACTGGTTGTGGTTGTGACTCTGCTTCTTTTTCAATTGGAGTTATCGGAACTGCTTCTACAATATTTAGCTTGTTGTCTTCAAGATCTGCGGTTACCGACCAGATTTGCTCGGCTTTCATCCTAGGATCTGGGTTAGCTAAAGTAATCTTTAGCAGTTTCCCCTCTGGTAAGCTTACTTGAAATACGACCAGTGACAAGCGTTTGCTGACTTGCAAAACTTTTCCAACTAAAACACATTCAGCATCATTACCTTGCCAGGAATCAAGCGTCCTTGTGCTTAGAACCCGTACATTACTAATAATTCCTGTAGAATTTATGTTTGGTAAAAGATTCCACAGAAGTTGCTTTTTTATTTTATTTTTTGGCAGTGGAAAAACTGGTAATCGCTCTCCACTTTCACAAACAAGGTGTGCTACCCCGCTTTTAATAACCATGTAGCCTACCACATGGAAAGTGAATTTTTCTAGTGAATTAAGTTCGTCAAAAACTAAAGTTTCTTGCATAAGTTCCTAATTCGACGCAGATATAGTGATAGCAGGGCTGTTTTTAACTTTAATTTTTACTAGGTCAGCTTTTAAAAATATTGCCAGGTTAATAGAAGCGCTTTCTCAATAAATCACGACCGCTGTGAACCTATCATCTGACGAAATATTTACTGCTTTCTTGCTTGAATAACTCACCCGATGTCTCAAAGAGAACGCATCTTGCCGCACAGGCCGCTGTAATTACCCTGGTGTAGTAAGCTCACAGTAATACATTTGCCGTTATAATTCAAAGTATTGCTTTGACTGCTCAATCAAGCTCTAAACTTCGCCATAAGTACCATGATGCAATACTACGATATGGTTGCCATTTTTGCCCTAAACTCATAACTGTTTGTCGATCTGGTAGTTCGTTTAAACCATACACTTTCCTAATTCCTGCTCTTATACCCAAATCTTCAGTTGGCAGCACGTCTAGCCGATGCAAACGGAATATCAGCAGCATCTGCACTGTCCAATGTCCTACTCCTTTTACCTGTGTCAGCGTTTGGATGATTGATTCATCATCCATGTTTTCTAGCTGTTCTATAGTAGGCAGCCCCGACAACACTTGTGTTGCTAAATCCTTTAAATATCTAATTTTTGGTCGGGATAGTCCTACGCTACGTAACACTGTTTCTGATGTATTTAGAACTTCTTGAGCATCTGGAAAAGCTGACTCCCCATACAGTTGGAGAAAACGCTGATGGATAATAGCAGCTACTTTAGTAGAAAGCTGTTGATGGATAATTGCCCTAGCTAGCGATGAAAAAAGGTCGCCGTTCTGCTGGTTATCGCTCAGATGGCATGATCCAACTATAGCAATTAGTCTCGCTATAGTTGGATCTGACTGCTGTAAAAAATTAACTGCATCTTTATAATCCATTGGGTTTTGTTACTGGTTAAATCGATCGCTCGACAGCCATTCTATTTAAGAGCGCAAGCAAAGGAAATGCTTGCTCACAGCTCAAGCTAAAGAGAAAAATGGACAACCTTTGCAAGCTCAACAGAATTAACGCCGAACCTTAATACTATTTATATCGGATTTACTTAAACTAATATCTCTTCTATATCTACTCCTTTTTAATCCACTTAAACTGCGGCTATTTTAATCAAGAATTTTAGCATTCATATTCTTTTTTATTTTAATACTTAAATTCTGGTTATCACTAATATTCTAAAGCTTTTAACTAAAATATATTTAAT
>DATNQH010000284.1:0-13421 GCA_036704105.1 Leptolyngbyaceae cyanobacterium | reverse complement strand
GTATTTCTAAATACCTTCTACTTCTTCCTCCGTGAGGCATAACTCCTATCAGATTTTTTTAAGTCGTGGATAAAGGGATTGATATCGCATCCAAGCCTCTTCTAGGGCTGAATCAACTGATTGGGGAGTTGCAGCAAGCGTTGGTGTGGCTGCCAGTTTGCTCGTGTCATTAGCATCTGCGTATACGCCAATTCCGATACCCGCCAGTAGAGCAGCACCCCGCCCGGAAGCAGCAGCAACTGTAGTTGCATAGAGGGGTATTCTCAATACATCAGTGAGTAATTGTTTCCAAGGCATTTCTGCCGTTCCACCGCCTGCTAAACGCACTTGTGTCGCTTTAAAACCTGTTGCCTCAAGTGCCTCAAAACCTTGTCGCAAGGCAAAAGCAACTCCCTCTAAAGCCGCCCGCATCAGGTGCGCCTGTGTGTGATGAAGTCCAAGCCCCACCCATGCGCCGCGTACATAGGGGTCAAGGTGTGGAGTTCGCTCACCTGTGAGGTATGGCAAAAATGTCAACCCTTCACATCCTGGGGGAACAGAAAACGCTTTAGTATAGACTTCCTGCCAGCTCAAGCCGAGGATACCTCGCACCCACTCAAGCGCTAACCCGGCATTTTGCATGGCTGCAAGGGTGTACCACTGGTTAGGTACGGCGGCTCGATATAGATGTGTACGACCATGAGGATCGATAATGGGTTGGGAGCGAGGTGTAATGATTTGAGCGGCTGTGCCGATGGTGAGTTGAACCAATCCAGGCTCTAGTAGTCCGTTACCAAGCGCTGCCGCTGCCGTATCCGCAGCACCCGCGATAACAGGTAAGCCAACTCTTAAGCCAAGATGCTCTGAAGCAATAGTTGTTAGGTAGCCTGCGATCGCACTAGAGGGGATAATTTTTGGTAACCAATCACAACGTAGATTCAGCGCTGAGATTGCATCCCCAGCCCAGTTGTCCGACACAACATCGTAAAGCAAAGTACCACTAGCATCAGATGGTTCGGTTGCGACTTCTCGAGTCATCCGTAACCGCAGCCAATCTTTTGGCTGGAGTGCCCAACGTGCTTCGGTATAGACAGTAGCCTCGTGTTCTCGTAGCCACAGCAAAGTTGAGCCAGCCATTCCAGCCGTAATGGGGTTGCCCAAGCGCTCTAGAATAGCGGCATCGAGCGAATGATAAGCGCTAAGCGTGGCACTAGAGCGAGTATCTGCCCAGAGGATAGCAGGACGCAGGGGCTGACCTGACGCATCAGCTATGACAACACCATGCATCTGCCCTGAAAGTGAAACCGCCTGTACTTGGTCAGCGTGATTTCCCACTGCCTTCCTAACAGATGAAGCAACAGCTAACCACCAATCTCCTGGCTCAGACTCAGCCCATCCGGCGTGAGGCGCATGAACAGGATAGGAGATTGAAGCCTCACTTACTGCGGTTCCGTCTGTCGCTAGGAGCAATGCTTTAGCAGAGCCTGTTCCTAAATCAATGCCGAGCAGCATTAGGCTAATCCTCAAATACTTAAAAGTTAAGAATCCTCTTTTAGACTTGTTGCAGAAGTCAAGCTAAAAACCGCTCCTGAAGTTGACAATGCCTTAGCGTGCTTGCAAGAAGCGAACTAGTGTTCCTTTAGCACCAAAGTCATGCAAACTACGCAACTGGTCAGCAACAGCCTCGAAGAAACGTGGCGACTGTACTAAATCTCCAAAAATTTCAGATATGCTTAGCAATGGTCTGGGGTCTAATTCACTCAAGTAGGCGCATTGAGTGAGTATGTCTGCTAATGGGTCCTCAATGGGAATAAGTTGTCCTTGTCGATCGCGACTAGTTAGGTATCGGCACCAAGCAGCAACCGTCAAACTTAGGTAGTCGATCGCACCTCCAAGTTGTAATTGATCGCGGAGCGATACCAAAACAAACTTAGGAATTTTAGCCGATCCATTCAGGCACAGGCGCGGAAGCCGATCGCGAATTTTGGGATTGGAAAATCGTTCAATTAAAGTCTTTTTATAATCGTCTAAATCAATCCCAGGAACGGGTTTGAGCGTTGGTGTCACCTCGTCGATCAGCCCTGCGACTGCTTGCCCAAATAAGGGATCGGCCATGACTTCATCAACGTAGGTATAACCTGCCAGAGAGCCGAGATAGCCAATCAGCAAATGACTGCCGTTAAGCAGCCGAATTTTCATCATCTCGTAGGGATGAACATCTTTAGTCATCTGCACGCCAACGGATTCCCAATCAGGTCTGCCTGCACAAAAGGAATCTTCAATTACCCACTGGATGAAAGGCTCAGTGACGACTGGAAACGCATCATCAATACCAAACTGCTCCGTCAGCATTTGGATATCTTGTGGGGTGGTGAACGGAGTAATGCGATCGACCATGCAGTTGGGAAACGCAACGTGCTGGGCAACCCAACGTCCCAAAGCCGGGTCGCGCATTTGGGCAAATGCAGTTAGCATTTTCCGCACCATAACACCGTTGCCCTGCACGTTGTCGCAGGACAGTACTGTAAAGGGTGCCAGCCCCTGTTTCCATCGCTTTTCGAGTGCGGCTGTCAAAAAACCATATGTGCCGATTGGTCGATCGGGATGTTGCAAATCGTGCTGAATCGTTGGGTGGTTCACATCTAATTCGCCACTTCCTTCAATGTAGTAGTAGCCGCTTTCAGTGATCGTTAGAGTAACAATTCGGCATGACTCTGCTGCCATTGCTTCAATGACTGCTTGACGATCGTCTGGTGCAAACAGGTATCGAGTGATTGAACCAATGATTCGAGCGAGATCTCCATCTGGAGATCTCTCAACTAAGGTATACAAACAATCTTGGCTCAGGAGCGCATCCCGCATTCGCCTGTCATAGTCATTGTCAAGCAATCCAACACCACAGATTCCCCACTCACTACCAGGATTCTGATGGAAATAATCATCGAGATAGAACGCTTGGTGTGATCGATGAAATCCACCAACCCCAATATGCACAATTCCATTAGTGATTTGATGGCGATCGTACTTGGGTAGGCGCACGTTTCCAGGTAAACGAGACAAGGATGCCTCATTGAGCTTGATTGTTGAGCCTGTGCTGATATTGCTGTTCATTGAAAAAGTAGGTAGATACAACGCGAATGGTGGGCGGCTTGACATGATTTGCAGATAACTTTACTATATATGAAGTAAGTTATTTGCAATATGCAACGAACTATCCGTATCCAACTGCAACCAGACAAAGAAACGACCGAGATACTAACTCAAACAATTGAGCAGTACACTTGGTCGTTTAATGCTGTTTGTCAACTGGGATGGGATAGAAACATTACTAATGGTGTAGCGCTTCACAAAGAGACGTATTACGACCATCGGACTATTACAGGATTGCCATCGCAATTGGTTTGCGCTGCTAGAGTTAAAGCGACAGAGGCTTTGAAGTCTGCAAATTCGCTTTTGAAGCAGAAGAAGAATGCCTCCTGCCCTAAGTCTAAGCACTGCCCAATTAGATACGATGCTCGTTCTTACACAGTTTGGTTTGACCGCAATGAAGTTACCATTTTGGCGCTTCGCGGTCGGATAAAATTGAAGTTTAAACTGGCTGAGTATTATCGCCAATACCTGAGATGGAAGAACACCAGCGCCGATTTGATTAGAGATAGGCACAAGCGTTGGTGGTTGCATATTGTGATGGAAACTGATAGCCCTACGATCGTCGCAACAAATGAAACAGTTGGTGTCGATCTGGGTATCGTTTCTCCTGCTACTGATTGTCGGGGAGTTTTTTACGGTGACAAACATTGGAAACAGATAGAGGATAGAATTTTTGAGTTGCGCCGTCGTCTTCAGAGCAAAGGCACAAAAAGCGCCAAACGGCATTTGAAAAAGCTGTCTGGCCGCCAGAAACGGTTTCGCTGCGATTGCGACCATGTTCTTTCTAAAAGACTGGTGCAGTCGGTGGACAAAGGCGCAACAATAGTTTTTGAAGATCTCACGAATATTCGCGGTAGAGCCAAAGTTAAAAAATCTCAACGCCGTAGATTGCATGGTTGGAGCTTCGCGCAGTTTCAAGCATTTGTCACTTACAAAGCCGAAGCCAAAGGTATTGGAATTAGTTTTGTGGATCCTAGATTTACGAGCCAAAAATGTAGTTCTTGCGGCCATATTTCGCGGAGCAATCGACCGACCCAAAAGGATTTTAAATGCAAGAAATGCTCCTTTGAACTTTTGGCAGACCATAACGCGGCAATTAACATTCGTGAAGATTTTCTCAAACTTAGGGGTCGAGTCAACGATCCTTTTGTTTCAACCGATGACCTCGGTTAGTTACAAGCTGCGTCCCTTTATGGGCGCAGCAGTTGACCTTAATTTATGCTAGTTGGTGGCGACGACTTTTTGAAACTGCTTCACCCTGTAAGTCAAACAGATGGCAAAGATCGCCCCCTATGTGGACAGGAACAAGATCGCGTAACTGGCTAGAATTATCTCCGTCTGTTTGCACGACTAGGGTGTCTCCACCCGCAATCTTGACATAAAGATAGGTTTGTCCGCCCAATCGTTCCACAACTAATACTTCGCCATTCACTGTTGCGCTATTGCGATCGAGTCGTAGGTGTTCGGGGCGAATCCCCAAAGTGGCTCTATCACCAACTGACAGCTTTCCAGGCTTGACTGGAATCGTTACACTGGCATCACCAGGAAGTGTGACAGTTATGCCAGAGTCATTGACGGCTGTTACTGTGACCGAGACAAAGTTCATCTTAGGTGAACCAATGAATCCGGCGACGAATAAATTGCGGGGATGGTGGTAGAGTTCCAGTGGCGAACCTACTTGTTCTACAATGCCACCCTGCAACACTACAATCTTGCTGGCAAGCGTCATTGCTTCAACCTGATCGTGCGTCACATAAATCATGGTGGCTTGCAAGCTCTCATGTAGGTTAGCAAGTTCGATCCGCATCTGTACGCGCAAAGCCGCATCTAGGTTTGAAAGCGGCTCATCAAATAAAAACACTTTGGGATTGCGAACCAAGGCACGACCAATTGCCACCCGTTGGCGTTGTCCACCGGATAATTCTTTGGGCTTGCGGTTTAACAATGGCTCTAGTTGGAGGACGCGAGCAACTTCACGCGCCCTTTCATAACGCTTGGGTTTCGGAACACCCGCAAGGCGGAGGCTAAACGCCATATTCTCCGCTACGGTCATGTGAGGATACAGGGCATAGGTTTGAAACACCATTGCCAACCCGCGTTTATCAGGAGGCACATCATTGACTTTGTCTCCATCAATCAGCAGATCGCCGGAGGTGATTTCCTCAAGTCCGGCAATCATGCGTAATAAGGTCGATTTGCCGCAACCAGATGGACCAACGAATACAACAAATTCGCGATCGCCAACATCAAGATCGATGCCTTTGATCACCTCAGTATCGGCATATTTTTTGTGAATATCTCTTAAAGCAACTGTTGACATAATAAACTTCTGTTAATGTGTTTAAAAAAGATTAAGTAGCCGTCATTAACTGCTTACACCAGAACGGATGAAAAACCTTCTTCCCTTCTGCCCTCTGCTTTCCACTTATTTCACCGCACCAAACGTCAAACCCCGGACTAATTGCCGTTGACTCAGCCAACCAAAGATTAAAATGGGTGCGATCGCTAGAGTTGATGCTGCCGAAAGTTTTGCCCAAAACAATCCTTGAGGACTGGAAAACGAAGCAATAAATGCGGTTAAAGGAGCGGCATTAGCCGTTGTTAGGTTGAGGCTCCAAAACGCTTCATTCCAAGACAAAATGATTGAAAGCAATGCGGTGGAAGCAATTCCAGGTAATGATAGTGGCAGCAACACATGAGTCAGTTCTTGCTGCGTGTTTGCCCCATCCATGCGATCGGCTTCTAGGATATCTTTGGGAACGTCCCTAAAAAAGCTGTAAATCATCCAAACAACAATTGGCAAATTGATTAGGGTGTAGATAATAATTAAACCGATGCGGGTATCCAGTAACCTAAAGTTGCGACACAAGATGTAGATCGGCACCAGCACACCAACGGGCGGCAGCATTCTAGTGGACAGCATCCACAGCAAGGTGCCCTTAGTGCGTTTGGTTGGGAAAAACGCCATCGCATAAGCGGCTGGTACGGCAAGCAGCAACGCGAGTATGGTCGATCCGAGCGAAACCGCTATACTGTTGAGCGCATAGTTGAAATAGTTTGCCCGATCTTGGATCGCCACATAATTTTCTAATGTCGGCTGGAAAAATAACTGAGGAGGAGTTGCAACCGCCGCTACCTCTGTTTTGAAACTGGTGAGAAACATCCAGAAAATCGGGAAAAACAAGCTGCAAGCGACAAACCAGCCGAGCAATGTAAATAGCCAGCGCTTTGAGGTTTTACGTGCCATAGTTAGGTATCCAAATTACGAGCAACACTACGCATCAGAAAAATTGCCACGATGTTGGCAAGAATGACCGCAATTAATCCACCTGCTGAGGCACCGCCAACATCAAATTCCAGCAAAGCTCTCAGGAAGATGTAATAAGCAAGGTTGGTGGTTGCTACTCCGGGGCCGCCACCTGTGGTAACAAAGATTTCTGCAAAGATGGTTAAAAAGAAAATCGTCTCGATCATGGCGACTACGGCAATGGCGCGGCTCAAATGCGGTAGCATGACGAAACGGAATAGAGCTAGAGCATTTGCTCCATCCATCCGGGCTGCTTCTATTTGCTCGCGATCTAAAGACTGAATCGCCGTCAATAAAATCAGCAGGGCAAAAGGAAGCCACTCCCACGAAACAATGATAATGATGGCAAGCAGTGGGAAATCTGCAAACCAATCGATCGCCCCCAAACCCAGACTTCTTGTGAATTGAGCAAACAGCCCATTCACGGGATGCATCAGCATATTTTTCCAGACTAGGGCGCTGACCGTAGGCATGACAAAAAACGGAGAGATTGCCAGTACCCGCGCAATTCCCTGACCATAAAAGTCTTGGTCAAATAAAACTGCTAGGAGTGTACCAAGACCAATCGTAATCGCTAGAACGGACACGACCAGAATCATCGTAATGGCGATCGATGTCCATAAAGCTGAGTCAGTTAAGATGAACGTGAAGTTTTCAATTCCGATGAATTTACGTGCGTCTGGATTAAGCAGGTTATACCGCTGAAAGGAAAACCATACCGTCATCACCAGAGGCACAATCATCCACAGCAGCAAGGCAATGACAGAAGGAGCAACCAAGGGGAAGGTTGATACTTGCCGCTTAGTTCGCTGCTGAGTGGGCGGCGTTTCGTAGTGACGCTTTATAACTACTGAAGAAGACATAAGCAAGTCAAAAGCCAAAAAGGGAAAATGTAGTCCAGGTAAAGCTCTTGGCTGCTACCTGTATGCAAATTAAATGTGGAACAACTTAGAAAATTCACTCGATATATCCGGTGTGTTTCATGAAGCGTTCAGTTGAATTCTGCGATTGCTGCAACGCCTGCTCGACTGAAAGGCGATTGGTCAGCGCCGCTGCCATAGTTTGCCCGACCGAAGAACCTATCGCCTGAAATTCTGGAATATCGACGTATTGAATACCCTTGTAAGGGGTTGGTTGTGCGGATGGACGGGTAATATCGGCAGATTGGATCGACCTCAGCACAATCGAAGCAAACGGTGCGGCTTTTTGATAGTTGGGATTGTTATAGGTGGAAGTCCGCGTACCTGGTGGTACAGCAACCCAGCCGCTTTGGTCAGCCACTAATTGGATGTATTCCTTGGAGGTTGCCCAGGCAACAAACTTTTGAGCGGCTTCGGGGGATTTTGAGGTTTTGGGAACTGCTAGTGCCCAAGCCCAGAGCCAATTCGAGCCATTTGGATATCTCTCAATTGGCGCACGGGCAAAGCCAACTTTGTCATAAACTTGAGATTCTTTTGGATTGGATAACAGTCCTGCTGCAACGGTTGCATCTACCCACATCCCGCACTTACCTGTCGAGAATAGCGCTAGATTTTCATTAAATCCATTAGAACTGGCTCCTGGTGGCCCATATTTGTTGAGCAGATCGACGTAGAAGGCGATCGCTTCTTTCCAGGCTGGAGTATTTATAGTGGGTTGCCACTTCATGTCAAACCAGCGTCCGCCAAATGTGTTAGCCAACGTGGAAAGAAATCCCATGTTTTCGCCCCAGCCCGGTTTTCCACGCAGACAAACGCCGTAGACTCCATGCGCTGGATCGTGAACCTTAGTGGCCCATTCTCGGATCTGGGGATAGGTTGGCTGTTCGGGAACCGTAATTCCTGCTTTAGAAAACAAGTCTTTTCGGTAATACAGCATGGAACTTTCCCCATAGAACGGTACAGCATAGAGTTTGCCGTTGTTGGAAAGCCCCTCTCGGATGGGTTTGAGCAGGTCATTAACGTCGTAGCTTGCGGGTAGATCTAATGGTTTTAACCAATCCCGTCTCGCCCAAATCGGCGTTTCATATGAACCGATTGTTAGGACATCGAATTGCCCACCTTGGCTTGCAACGTCTGTTGTGGTGCGTTGGCGCAACACATTTTCTTCCAGGACAACCCACCTCAGTTGAATATTTGGGTTGGCTTGTTCAAACTTGCGTGAAAGCCCTTGCATGACCACCATGTCGCCATTATTGACAGTAGCGATCGTCAGTCTTGTTTTCCCTGCTGCTTGCAAACTCGTCGAACAGGCGTGCAGTAGTTGCACCAGCATCACCCCAGCGAGGAATGCAACCAACATCTTGGCGAAGCGAGAGATACGCATCGCACAGCTCCTTTAATATTAAAGTCGAATAAACAAAATAGATTTTATGTTTTAGGATTGAGCATTTGCTCAATAATAGAATCATACCTAGCTTGCTCTCATTGCTGAGAAGTTGAAGATCATTTGCAACATTTATTTATAAGAGGATGAAGTAATGACTGCTAGAGCAACCTATGATTTTGCTGGCAAGACAATTCTGATTACAGGCGGTGCAGGAGATATTGGTCAAGCCACTGCTCATCGCTTTGCTAACAATGGTGCTGCTGTCGCGCTTGTGGACTTAAACGAAGCGAAAATGGCAGACGTTGCTCAAGAACTAGAGGAGTACAACGTTCCAATCGGCACTTTTCGCTGTGATGTTACTGCTTATGATGACGTTGCTAAAGCTTTTGCTGGCGCTGTGGAGCAGTTTGGGGGGATCAACTATGTCTTTAACAACGCGGGCTATCAAGGAGCGTTTGCCAAAACCGACGAGTATCCCGAAGAAGACTTTCAAAAGGTCATCAACATCAACGTTGTAGGCGTTTTTCACGTTCTTAAGGCTGCGGCACAGCATCTACGCGATTCGGGTGGAGGAGCAATAGTCAATATGGCAAGCTATGCGGGTGTGGTTGGTCCTCCTAATATGCTCGCCTACTCCGCTTCAAAGTTTGCGGTAATTGGAATCACTCAGACGGCAGCGAAAGACTTGGCTCCCTACGGCATCAGGGTGAATTCGCTCTCGCCTGCGTTGATTGGTCCCGGCTTTATGTGGACGCGGCAGACCCAATTGCAAGCCGCTGTAGGGTCACAGTATTTTGATGCCGATCCTAATGTGGTCGAGCAACAGATGATCGATTCAGTACCGATGCGCCGTTTGGGAAGCCTTGAAGAGGTGGCTAATGGGGTAGCATTTCTCATGAGCCAGGAGGCAAGCTACATTACGGGGTTTAACTTGGAAATTACTGGCGGACAATAGGGAAAAGGGTATTGGCAAGTTAGTAATGTTATCAGCCCCCAGAATCGCTACTGCAATGTTTTGCTGCATTCGAGTTTATTTAGGAGCATTTTCATTAACGTCGAATGTGATAACCTATACATAATGATTTGAGCAAAAAATGCATCTTTGAGCAGATACTCACTTAAATGATCTACTCTTTTGGGGGATGCATACTACCTATAGGTGGAATATGAGAGAACCCTTCTTAGAGCGGCGCGATCGCAAGTTAGACCAAGCTGCTCACGCTGCTTGGCTCTATTACATTGCTGGGAACACCCAGGAAGAGATTGCGGCAAAGCTGAACGTGTCCCGGCAGGCTGCACAGCGTTTGGTCGCACTAGCGGTGAGTGAAAAACTGATCAAATTTCGGCTCGATCATCCGCTACGTGAGTGTATTGCTCTAGCTGAATCACTCAGAGACAAATTTGAACTATCGCTTTGTGAAGTGGTTCCAAGCGATGCAGGAAGTGGCGATACCTTGAACGGACTTGGTGTATGTGCTGCCACTTACTTAGAGACATACCTTGTTACTAAAACTCCAACAATCCTGGCATTTTCCACAGGTCGTACTTTGCGATCGATGGTGGAGCAGATCCCATCGATGCACCAACCTCAGCATAAGATTGTCTCAATTGTGGGAAATATGTCTCAATATGGGCGTGCGGGTCGTTATGAAGTGGTGATGCATTTGTCCGATCGCGTTGGTTCGCAGGCGTATCCAGTCCCTACTCCTGTTGTTGCTCCCAGTATTGAAGAACGAGAACTCTTGCAGACGCAGCGATCGTTTATTACCGTAAAGACCCTTGTGGAGCAAGCCAAAGCGACCTTTGTTGGTATTAGCCAAATTGACTGGAATGCACCGTTACATCAAGACGGATTTATTAATGACGATGAAGTGACCCAATTAATTGAACTGGGGGCAGTTGGAGAGATTGCAGGTTGGGCATACGATCGTCAAGGAGTCTTGATTCAAGGTGCAACTAACAGCCGAGTTGCTGGTGTACCGCTCGAACAACCTGCTCAACGGCTTATTATTGGTATTGCAGGAGGTGTGAAAAAGGTAGAGTCGATTTTGGCTGCTCTGCATGGCAAGTTGATCGCAGGACTGATCACCGATGAAGTTGTCGCCCAAGCTATTCTTGACAAAATCTGACTTTTCACACATCTTCTTATCATCATCACAATAGCCCGATCAGATCGTGCATCCGCTCGATAACTTGCTGGGCACCAGCCGACATAAGAGCATCTGCACGGCTTGTTCGTTCATCCTCGCTTACATGAGTTCCCCCTACATAACCGATAATCTGCCCAATTCCAGCGGCAACGGCAGACTTTACCCCACTGATAGAATCTTCAACTGCCACGCAAAGAGAAACTTCAGCGTCCAGACACTTCACTGCATATAGGTAGATGTCAGGAAGCGGCTTGGGACGCGCAACAGGGAGAGAGTCGTGAGCGCTAAATACCTGCTCGCTTGGGAAATAGTCGGTCAGGGCAGCAGAAGTAAGGCAAGCACTCAGCCGCTGAAAGCTGCTGTTACTTACAAGTGCATATTCAAATCCGTCGTCGCGCAGGGAAGACAGCACTTCAGGCGTTCCTTCAGTCGCTTTTGCCTCTACACTAAGCCGTTCAATCGCTCTCTTTTCTTCTTCAGCCACTAGCCTGTCAATATCGCGCTCATTAAGAGTGGTTAATGAGTCTGGGTAGATCTTTTTGAGTATTTCCCTGTAAGGTTTGCCTGCGAAGCTTTTAACAAAGTCCTCAAGCTCATAGTGTTGAGCGCCAGCGAACTCACGAGCCACTTCATTTGTCAACTTCCACGCGCTCTTAAGTGCTATGGTTTCACTATCAACGACAGTTCCATCATGATCGAAAAGTACTACCATTTCATGCTGAAGCGGTTTCATCTCAATTGACCTCTCTCACTATAATTCTTAACTGTAGTCAATAGTCCGTGAGTCTGGAGATCTCGCAAAGCCCTGTAGCATTCATCATCTACAACCTCTGTCTGTTCGCAATTCTCCAATCCCAGAATGCCGCTAATCACCGCACCTTCTTGAATCGCTGTAATTGCGCTTTGTGTATCCTTGGCATGATAGGGCTGACCAGACTCGCACGCGCCCTCTCTAACTGCAAGAAGCCACGCCGCAACGGGAAGTATAATCCGCTTCATGCTGACCTTTCGGCTATAAGCATCCTGAAGTATCGGAAAGATATACTTGCCTACTTTCCTCGCTGTTTCTGAAGAGATTCTCTCAGTAGTATCGGGAATAGCCTCGTTACTCAGCCTTAGTAACACTTGCTCCATATATTGTTCGCACATCTCGCGGGACACTGGTGTTGCTGCTGCGATATCGTCCATGAGAAGCCGAGTAAACAAGTGGAATTCCGGTAGCGCGATCGCCTCATGCATATACTCTATACCTGCTCTTACAGCTAAACAGGCTATGAAGGAGTGTACTGCATTCAAGAATCTCGACTTCATATACAGAAAGGGAGTGATGTCGCTAGTCATAATCACCCCTGCATCTTCCCACTTGGGGCGATCGCCTGTGAAGTTGTCTTCCACGACAAACTGCCAAAATGGCTCCGTTACAATCGGCCCGCGATCCCTGACCTGTAACAGTCGATTGGGGTAGTTATAGTCAGATTCCTGTTCTTGAGGCACAATCCTGTCTACAACCGTATTAGGAAACGTCGCGTTATCCCTGATATATTCGGCAAGCTGAGGATTGATCGAGTCGGCGTAAGCTAGCACTGCTTTTCGCAGGATATCCCCGTTTTTTGGCAGGTTGTCGCAAGAAAGGGTGGTGAAGGGAGCCATTGAGCGATCGCGTCGTCGGCGCAGCGCCTCTACTATAAAGCCAATTGCAGTGGTTGGAGTGGAAGGATTTTGCAGATCGTGCGCGATGTCTTCATTCCCTGTGTCGAGATTAAAACTCTTGTCTAGATGGTAGCCTCCTTGAGTAATTGTAAGAGTCACGAGATGCACGGAGGGAGACACCATCTTTTCAAGTACATAGTCGCGCTTCTCTCTACCATTAACGATTTCCCTGATAGAACCTATAACTTCCGCTGACTCACGATTTTTAGCGCAACTAGAGTGTTTGGTTAAAGTGTAAAGGAATCTCTGTGGTTTTAACCTCGTAATCGTGCGTTGGCTCTTGAGGCTAACCCCGCAAATCCCCCATTTCTGCTCTTGGGATCCCTTCTGTGCAAGATAGTTATGTATTATGTAGGCGAGGTGACCCCTAAAAAAACGACCTGGCCCGAAATGGACGATACCAGTCTTAAGCGCCCTCCTGTCGTAAGGAGACTGTTGCCTCCACAAACCCGTTACAGTACCGAGGCGAGAACTTGAAACACTGGGGGGCTTTAGTAAGTTAACCATGAGATTTCTTAAATAAGTGGATAATCAGGTAAAAAGAGTAGGTCAGTCTGGGTATAGCCCATGACCTACAAACAGGTATTTCAAAGTGCGAAAATTCCGGTCTACTCTGTGGCATCCACAAGGAAACGTTTAGCCACAGGGTAAGTAGGGTGCGACAGGTAGAACAGAAAAGAAGAAATCAGGTAAACCTAATCAATTAAGTATCAAAGATCAAGTTGTCATTCACCTGGGGCAAGGTACGATACCGCACATACTTCTACCTTGTTCAACCTTGGGAAATGTGAGATTCAAATGTGTGTTAATGATCGGAA
>DATNQH010000283.1:0-37622 GCA_036704105.1 Leptolyngbyaceae cyanobacterium | reverse complement strand
GATCGAGGCGCATTTTCCCCACCCATATCTGTTTTCACCCAACCAGGACAGACGGCATTCACTAAGATATTTGTACCTTTTAATTCATTGGCAACAATCCGTGTTATGGCATTCAAAGCTGTTTTAGAAATTCGATAGCTGGGGTATCCACTACCCATATCATGTAATTGTCCAGCCCCGGAGGATACGTTCACAACTCTGCCATAGTTATGCTCTTTCATCAGGGGAACCAAAGCCTGACACAGCAGCAATGGAGCAAATGTATTTGTCTCCAGTGTTTTCTGCAAGGTACTAATCTTCAAATTAAACACACTGCCGTCTGATTCTGCATAATCCAGCAGCACTCCGGCATTGTTCACCAAAATATCTAAGCCTCCAAAATTACTCTTGATGAACTGAGCCAGCCCTTCGATACTATCTGGATTGGTCACATCAAGTGAATGAGAAGTTACATCCAATCCTTCCGCTTGCAATTTCTCAGCAGCCGCTTTTCCTTTGGCTTCATCGCGGCTGGTGAGAATTACTTTAATACCTTGTTTTGCCAATTGGCGACAAGTTTCAAACCCTATGCCGCGATTTCCACCTGTGACAACTGCTACTTTTTGAGCTTCACTCATGTGTCTTTGTCCTTTGGAAACTATGGGGTCTTTTCTCATTCCCAGGCTCAGCTTAGAAACGAGTTATTGGAAGGTTCAACTTCCCTTTCTTTGTATCAAACAATTATGTTCAAATCCCCGAATTCATGCCATCACCATTCTTGATCGCTGCTGGTAGTGCTTTCTTAATTAGTAGAGGCGCGATTAAGTTGGTGTTAATGACCGAATCGATTTTGGAGCCATAGATTTTAGATTTTGGATTAGGAATATTTGAATGCAAACCAAAATCACTTGGTACTAGCACCATTATTTATTTATGGAGAAAAAAGAAAATCTTCCTTATACCAAGTCTTTAGTTTTAACTATGGGGCGGCGTTGCCTGGTAAGAGTATTCTTCCCCCCGAACCGCCGATGTTTTTCCAAGGCGACAAAATCTAAAATCTAAAATCTCGGCGCTTTGCGCCTTGACGTTGCGGAAATCCTCCAATGGATAATCGAGGCTTCAAGGCATTGGTGAAGTCCCAAT
Source organism: Leptolyngbyaceae cyanobacterium (assembly GCA_036704105.1). Classification (GTDB taxonomy): domain Bacteria; phylum Cyanobacteriota; class Cyanobacteriia; order Cyanobacteriales; family Chroococcidiopsidaceae; genus Chroococcidiopsis. Next base: position 36,500 of record DATNQH010000283.1, on the reverse strand, counting down.
TGCTGAAGCATTGTTAATTAAAGTGTCCAGTCTATCGTCGAATTGACTCAGGGTAGTAGCAACGACGCGATCGCCTAGCTTTGCAAAAGAGCGATCGCCTGATCCTAGGGGCGGGTTAACTAACCAACTCTTGCGTTCGGGCAAAATATATTGTTAAACCCGCCCTGACTCGATATTATCGATTCATTGCTGCTGCTGTCTTTTGCCGATCCAGCTTCAAAACCAATACCCCTAAAGGCGGCAAACACAAGTCAACTGAGTAGGGATGATTTTGGTAAGACCATTCATCCGTCCATTTGCCACCTAAATTACCCATGTTGCTACCACCATACTCGCGGGCATCACTGTTGAACAACTCGGTGTAAAAACCTGGTTCTGGTACACCAATGCGATAGTGAGAATGGGGTTGAGGCGTGAAATTACAAACTGTAATCACAAATTCCCCATCCTTTGCCCGACGAATGAACGCAGCCACGCTATGACGGTTGTCGCTACAATCGATCCACTCAAACCCTGCTTCAGCAAAATCTTGATTATACAAAGCTGGTTCGTGGCGGTAGAGATGGTTGAGATCGGTGATAAACTGCTTCAGTTGATTGTGTGGCTCCTGCTGTAACAAATGCCACTCCAAATCGCCCCAAACATTCCACTCACTCCACTGGCCAAACTCCATGCTCATGAACATGGTTTTCTTGCCTGGATGGGTGAACATAAAGGCAAACAAACAACGTGCGTTAGCGAACTTCTGCCATTTATCTCCAGGCATCTTGCCGATGATATTGCTCTTACCATGCACTACCTCGTCGTGTGACAGAGCTAGCATGAAATTTTCGCTGTGGTGATACCACATACTAAATGTGACATTGTTTTGGTGGAACTGGCGGAACCAAGGATCCATGCTGAAATAGTCCAGCATATCGTGCATCCAACCCATATTCCACTTCAAGTTAAAGCCCAGTCCTCCCATGTAGGTAGGCCAAGATACCATCGGCCAAGAGGTAGACTCTTCGGCTATGGAGACAATACCTGGGAAATAGCTAAAAATGACGTTGTTTGCCTGACGCAGGAAATCAGCTGCTTCTAGGTTTTCTCTACCGCCGTACTGGTTGGGTAGCCATTCCCCTGGCTGGCGACAATAGTCAAGGTAAAGCATGGAAGCAACCGCATCTACTCGAACTCCATCGATGTGGTATTTGTCAAACCAGAACAGGGCGTTTGAAACTAAGAAATTCCTAACTTCGTGACGGCTGTAGTTAAATACTAAAGTTCCCCACTCTTTATGTTCGCCTATACGGGGGTCGGCGTGTTCGTAAAGGTGAGTACCATCAAAGAAAGCTAGACCGTGACCATCTTTGGGGAAGTGACCGGGAACCCAATCTACAATTACACCAATACCATTTTCGTGGCATTGATCGACGAAATACATGAAGTCTTCGGGGGTACCATAACGGGATGTACAAGCATAATAACCAGTTACTTGATAACCCCAAGAGCCATCAAAGGGATGCTCGGCAATGGGTAGTATTTCAATATGGGTGTATCCCAAATCCTTAACATAAGGAATGAGTCGTTCTGCTAGTTCCCGATAGGTGAGGAATCTTGCTCCGGGTTTGAGTTCTGATACTAGGAGAGGGGGTACAATTTCTCCATTGGGTTGTTTTGCAGGTTCATCTGAAGAGCCGTGTAGCCACGATCCTAAATGCACTTCGTAGACTGAGATCGGCTGACTCAGGGGATCTGTGTGGCGGCGTTTTTCCATCCAGTCAAGATCGTTCCATTTGTAGGTATCTAGATCGGTGACTATGGATGCGGTTTTAGGTCTAACCTCTTGTTGGAAGCCGTAGGGATCAGATTTTTCGTAGATGTGCCCGTCAAAGTTTTTGATTTCGTATTTGTAGCGATCGCCCACTCCTAATTCAGGAATGAATAACTCCCAAATTCCAGTCGGGCCTTTGCGCATTTGGTGTTTGCGTCCGTCCCAGTAGTTAAAATCTCCCAATAGAGAAACATTTCGGGCATTAGGTGCCCAAACAGCAAAATATACTCCTTTAACGCCGTTAATTTCTGTTAAGTGCGCCCCTAATTTCTCGTAAATTCGGTGATGATTGCCTTCAGCAAACAGATGCAAGTCAAATTCTGTCAGGCGAGGAGAACGAAAGGCATAAGGATCGTAGATAACGCGCTCGTGTTCCCCCTCTTGAATCCTGAGCTGATAGTTTGCTAGTTCTGGAATATCAATCGTACATTCAAAAAAGTGGGGGTTATGCACTGCTTCCATTGGATATTCCTTCCGTTCTTCTGGAAGGACAACCCAGGCTGCACTCGCATTTGGTAAGTAGGCTCGCACCACCCAAACGGTTTTGCCATCCTGTTCTATCGGATGAGAACCCAGCACTTCAAAAGGGTCATGATGCTGATTCCAAACGATGCGTTCAACCTGATCCGGCGCGATGGTCATACTCATGCAGCTACCTACCTGGAATAAATTATTAATTGACTCCTTTGGTCATACTTATACACATTCTTCACATTTGTTTGCAAATAAAAAATATAGCCACCCAATTTCGATAGATTTTAAATAAGTCTTGAGAAAGAGCTTTAGAAGTCAGTGTAAGAGGTGAGTGGCGAGTGGCGAAGAAGGAGTGGCGAGTGGTTTTGACTTCTGACTCCTGACTTCTGACTTCTGACTTCCACCCCTTATATTGGCAGAAAAGGGAAAAAAGTGCGGAGTGTTCGCCGTAGACGTAGTAGAAAAATAGTGTCACGGACTTGAGGATTTAATTTTGGTGGTGCGGAACGGGTTTGGAGTTGAGCTTGCAATTCAGCGTATTGGGCAGCATTCAGGGGTTTTCCATCAACAGGCGATCGCGCTTCTAAAATAATCTCTGTCCGCAATACTTCTTCAGGAATATCTGAGGCTGGGGGCAATGCTAAAGCAGGTTTGTAACCCAGTGGAATCGATGCGATCGCCATGCTAATGGTAGCACTAACGACTCTCCCTTTAGTTACTCGCACTCGATTGCTAATCGGGAATCTTTCAACTGACAAAATTTTCATTTTTTTACTCTCAATTTTTGTCAAGTAGACGCAAAGGAATACCCGTGATGCACATTAGTCAAGCCTGTTTTACCAACGAATAATAATTGTTCCCTTCCTTAACTTGATTTATAAAGTACAAGTTGCACATACTACTTACGATTTAGCTTGACTTGGTACTAACTGCACACGCAACAATATTTGATGCGCTCGCCTTTTTTTCCTCTCAATTGTTTCTTATTTTAATTCCCAGTCAGAGAGATGTATCATGTTCAGGGCACATACTCTTAATAGCGATCGCCAGGAGTAGGTTGATATGTGCATTGAATTTGGGCGAGAAATTTGTGGCAACCTCGATATTGCACAAACAAGAGAGTGGTTAGTCACCAACGGCATCGGTGGTTACGCCTCTGGCACTGTAACAGGAGGACTTACCCGCCGCTATCACGGCTTACTCATAGCAGCCTTGGAGCCGCCTCTAGGTCGCACTCTGCTGCTGGCTAAACTGGATGAAACAGCTTTGTATGGAGATTGCTTTTACCCGTTGCATACTAACCGTTGGGCTGATGGCATTGTTAGTCCCAAAGGATATGTGAATATCGAAAGTTTCTCTTTAAAAGGCACAGTTCCCGTGTGGCGTTTTGCCTGCGCCGACGCTCTGTTAGAAAAACGAGTCTGGATGCAGCAGGGGGCCAATACAACTTACGTACAATATACGCTGCTACGTGCTACTCAACCGCTGAAGTTAACGCTCAAAGCAATGGTTAACTACCGCGATTATCACGGTGATACTGGGGGCAACGGCTGGCAGATGAGCATCGAGCCAGTGGCACAGGGAATTTGTGTAACTGCCTATCCCAGTGCTGTACCGCTTTATTTGCTAAGCGATCGCGCCAGCGCCTCCCCTATCCACAATTGGTATTACGGATTTGATTTGGCAGTAGAACGCTACCGAGGATTGAGCGATCGCGAAGACCATTTACACGCTGCTACTTTTGAAGTTAAACTTAATCCTGGAGAATCCTTAACTTTTGTTGCTAGTACCGAGCAGCAACTCCTCTTGAATGGTGCTGCTGCACTTCAACTGCGCCACGCCCAAGAGCAAAAGTTGATTCAATGGCAAGTCCCCTCAGCCAATGCTCAACAGCCGCCTGCTTGGATTACTCAACTAGTACTTGCTGCTGACCAGTTTATTGTTGATCGCCCCCTCACCGACGAACCGAATGGCAAAACTATCATTGCAGGTTATCACTGGTTTAGTGACTGGGGACGAGACACTACGATTGCGCTACCAGGATTAACCCTCTCCACAGGTCGTCCAGAAGTTGCTCGTTCAATTATCCGCACCTTTGCCAAATATGTAGATCGGGGAATGCTGCCTAATCGCTTTCCGGATGCAGGCGAAACGCCGGATTACAATTCGGTCGATGCTACTTTGTGGTACTTTGAAGCAGTTCGCGCTTACTACAGCTCCACCCAAGATAATGACTTGCTGCAGAACCTTTTTCCCGTACTAGCTGAAATTATCGACTGGTACTGTCGTGGCACTCGCTACAATATCCATCTCGATGCAGCTGATGGGCTACTGTATGCAGGTGAAACAGGAGTGCAACTGACTTGGATGGATGCCAAAGTAGATGATTGGGTCGTCACGCCCCGGATGGGCAAACCCGTAGAAGTGAACGCTTTGTGGTATAATGCACTGCGGACAATGGCAAAGTTTGCCCGTAGCCTGAGTAAGCCAGATCGGGAATATGACGCGATCGCCGATCGCACTAGTGCTAGTTTCTCTCGCTTTTGGAACGATCGCGCGGGCTATTGTTACGACGTGCTAGATGGTTCTGATGGGGATGATGCATCTTTACGTCCTAACCAGATTTTTGCTGTATCTTTACCCGAAAGTCCGCTGACTTCTGTCCAGCAAAAGCAAGTAGTGGACGTTTGCGGGCGAATGCTACTAACTTCACACGGATTGCGATCGCTTTCTCCCGAACATCCTCAATACCGGGGACGCTACGGCGGCAACCAACTTCAGCGCGACGGAGCTTATCATCAGGGAACAGTTTGGGGTTGGTTAATTGGCCCCTTTGCCATAGCACATCTGCGAGTTTACAAAAATCCTGCTATGGCGCGATCGTTTCTGGAACCAATGGCAAATCATCTATATGATCGTGGTGTTGGTAGTTTGAGCGAAATTTTTGATGGCGATGCGCCTATAACTCCACGCGGATGTATTGCTCAAGCTTGGACAGTAGCAGAAGTGTTGCGCGCTTGGTCAGCAACATTCGATTTATAGAAGATAGTGAGATACTTAACTGTTTTATCAAAACTTTCGTGGTAATAGTGGCAGAGTCGGTGCGATCGCTCGAACTAACTGGACGGGTTTAGTAGCAAAACTAATTCAGCTATAACTATGGAAACAGCAGATGTAGTTATTATAGGCAGCGGTCAAGGTGGCGTTCCTCTTGCCGCAGATTTTGCTAAAGAAGGTCGTAAAGTTGTCTTATTTGAAAGGGGTGCTTTAGGAGGTAGTTGTATTAATTATGGCTGTACTCCTTCCAAGGCTTTCTTAGCAGCTGCACACGCTGCTGGTAGGGCAAGAAAAGCAGAAAAACTCGGTATCCACGCTCAAGTTAATGTTGATTTTGCCGCAGTGATGGAGCGAGTGCGCGGTATTCGCGGCTCTTTTAATCTGGGAGTTGAAAAGCGCATAAAAAGCGCTGGTGTGGAGATAGTCCGAGCTGAAGCATCGTTCATTGCAGAACGCATAGTAACAGGCGGTGGCGTAACTTTTCAGGCTCCTTTAGTAGTAATTAACACTGGCACATCTCCTTTTATTCCTGACCTTCCAGGTTTAGCTGGTACGCCTTATTTAACTAATTTGAATTTCTTCGATCTGCGCGAATTGCCACCACGAACTTTGGTATTGGGTGCAGGCTATATTGGTTTAGAGTTAGGGCAAGGAATAGCAAGATTAGGTAGTGAAACTCATATTCTTGTGCGGGGCGATCGCGTCCTCGGTAATGAAGAAACTGAAGTCAGTGAAGTATTGGCAGAAGCCTTGAAACAAGATGGCATCAAGCTACATTTCAATCTCAATCTTGACAAAGTAAGTTATGCCGATAATGTCTTCACACTTAACCTGAGTAACGGTGAGGAATTACAAGCCGAAGCCCTATTAATTACTACTGGACGCAAACCTAACACAAAAGCCCTCAATACTCAGGCTAGTGGAATTGAATTAGATCGCCAAGGGTACATCCAAGTTGATGAAAAGTTTCAAACAACTTGCCCCAGTGTATATGCAATTGGTGATGTTGCCAAACAACCTGCATTTACTCATGTTTCATGGGAAGATTATCGACGCTTGAAAGGAATTTTGAACGGAGAAAATCGAACGCGAGACGATAGAGTTTTAGGTTATGCAATTTACACAGAACCTCAAGTTGGGCGGGTTGGTTTAACTTTAGAAACGGCGCAGAAGAAAGGTCTGAATGCCCGTGCTGTTACGCTATCGATGGATTACATTGCCCGTGCAATTGAATGGGGTCACGACTTGGGATTCTACCGCCTGGTAGTAGATAATGACACAAATAAAATTTTGGGTGCAACGCTGGTAGGATATGAAGCAGCTGAATTAGTTCATGTGTTTTTGTCTTTGATGGAAGCTAAGGCAAATTGGCAGTTACTAGAACAGTCAGTGCATATTCATCCTACTTATGGTGAAGCTTTGCCTAGTTTGGCACGGTTGTTGATTTGAGATTGAGTGGTAACATTTGGGTTGGCTGGAGGATGCGATCGCATCTAACTCCATATTTTCAATCAACTGCAACAGTAAGTCTAAATTTTTACGTTACAGCAATTACATCTGATATTTTCTAAAAAAATCCAAGTTTTTCCCTAAAAATCAACTTCACTAACACTACTTTTAGTGATGCCATGTTTCTCTAGAAGCTGACGAAAAAATTTTTCAACAATTACTTCTCCATTTTTGCCTTGCAATTCATAACCCCCAAATCGGTAAAGCTCATATCCCATTAATCGAAGTTGCCTGTCAGCAGCAACCATTCCAGCATACTTTTTAGAATTTGCTATATTACCATCTGCATAATGTTGTTGACCATCAACTTCAATTACAACACGCACACTATTGGAAAATAAGATTAGGAAATCCATTCTTTGCTGTTCGAGCTGCTGTTTTCCCTGTATTTCTTTATAGTCTTTTGGTCATAATGCAGATACACTTGAGGAATAAAAGCAGGAAAGCTTTTACCAAACTCTCGGCGTAAGCGCTTAAAGTATGTAGCGAAAACTGTAATTTCCGGTTGAGATTCTAAAGACTGCTTAAGACGATTGTATAAATTAAACTCTGTTTGATTATTAGGAAATGCAAAGTTATTTTTTTTAGCCCACCATTCTACAAGAGTTTCCCATGTAAGACCATTCTCAGAAAGAAGCAAATCATACACAAGACAAAAATTTGCATTTTTAACAATTTGAATTTGGTTACTGATTGAATCAGCAAGCACAATTTCAGGCTTTGGCCCATTAGCGGCAAAGATTAAATTTTTAACTTCTCCCTCTGTACCTTGCCTTACAGAAGTGCTTGATTTTAATCTTTTTATTATTTCTTGAAATTCATTAAACAGAGCCTGCTTACCTTCTCTTTCGTTCTCAGGAAAATATGAAACTGTATATTTTGTCAATACCCCTTCTATAATTTTAGCTTGAGTGATAGCGTCTGAAGATTCGAGAATTTTAATAAACCTTTCTTTAGTAGTTCCTTCATAATCATAAGGATTGATATCCAGGTTGCAATAATAAGGATAAAACTCTTTATGAGTTCTGTAGGAAAAGTCACCTAAGTAGCCGCTTGAAACTTCAATGTAATCGTTGACAAGTCTATATAGCTCTGAGCGTGTAAGCATAAGTTTATCTACAGCACCACACCCAATTTTAAAATGTTACTCAGGAATTGCTAGCTTGCGTGCCATAGAGGCAGGCTGCGATCGCACCCACTTCTACCACAACAATCTTTCAGCCAAAACTCATCTTAATATCACTTAATAGCTAGTATGTTAACTGGTGAGATATCTCGATGACTACGAACCTACAAATAGGCGATCGCTTCTCCGATTTCCAACTTCCAAATCATCAAAATGAATTGATGCAATTATCGCAATTCACCCAGCCTAGCCAATTAGATCGAAAGTTGGGATTTTTTGATGGCTACCCGCTGATTTTAGTATTTTATCGCGGCTTTTTTTGCCCCCGCGACCAACAGCAAATGCAGCAATTCGTGCAGTTTCAAAATGAACTGAAAGTGAACTATTGCCAATTAGTAACAGTAAGCACCGAACCACCTTTAATCCAAGCTGCTTTTCGTGCAGGTTTAGGGGCGCAATGGACTTTTTTAGCCGATGAAAAACGAGAGCTTATTAAGCAAATTAACATTCTAGATGAGACTGAAGGCGAGTATGCCTATCGCGCACAGCCCTACACATTTGTATTACGACCAGATTTAACTATTCATAAAATATATAATGGTTGGTTTTTTGTTGGACGACCAACACTTGAGGAACTGCGGCTCGATTTACGCGCTATAATGGAAATGCTGTCTAATTACAGCTACAAATCATATAACACACCAGAAGTCAAGCAAATTCGTATTCCTCAGCAAGAGTGGGCAGATGAGATCCCAAAACTGGGAGCGGCAAGGTTACCAATAGCCTCTGGCATAGTGAGATGTTTCGACTTTGATACAGGCAATGGCATGATCGCCACAGATACAGGTGAAGAAGTTTTCTTCAACTTTACTGCCATTCCTGGCGAGGGATATCGTACGATTAAACCAGGTACACCTGTAAAATTTGAAGTTGTCGAAAGCAAATTTGGTCTGACTGCTCGTAATATTCAGCAGTAATAGCAATTTGATTCGATTGGTGAAAAATTTCGAGTGTAATAGTTGACCGTCAACTGTTAATAGTTAACGGCCAAAATGCAGCATTAATTAATCCTACAATCAACCCTGGAAGTGTTTAATAATTGCAGAAGCAAATTCAGAACATTTCAATGGTTCAACTGGAGGTTCCATCAATCTAGCTAAATCGTAGGTAACTTGACTACTAGCAATCGCCTCACCTAAACCTTTTTTAATCAAATCTGCTGCTTCTTGCCAGCCCATATATTCCAGCATCATCACACCGGATAGGATTACAGAACCAGGGTTAATTCGATCTAGTCCGGCGTGTTTGGGTGCAGTGCCGTGAGTGGCTTCAAAAATAGCGCATTCATCGCCAATATTAGCGCCAGGCCCCATTCCCAGTCCGCCTACAACAGCCGCCGCCGCATCGGATAAATAATCACCATTCAAATTCATTGTTGCCAGAATTGAATATTCATCCGGTCGAGTTTGGATTTGTTGGAAAATACTATCGGCAATGCGATCGTTTACCATCACCAAGTCTTTCCACTTCCCGTTACCATGTGTTTCCCAAATTGAAGCTAGAACGTTTTCGACTTCCTGAACAATTTTGGCTTGTTTTTCTGGGGTAAGAGAATTGAACCCAGGATCGATCTGACGAGCGTTGTCTTCCAAAGAAATATCTGGGTTTTTCTCCTTGTTACTTAAAATCCAAGATTCCCTTTCTGTAATACACTCTTGCCGAAACTCAGAAACTGCTAGTTCGTAACCCCAATCGCGGAAGGCTCCTTCGGTGTATTTCATAATGTTACCCTTATGCACCAAAGTCACCATTTTCTTGTGTTTGGGGAGTTGCAGGGCGTGTTTCATTGCGCGACGGACAAGGCGCTGAGAACCTTTTTTACTGATAGGTTTGATGCCAATGCCAGAATCAAGGGGAATTTGCTTTTTGCCATGTTCTGGGGTGGCGGGAATCAGTTCTTCATTGAGGATTTTAATTAAGCGATCGCCCACTTCACTCCCTTGTCGCCACTCAATCCCCAAATAGATATCTTCTGTGTTTTCCCGATAAATAATCACATCCAGCTTTTCTGGGTTTTTGTGCGGTGATGGCGTACCTGCATAATAGCGACAAGGACGAACGCAGGCGTATAGATCGAAAATTTGCCGTAGAGCAACATTTAAAGACCGAATCCCGCCCCCCACAGGTGTGGTTAAAGGCCCTTTGATGGCGACACCATATTCTTTAATTGCTGTGAGCGTATCTTCGGGTAAATATTGATACGTGCCGTATAATTCACAAGCTTCATCCCCGGCATACACCTTGAACCAACTAATTTGCCGCTTTCCTTGATATGCCGTCTGAACAGCAGCATCAAACACTTTTTGGGCGGCAGGCCAAATATCAACCCCCGTACCATCACCCCGAATGAAGGGAATAATCGGGTTGTCAGGAACAATTGGCTCACCATTGCTGAAGCTGATGCGGGAACCAGTAGTAGGAGGGGAAATTTTTTCGTACATTTTTGCTACACCACCAGTAGAGTGCTAAGTGCGAAAACTTTAATTCTCACATTAGATAATACTTCTATGGAAAGTTAACAGATTTTTGCTAGGAGTAAAGTAGCCTCTAGCTCGGTTTTTGCCAAAATTTTGATATATCTAATAAATAAGAGCTTAATGAGTAGGGAAAAATACCACTAACCCCTAGCAGGATCGCCCAAGCGTCTCCCAGAGAAAGTATGCGATCGCCTACGACCTATAGTTAAATAAATGATCGGTTCTTAACTTTGCGCATTCACAGTGAGAGCATGACTAACCCAATTACAACCTCCGACAGACAAAACGACCTTTCTGCTCTCCGCTTGCAGTTAACATCTGGGCCGGAAAAAGTACAACAGCAACTAATTCCCCAGGTGACTACCTTCGGTAATCCTGGCTTAGATGTTTTGATCGAATTTTTACACGATCGCCTTAGCAGCCCCCCCACCTGGATTGATGGCAAAGCCTACCAAATTCTCTTCAATGCCGAGTATCCGCCAGCACAAGAGTTTCTCCGTGCTTGTTTCCCCACTGGGCTTGTCACCTTGCGATCTGAGTGCAACATTGACTACAGCCCACTACAGCAGTTATTGATTGCCCAAGATTTTCAAGCAGCAGATCGCATCACCTTGCAAAAAATGTGTGAACTAGCAGGAACTGCCGCAGTGCAAAGAAAATGGCTGTATTTTACCGAGATTGAGAATTTTCCTGTTTCCGACCTTCAAACCATTAATACTTTGTGGTTAGTCTACTCCGAAGGCAAGTTTGGTTTTTCTGTACAGCGAGAAATTTGGTTGTCATTGGGGAAAAACTGGGAAAAATTCTGGGCTAAAATCGGTTGGAAGAATGGTAACACTTGGACGCGATATCCCGATGGGTTTACCTGGAATCTTACAGCCCCAGCAGGCCATTTACCGTTATCAAATCAACTACGAGGCAATCGAGTCATCTCTGCTTTATTTGCCCATCCAGCATGGAGCAAAGTTAGTGGCTAGAGGCGAGTGGCGAGTGGCGAGTGGTGAGTGGTGAGTAGTGAGTGAGATAATTCTAAATTGCCCTTGTCCCCTTGTCTTTTTGTCTCCTTGTCCCCTTTGCCCCTAATCCCCACTTCCTGGGGGCCCCGAGTTCCCCTTGTCCCCTTGTCCATTCTGACTTCATCCCACACCCCATAACCTACTGTCTGCTTTTTGTCACCCGCGCCATCACCAATAAATCTATTTCAGCAAAAAGTCTATTAGCTGCAAGAGTTTTGGAGCAAAATCTTTTTGTGTTTGGTTGTTGATCGAAGCTGAAAATCGGGAATCTTAAAACTAGTAGATAACCTAAAACAAGGGTTAGATGAAACACACACAGCTTGCGATCGCAAGTACACGGGAGGGTAGGCAATGGTAGACCCTGAAAACAAACTGGGTTACCAGTTTGATACTGGCACGGGAATGGCAATAGAAGAAAGACTCAAGGCATTGTCAGAATTAGGCTTGCTAGAAGCACAGACGATTCCAGTTTTTGAGGAAGCTACTCAAACAGCGGCCCATTTGTTGGAAGCACCTATATGCATTTTGGGATTTTTGGATCGCCAGCGTCACTGGTTTAAGTCAGCAGTTGGTTTATCGCGGCTGGGGCTAATGAATCAATTGGCGCAAGAACGCCAGATGCTATGCAGTGAATCATTTTGTACTCAGGTAGTAGAAACTAATCAACTTGTAGCTATTAGTGATACCCTGAGTAACCCAGCTTTTGCCAATAGTATGTTAGTGCAGCGTTATGGCATTCGTGCTTACCTGGGAGCGCCGCTAATTGATGCCGCAGGTCGTTGTCTGGGTGCGATCGCGGTCATGGATCTAGAACCGCGCACCTTTACCATCCAACAAATGAAATTTCTAGAACTCATGGCTCGCTGGAGCATGAGTGAATTTGAGCGCAGCCATCTATTGAAATCACGAGATATAGACAAGCCGGAAAACCGAGGCAATGAACTAGCACCTGCTGCTCCAGTGTCAATCGCCCCCGATCCTTCGATTCCCAATGCACTAACATCTCTCATCCAAGCCAAAATAAAACTACTAGACCAGCTAACGGAGGAACTCAGGACTCCTTTAACATCTATCCTAGGGATGGCTAATGTAGTAGGACGGGAGATTTATGGTCCTTTAACCAATAAGCAAAAAGAATATCTTGAGATTATTCAAAACAGCGGTCGTTATTTACTTTCACTGGTAAATGAAATTTCCCATTTAGGAGTCATGGAGGAGTATAACCATGCCCTGAATCTTGGATCTGTAGATATTGAAATGCTATGCCAACAAGTACTTAATACTTTAGATGAGGCAGCCAAACGCAAAGAGCAAAAGCTACGGCTATCACTGGAACCAGCAAAAAGTCGGACTTGGGTGATAGATAAAGACAAGGTGAAGCAACTGCTTTATCATCTAATTTCTAGTATGATTCAAGCCGCTACTAGTGGCAGTATCATTCGTATTCATGTCTCTCACAAAAATAATAATTTAAACTTAGCGATTTCAGTTTCCCATCCCTGGCTGGGCGAAGGTTTGACTCCGCTCGATCCCTATGTAGGTCAGGTATCAGCGTTAAATGTTTCCAGTTACACAAGTAGTGAGGAGTTTATTACCTCTACTATGGAGCATGGGGACGGTATCCTGGTTCAATCAGAAACAGAAGTGCTTAGTTTAAATAGTGTAAATCGCTCTTATGAAAGTTTACGTTTATTGTTAAGTCGGGCTTTAGCAGAATTGCACGGCGGTCAAATCGACGTTTTGGGAACACCAGAGTCAGGCTATCGCTATGTAGTCAGTTTGCCACAGCTAGCAGTAAGACCAGAAAGTCTCTAACTGGAAAGTCAAGCATTCACGCTTTCAAAAATGAAATGTGTTATCACAGGCAACATTCCTGGCGATTGTCTATAGGCTGCGTTAAATGTAGATTAGCTTATCTTGTTAAAGACAAATTTTCGTGGATAATGGGCTATTAGCTTTTAGTCAGTTGTTAGTTGTTAGTTGTTAGTTGTCCTTTGTCCAAAGTCAAATGTCTGCGCGCCTGCGGTAAGCCCTGCGCGTCTATATCCATCACAATGACTAATGACTCTTGACTAATAACCAATAACTACTGACCGCTGACGGCTATCCCTTAAATATCTGGTTATGAACTCAGTTTGGCAGCGATTCACTTTATCTAATTTTTCGCTTCAACAGTGGCGCAGTGCCAGTTACCTGCACCGTTATTTAGTCGGATTACTTGGCTCTTGGCGGCGAAGTAGTTGGCTTTTGCAATGGTCGGAAGCACTTGCAGCAATGCTCGTTAGCCTAGTGTTTGCTCTGGCTCCTTTTGTGGAGAACGCTCTAATTGGCGTTTTGTTATTTGCTGGCGCTAGCTTTTGGGTAATACTAACGTTGTCAGATGAGGTTGAATATCAGCATAGAGAAGCCCCTAAACTAACTCCAATTCATTTACTAGTATTGCTTTACTGGGGCATCGCTACGGTAGCAACAGCTTTATCACCTGTGAAAACTGCTGCTTTAAGTGGCTGGACGAAGCTGACGCTTTATTTACTGCTGTTTGCATTGGCAGCAAGGGTTTTGCGATCGCCCCGTTTTCGCTCTTGGATCGTCACCCTCTACTTACACGCAGCACTGATCGTTAGTGTCTATGGTTTGCAGCAATGGTTTTTTGGCGCGGCTGCTCTGGCTACTTGGGTCGATCCAGAATCCAACATGACCAAAACTACGCGAGTTTATAGCTTTCTGGGCAATCCTAACTTACTGGCTGGATATCTCCTACCTGCCGTTGTCCTCAGTCTAGTAGCAGTGTTTGCATGGCGGCGATGGCTGCCAAAACTACTAGCACTGACGATGTTTGGAGTTAATACCGCTTGCTTGATACTAACTTTTAGCCGCGGTGGCTGGATCGGTCTATTGGTAGCGCTTGTTGCCTTACTACTTTTGCTGGCTTATTACAAGAGCGTGCAGCTACCTCCTTTTTGGCGTACCTGGTCTATACCCCTTCTTTTGGGAAGTATGGTGTTAGTTTTGGTAGTAGCATTTTTGTTTGTGGAACCAGTACGCGATCGCGCGCTGAGTATCTTTGCTGGAAGAGGAGACAGCAGCAATAATTTCCGTATAAATGTTTGGGCGGCGGTGATTGAGATGATTAAAGACCGCCCAATTCTAGGCATTGGCCCCGGCAATACCGCTTTTAATAAAATTTATCCCCTCTACCAGCGCCCTCGTTACAATGCTTTGAGTGCCTATTCTTTTTTGCTAGAAGTTGCTGTAGAAACTGGTTTTATTGGCTTAGCCTGCTTTGTTTGGCTGCTAATAGTCACTTTCAATCTCGGATTACAGCAGTTGCGACGATTGCGAGAAACGAGTAGCCGCGAGGCATTTTGGTTAATTGGGGCGATCGCTTCCTTGCTAGGAATACTTGCTCACAACACATTTGATACTGTTTTGTATCGACCTGAGATTAACACCCTTTGGTGGTTAATGATGGCGATCGTTGCCAGCTATTATTCAACCTCAGTCACCAGAGCAGGCACAATACAAAACTACACCTTCACTCAAAATTCTTAAATAGTAGGGTGGGCATCAATACTTTTAGGTTAAAGGTAAAAGGGTCAAGGGAAAAGGAATAAAAAGGGGCGTTGCATAAAGCGTTTTCCTGACTTTAACCATTTCCCTTTCCCTCTTAACCTAAAAGTATTGGGGTGGGCATTGCCCACCATGCTTGCTTACAAAGCATGAGATGTCAACATTATTAAAAGAGGTGCTTGAGCTTATTTCCTATTTTTAGCTATGAATATGGTATGTATGCTTTAGTAGGCGATCGCATAACAGAAATATCACTTGTGTTATGGCTCGAATATGAGAAAAAGCCTTTGGTACTATTTTCAAACCTGACGAATATGAAGCTGGAAATAGCAGTTTGTATTGAAAATCGTAGTTCAATTAATCGAAATTAAAGTAATTACGGTTAGATTAAAAGTATTACTGAAAAATATGGTTCAACTGCTATTGGTAATTGGACAAGATACTAAAGGTAAAAATATTGTAGGTGGGCATTGCCCACCCTACGCCAAAACATAGTACAACTAAAATTTATAACTTAACACTTGAATCACCGAGCCATTCCCTGGCAGATCGCTAGCCCTAATACTCACCGTGTCGCTATTGCTACGACGTACCTGAATTCCATCCATTAACTTCAGGAATTCATCCAGCGAGACAATATCGCAGTTAGCAGCATCAGCAGCTTGAGTGCGATAATGGGTGGGAATAATCATCTTGGGGTTGAGAGCTTGAATTGCTGCTTGTGCTTCTTGGGGTGTATAAGCTTTGATACCTCCACCCACTGGAACGAAAAGTACATCGGGACGACCCATGAGGATTTTTTGTTCAACAGTGATGGGCGCTGCTGCTCCCCCCAGATGCAAAATCTTGATTCCCCCTTGCGTCCATAACCAAGCCACGTTCTGACCAAATCGCTTTCCACCAAGGCGATCATGATCCATAGCTATTCCCTGGATCTGCATTCCTTTGA
Organism: Leptolyngbyaceae cyanobacterium; assembly: GCA_036704105.1. Lineage (GTDB taxonomy): Bacteria > Cyanobacteriota > Cyanobacteriia > Cyanobacteriales > Chroococcidiopsidaceae > Chroococcidiopsis. The sequence goes on along the minus strand of DATNQH010000283.1, from coordinate 20,446 downwards.
ACTGATAGACACCAGGCTCAAAGATCAACCGGGGATTACCCGGTAATTGATCCACTACTCCTTCATCTAGCAGCTGGCTACTAATCAGCACCAAATCTGTCTCTACATTCGGTGTTCTGTATTTTGCCGTGCAGCCAAGAGTCCGAAAGGGATTTACTAAGGTTCTCGTACCACCACCAGTAAATTGAAAGCAAGTATGACCCAACCACCTGACTGATAATGCACTGTCTGCTTTTGCTGCAGTAGCTTTTAATTCTGAAGCTATGGTAACTGCTAGGGTAGTCGTTATTCCTGCCCCAGCATAGCTAATCAACTGTCGCCGTTTCATTAATTTCTATTTTCTCCTCAAACCACTGACGACGGCAGTTGTTTCAGAAAATTACGCAGTATCTGCTTTCCTGAAGTCGTCAGGACACTCTCTGGATGAAACTGGACACCCTCAATGTGAGGATATTCTCTATGTCGCACCCCCATGATTGTCCCGTCCTCAACCCAAGCCGTGATTTCCAGCACGTCTGGACAAGTCTGCCGTTTGATCGCCAAACTATGATACCTGGTTGCGGTCAGCGGATTTTCTAAACCTTGAAAAACGCCCACTCCAGTATGAGACACCAAAGAAGTTTTGCCGTGCATCAATTCCCCAGCCGAAACAATTTCGCCGCCAAAGACTTGACCAATGCTTTGATGCCCCAAGCACACGCCTAAAATTGGTGTATTCGCACCCAGTTGTGCGATCGCATCCAAGGAAATTCCTGCGTCATCAGGACGACCTGGCCCTGGCGAAATTACCACTCCAGCAGGCTTTAAGTTGCGGATTTGCTCTAACGTTATTTGGTCGTTGCGATAAACTTGAATTTCGGCTGCTACTGGAAACTCTGCTGCTAATTCTCCCAAATACTGCACCAGGTTATAGGTAAAGCTGTCGTAATTATCGATAACTATAATCATACTTTATACTCCTTTTGATCAATACTGAATGTTAAATTATGAATTATAAAATAATCATTCATAATTCATAATTCTTCCCTCACCCCTCACCCCTTAGCTAAGAGCTAATTTGATCGCCACGATCAGGCGAGGAAGCAAAAGTACTGAGGCAACCAAAACTGCTGCCAAAGCAGAAACTAGAACAGCACCAGCGGCGCAATCCTTGGCAACTTTTGCTAGTTCGTGGTAAGTTTGCTTAACCGTTAGGTCAACAACTGACTCGATCGCTGTATTCAGTAGTTCCATTACCAGTACTAATCCGCTGGTTAGCCCAATTACACCTATTTCAACCGGACTAATACGTAAAAAAACTCCCAAGCAGATCGCCAGGGTGCCTATACTAACATGAATCCGAAAGTTACGTTGGGTTTTAAAGGCGTAGGCTATGCCACTCCAGGCATACTTAAAACTAACAAATAAATTTGTGGCTACCTGCCAAGACATCTCTCGTTTGATCGGTATCACCTTTTCTGTGCTACTGGGCGTTGAGGACGAGACTTTTTCGGACATAGACAGGAAACCATAAAAATAATTTGAGTGATTCCTATAGTGATCGCAGTTTATAGAACAAGTATTAATTGCCGATCTTACCGCTTTCCACAAACAGTCTAAATTACATTAATATTAATAATTCAGCTAGGTATACTCTCGGACTATTGTCAGTTTAGGTTATGTCGATCACCATTCCTACTGTCTCTAGCATAAAAGCTTGCTGCTCTAGCATTTGGTGCAAACTTTCTTCGTCGGGGTGATCCCAACCTAAAAGATGTAATAGACCATGAGCGGCTAACCAAGCTAACTCAGTTGACAGAGAATGTCCCTGCTGTTGCGCTTGTCGTCTAGCTGTATCCACAGAAATTACAATATCGCCAAGATACAGAGGTTGAAGCATAAGCATTTCCTCTAGTTGAGGAAACTCTACCTCTAAAGCAGCGAAGGCTAAAACATCTGTAGGTTTATCCATATGACGATATTGAGCATTAAGTGTTTGGATTTCAATATCGTCTGTCAAGCGCAGGCTCAGTTCAAATTTTGGCGCTGGCGGAAGAGCGGAACGTAAAACTATCATCCAATGTTCAAACCAGCTTTGCCAAGTCACAGCCACGATTGGACTGTTGTCGTGACTGCTCAAATCTAAATTCGATTGTACAGGCGTACAGTTGTGGCCCCCTACTAAGTCGGAATCTGCGTAACAATCCTGCACGCTCACTTCGACTTGCACGGAGGATTCTTCTAGATCAGTTTGTCTTGTCATTACCGTGTTAAGTAAGCAAGACCCACTAGTACAGCCAGCAATCCAATTGTTGTCAATGCGAAGTGTTGCAGAGACTTACCACCCTTTTTCACCATATTTCGCATCGCCAATTTTACATAACTAGGGTGAGGTTCAGTTGTGGCTGGTGTCTGTTTGTTTACATCAGCAGCTAAATGTTCTTTAGTCTGAGCAGATGAAGATGAGTTTTGCATAGTGTTGAGCTTGGAAAATAAGCCAGTTTCTTTTCTCAATGTTACAGTTTGTTGCAATCAAATGATGAAAGCTGAAGGCTGAATTATGAATGATAAATTTCAGCATTCATCATTCATAATTCATAATTCATACTTCACTCGCTACTAATTGATTTTCCTGTCGCAGATAAGTTTGGATAAACAAGTCTAGTTCACCGTTCATCACATCTGCGATCGCTGTTGTTTCCACATTAGTACGTAGATCCTTCACCAGCTGGTAAGGATGAAATACGTAGTTACGTATCTGATTACCCCAAGCCGCCTCCACCATGTCGCCTCGGATTTGAGCAATTTCTTGGGCGCGTTGCTCTTGGGCAACAATCAGTAGCTTAGCTTTGAGAATAACCAGAGCTTTTTCTTTGTTTTGCAACTGACTGCGTTCTTGAGTACAGCGTACCGCCAGCCCCGTAGGAATGTGTACTATCCTCACGGCTGTTTCTACTTTGTTGACGTTCTGTCCACCCTTACCACCAGCGCGGGTTGTAGTAATTTCTAGATCCTTGTCTGGAATGTCAAGATGCACAGAGGTATCGATTTCTGGCATCACTTCCACACCAGCAAAACTGGTTTGGCGTTTACCGTTGGCGTTGAAAGGCGAAATTCTCACCAGACGGTGAGTTCCTTTCTCGCCTTGGAGATAGCCATAGGCGTAGCGACCGGAAATTTCCAGGGTGGCAGATTTAAGTCCAGCTTCATCTCCTTCCGAGATTTCTGCTAGCTGTACCTTATAACCGTGACTTTCGCCCCATCTTGTATACATTCGCAGCAGCATTTCTGCCCAGTCCTGAGCATCAGTACCGCCAGCACCAGCATTAATTGTGAGAATAGCTCCCTTTTCATCGTAGGGTCCAGACAGCAGCTGTTCTAATTCCCAGCGATCAAGTTCCTGATGCAACTTGTTAATAGTTGTTTCGGCTTCTTGCAGTAAGGATTCGTCTGTGTCTAACTCTAGTAGTTCTAGCACTGCCTTGGTATCTTCCAGACTAGCTTCCCACTGGTCATGCTGCTGGAGGTGAGATTTTAGATCATTGAGTTGTTGTAGAGTCTGCTGGGCGTTGGTTTGGTCGTTCCAAAATTCTGGCTGGGCTGCTATTTGTTCCAAGTCTTGAATTTTGGCATTGAGTGCAGCTACGTCAAAGATAGTCCTGGGTTTTACCCAGGCGCTGAGACAACTTTTCGATTTCGCGTTTGATTTCTAGGACTTCCATATTGTTATGTTGGCGATCGCGCCCTTTTTAGGGCATCACTTTGGATTGAATTACTTATATTTTCGATCTTAACTAGAAATTAAAGCTATTAGCACAACAGCCTTGCTTCAAATTTTGGACGACGCGCTTACCTAGCTAACTCGTTCCCAGGCTCAGCCTGGGAACGAGGGCTGAAGAGGTTCTACCTCTAACTTCCAACTGTAAGATTCAGCCTGGGAACGAGGGCTTGAGGAGTTTTACCTCTAAATTCCTAGCGCAAGCGAACAAAAAAGCGTGGTTTTTTGTAATTAAACCACGCTTAATGCTTTCATTTAGCCCAGAGCTAGTAGCTTCAATTAGTCCCTGCTATTTAAAGCGATCAGCAACCGCAAGATGAAAACAAATAAGTTGATGTAAGTTAAGTACATCGACAAAGCAGCTGGCAGATACTGATCGTTGCGGTAACTACGGGGCAAAATGTAAAAATCTACCACTGCAGAACCGACAAACAACAACACCCCTAAACCGGATATGGCAATTTCTAACCAACTTGGCGTATAGACACCAAACATGGCAAACAGAAATTGAGCCAAACAGACAACAACTAGGGCAATAACGCCTAGGCTAATCGTTTTCGTCAACGCCATTCCGTCTTGTTCTGACAGATTAGAACCAATTTGACGGGCGGCGATAAAGGTAATACCACAGCCAAGAGCAGCAAAACCAATACCTGGAATGCCTACACCTTGGGTTCTCAGCGCCACAAATACTAAACCACTAAGGGTATAACCCGTTAGTAGACTGTAAGTTGCCAACAGAGGAAGGGCAACACGGTTATTTCCTTTCTGAGCAACGTTACTGGCAACAAAGAACAGAATTAACTCCAGGATGACAGCACCGATAACTGTGGGAAAGAACAGTTGTGGATTGGTGCGAATCATTCCCAAACCACCGTAGGTTCCCAGTGCCGTTAATATCAGTCCACCACCCACGTAGGGTAGGGCGTTAGCAATGACATTCGGGCCTACAATTGCGTTGGTCTTGGCTTGACGAATCGCGTCACGGAAGTTGCTGGTGTTACTCATAAGTAATTAGTTTTTATTTGTCAAGTTGGATTTGAGCAACAATGTTGTGATTTATATCTATTCTGACCCAGGTATCCGGGATTTAGCCAGTGTAACCATAGTAGGCTTCGTCTTTACGATATCTTAAGAAATTCTAAACCCACTGCTTTGTACCTCAGCAGATTTACGGAGAAATTTTGAATCTGCTGAATTGAGCCTTCACAAGTTCAGTGAAACGACGATGGTTTGAAAAGCTTTCTCCACCGACAATAAATTTCAGCTTTGATGACAAGTTTATGTAAATCCTGTCAATTCCCTTCGGGGAAGCTGTTGTCACTGTTGAGGATTTTTATGACGCTAACTCACTCTTACGGCTACTCTGAGGGCATAGAGCTATTAATTTCATATTATCAAAATCCCTCGATTCAATTACGCAATAAACTAGTAAAGTTACACACTGGATTGGTGCGTAAGATGGCACATCAATTCAGCCGCCAATGCACTGAACCTTATGAAGATTTAGAACAAATTGGTTATTTCGGTTTAATTCGTGCGATTGAAAGATTTAATCCCCATCAAGGATATGCTTTTAGTTCCTTTGCTATTCCATACATTCGGGGAGAAATCTTACATTTCTTGCGCGATCGCACTGGAGTAGTAAAAATCCCCCGCCGCTGGCAAGAACTTCACAATCAGGGGCAAAAGGTACGCAAAGAATTAGCCTTAAGCCTCGGTCGTACTCCTACAGATGGTGAAATTGCCCTAGAACTCAAAGTATCGCTTCAAGAATGGCTAGAGAGCAAATTAGCATTCCAAAACCGCATGGTTTTAAGTTTGGATAGTACTGTTGTTCAGCATTTTGATTGCCAAATTAAATTAGCTGATGCTCTACCGGATCAGCGCTCAACTTCTCTCCAACAACAAGAAGAAGATCGACAACAGTTGGAAGGAGCAATGAATCAGTTGGAAGAAAAAACTAGAAAAGCAGTTGAGTTTGTGTTTTTAAAAGAGTTTTCTCGCAAAGAAGCCGCTAAACGAATTGGTATTAGCCCAATGACAGTTACAAGATATCTGCAAAAGGGTAAGGAGCAGTTGCTATCGAGTCTACAAACACAGGTTTTACAAACAGGATCTTGATTCTTTTCGCTCTCCTTTGTGTTTTGGCTGTTCTATTCAAGGTTCAACGACTAAGCTACTGACAACTCAGCAACAATTCAAATCACAATATACAACATCAAAAATTATGAACAATAACAATTCAGTATTAGCTTGTGTTTCTCCAAACCAGAAAAATACTGAAAGTGTAAAGTTGGATTGCCAGAGTGTTGTTAAGTTCAGCCATAAGTGGTTACAACTCAAAGAGCCGAGCGATATGGATAAATCTGAAGACATTCAAGCAGACGATATAAGCCTCGAACTTATTAATAATGAAGTTGCCAAAGACCCTTTATTAATGTTGCTATGCTTGTTATTTGAAGAAAAAACTGAAATTCCTTCAGAGCTTTGTCAACTCTATAAAGAAGGTTTGGAAATATTATTGAATAAATGGGATGAAGCCCGCCGTGTTAAGGGAGATCGAGTTTACAAAAATCTATCTTTACAACGGAAGCAAGACTTATTGAGTAAAATTGCTCTGCTCACCTTTGAAGAAGGAGAATTTTTCTTTAAAGATGAAATTCAGCAACATATCATTGATTACTTCTTTAACTTGTCTAATGCTCCTACTGAGCCAGATGTTTTGAAAATTGCTAGTGAAGCGGCGCTGAAATCTATTGAGAGCCAGCACAAGTTATTAGTAGAACAAGCAAATGGAATTTACTCTTTCTCTGATCTCAGATTTCATCAGTATTTTGTAGCTAGGGAAATCGCCGAAGGTTGTAATCCACACGAATCAGATCTAGCTTTAAAAAGTTTAGTTAACCATCTGAATGAAACTCGCTGGCGTGAAGTCTTTCTGCTAGTAGTTGGAATGTTGCGGAATGCTGACTATTTGCTGAGTTTAATACAGCAAAAAACTGATGCTATCTTAGCCACAGATCGAGAGTTACAGAATTTTCTCCTCTGGCTGAATCAAAAGTCAAATACCCCCTGTGCTGGTTATAAACCATCAACTATTCGGGCTTTTTACCTGGAATTTATTCTGGGGATAGACTCAGAGGAATCATTTGAGGATAATACTACTGAGTGCGATCGCATTAATCCGCTTGATATCGATATTATTTATGAAATAGTAAACTTTCCCTTCAGCCAACAACAAAAGGCGGTATTGAAGCAATATTATGATGCTAATAAGTTGTTAATAGATTGCCTTCAGGAAGCTCGTTATGTATCCCGTGCGATGCGATCAGAAATTGAGGAGACATTATTAGTCCCATCACAGGTTAACACTCAGCCAAACAGCGCGATCGCTTAGCTTATCCTTCTAGAGGTAGGAGGTATGTTTAATTAACAAAGCGATATTGATTTCTTGGTTGATAAAATTTATCACTTGCAAGACCATCAAAAGACTTTAGCTAAATACATAGTAGAGATAAAAGGTCGGTTAGATAGCTTAACTGAACAATTTAATAATTGACCTGAAATTAAATAGATTTCTACTTTAGAGAATACTTTAGCCGCTCTGGATCAGCAATTCTATCAACGCTCAATATTTGCAGAACCACAATTAGAAATACTTAGCCTCAAAACTGGGGCTGTCGATTTAAAAGACATTAAGTAAGCTGGGTAGTTATTCCCTGCAAATGCTTCACGCTGCGTTGGATTGATAATGATAAGTATAGAAAAGTCACCCTTGAAATGGCGAGTGAGATAGAATCCTTTCCTGGGCTTGCTGCCTAGGAACGAGAAATAAGTATGGTGGGCAATGCCCACCCTACATTTAAAACTCTGCACTCAAGGGTGATCGCGGGAACGGAATTACATCTCGAATATTCCCCATTCCTGTCATAAATTGCACTACTCGCTCAAAACCCAAACCAAAGCCAGCATGAGGTACAGTACCATAGCGGCGCAAATCCAAATACCACCACAAATCTTCGGGATTTATGTCTTGGCTTCGCATCCGTCTTTCTAGTACCTCTAGGCGTTCTTCCCGTTGGGAACCGCCAATAATTTCGCCAATTTTGGGAGCAAGGATATCCATTGCCCGAACGGTTTTTTCGTCATCGTTCAGCCGCATATAAAATGCTTTAATTTCGGCTGGATAATCAGTAACGATGACTGGCTTTTTAAACAAATCTTCTGCCAGGTAGCGTTCGTGTTCTGATTGTAAATCTAAGCCCCATTTGACGGGATACTCGAAAGTTTTATCAGCTTTTTCTAAAAGGGCGATCGCTTCTGTATAAGTTAACCGCTCAAACTGATTATTGATAATATTATCAGCTGTCGCTAAGACAGTGTTATCAATTCGCTGGTTGAAAAACTCCATATCTTCTGGGCAAGTCTCCAAAACATATTTAAAAATATGTTTCAAAAACTCCTCTGCTAAATCCATGTCTCCATTGAGATCGCAGAAAGCCATTTCTGGTTCTACCATCCAAAATTCTGCTAAGTGGCGGGAAGTATTGGAATTTTCAGCCCGAAAGGTAGGACCAAAAGTATAGACATTGCTGAATGCCATTGCCATGACTTCAGCTTCCAATTGTCCGCTAACTGTTAAATATGCCTTTCCACCAAAAAAGTCTTTGCTATAGTCTACTTTCTCATCTTTGGTACGGGGAACTTGTTTGAGATCCAAACTCGTGACGGCGAACAATTCCCCAGCACCTTCACAGTCGTTTTGGGTGATGATGGGAGTATGCACCCACAAAAAGCCTCGTTCTTGAAAGAACTGGTGGATAGCCGTAGCACAGGCATTGCGTACCCGGAAAACAGCACCAAAGGAATTGGTACGCGATCGCAAATGTCCAATTGTGCGCAAAAACTCAAATGAATGGCGTTTCTTTTGCAGTGGATATGTTTCCGGATCTGCTTCCCCGTATACCTCCACTGTTTGCGCTTGCAATTCAATTCTTTGCCCCTTTCCTTGAGAAGGCACTAATACCCCAGTTACTTCAACTGAAGTCGCCGTATTCAGTTGCTTCAGCAGTGCTTCATAGTCTGGCATTTCTGCCTTCAACACTACTTGCAGGTTAGCCAGGGATGAGCCATCGTTAACCTCAATAAAGGCAAATCCTTTCAAATCTCGTTTCGTGCGTACCCAGCCTTGAATCAACACTGACTCATCTGGCTGACCATTTCGCAATATATCTACAATACGTTGCTTTTCCATAGTAGGGTGTAGGGGAAAACGCTGAATGATGAATTATGAATGATAAATTATGAATTGCTGCATTGCTGCATTGCTGCATTCATAATTTTTTGCCCCTATTTAGCACAGGACTTTAAGATCCAGCCTACAACAATCCCCAGTCCGCCAAAGCGGACAGCTTGCCAGAAAGGTGCTTTCAGTGTTCCCCAGGAAAATAACTGGCTTTCTAAATTAACTTCTATAGCTTCTAGTTGTGCTTGAATTTGTTTTAACTCTGCTTTAAGTTGAGACGAACGGTTTTTAGGTATTTCTCTTTTTACCTGTTTTAAGCGCTGCTGAAGTTCTGCTTGTCTTCGGCGATCCTGCTGTACTTGGGCGTAACGTTCTTTTAGGGCGACAAGCGATCGCTCTACATCAGCAAGCGATCGTGTCAATTCATCTTCCGCTGGTAAATCTGATTTAGATGGCTCTTGCGGCGGCTGCATTTATGCTTGTTAGAGTAGTAATAAAAATAATTGCCAACTATTATGATTCAACCTACCCAGTTTGCCACAAAATCCAATCTTAGCGACCTTAGTACTCTGGAACTAGCCCAAGCATTGATGGAAAGGCTCACCATCTCGCCTAATGATTGGCACAAATTAAAATCTAATCGCCACGTTCGCGCCAACGAGCAAGCTGCTGCTGCTATTGTTTTTTTGCTTAACGAGCAACCAGAAGAAGCCCTCCAAAGACTTCAGCAAGCTGTTGCATGGTTAGATCGTTCTATTTCTGCTCCCCCTTGTCCCACTCACGGCAAGCAGGGGTTAAAGGCTAAAGACTAGGGAATTTTCGATTTTAGATTTTAGATTGAAACAACTTCCCACTAACCCATCTTTCTCATGTCTCCTTTCTCTTAGTTAAGTAGAGGGAAGCGGAAACGATTATTGACCTGTTTTCCTAGTTTCAGTTCTGTACCTTGTGAATTCCAATGTACTTTATCAAAAATTTTGTGCAAGATACACATACCGCGACCGCTTTCTGACTCTTCAACTGGTAAATATTCATTTGGATCAGTGTCCAATTCAGATGATGGACAATTAAAGCCACGTCCTTGATCTGAAATTACCCACCAGTAGTGGTCATCTGCCAAGGAAAAGCGCACGATCACTACTTTACTTGGATCTAACTTATTACCATGCTTAGCAGCATTGACTAACGCTTCTTGTAGTCCCAGTCGTAACTCTGCTTTCCATTTACACGGCACTTCTGCCAAGAGTAAATCCAGAACAGGACACAAGTATAGAGTAGAGGCAAAGCTAATTGTACCCCAACTTCGTCCAATAGGACGCGGAGAAATAGTAATCACCACAAAATATCCCGTAGCCTTTAGCTATAGAGACGTATGTTTGGACAATGAACCAAAGCTTTAACCGTATTCACAGATAATAGCCAACTATTACTTGAGCTTTTATCTATTAGTAATTTGTGTGAATCTTGAGCTATACTACTGCGATGCTATTGAATACTTATAACCAAAACCTGCGGTGGTCATCCCATACGGGCAATCAGCTAATTGAACCGATATTATAATCTTCAAGAGCATAAGAGCCTCTAGGGTATCTGCCAACCTTTAACATATACAGTCAAACAAAATTATGTTTGGTGTACATATTATTCATCTGAAATTGTATTTATCTAGCTAGAAATCGACAGCTGCCTCTTAATTAATATTAGCATCTTCAGCCGATTCATACACAATCTCACATATTTGTAGTATTTATACTTATAAAGCCGAAGGATAAAGGCGCTCAGCATATAGGGTAAACTTCATACTTCGCACCTAGCCTGCGGCAACGCTAACGCGCTCCCCACTGCAGACTGCGCACCGCAACGCTTACACACTTCGCGCAACGCGATCGCATTGACGCGATATATCGCGTCTCTACATCCTTCACACTTTCCTTCACTTCTAGCATCTTTCTAAGAAGGCGGCGCACTCAACATGAGCTGTTTGGGGAAAAAAGTCTGCTGGTTGAACCCTGGATAAACGATATTTCCCCTCCTGACAAAGGAGTTTGAGATCGCGGGCGAGGGTGGCGACTTTACAGCTAACGTAGACGATGTGGTGAGGTGAAGATTGCAGCAGTGTATCGATGACAGTGCGATCGCATCCTGATCGCGGCGGATCGAGCAACACAACATCTGGTGTCATCCCTAACTGGGGTAGCAACTCCTCCACCTTTCCAGCTTGAAATGTGCTATTAGTAATGCCGTTGATCTGAGCATTAAGCTGGGCTTGCTCTACGGCTGTTGTTTGCTCTTCTATACCAATGGCCTGTTGTACTTGCGGCGCTAGAGGTAATGTTAATGTACCTATACCACAATACGCATCAACTAAGACTTCATTTCCTTGCAAGTTCAGGTGTTGCGTAATTACTTGTAACAAAGCTTCAGCAGACTCAGTATAAACCTGGAAGAAAGTTTCTGGACGCACCTGAAAATTAAGCCCAGCAAATTGTTCCAACAAATAAGGCTGTCCCGCAATACAGCGAGTTTCAGTGCCAAAAATGACATTTGTCCGCTCTTTATTGCGGTTAAGAGACACGCCTACAAGTTGGGGATAGGAGTTTAACAATTCCTGTGCTTGTTGCTCAATTCCTGGAAGATCCCAATCTTTCACCACCAGAGTCAGCAGCATTTCCCCTGTACGGCGACCTATTCGTAGTGCTAGGTGTCGCACAAGTCCTTTATGATGTTTTTCATCATAAACTTGCCATCCGCACCGTTGAATGTCTTGCTTTACCTCGGCAAGGAGAGGATTTAAGCGCGAGTCTTGCACTGGACATTGATTTAAATTAATTAACTGGTGGCTACCTTTTTGATAGTAACCAGCTTGTACTGAACCAGTTGCCGATCTACTTAGAGGATATGTAGCTTTGTTGCGATATCCTAAAGCAGCAGGTGCGGCTAAAACTGGATCTACTGGGGGATTACTGAATCCACCAATGCGTTCTAGGGCTTGGAGAACTTGATTTCTTTTCGCTTCTAGTTGGTAGTCGTAGTTGATATGCTGCCATTGGCAACCGCCACACTTATCAGCAACAATGCAGCTGGGGCGAATGCGGTGGAGGGATGGTTCCAGCAACTCGTAAAGTTTACCATGAGCATATTGAGGTTTGACTCGTACTAGTCGGACTAAAGCGCGATCGCCAGGAACAGTGTCAGGTACAAATACCACCTTTCCCCCAACGCGCCCAACTCCATCGCCACTATCATTTAAATTAGCGATCGCTACTTCTACCAAGTCACCCTGTTGCCAGCGATCAGCAGTAGCCTTACCTTTATCAGTATCAGTAATCAAATTAGGCAACTCGGTAGCAGACACAACTTGCGATCTCCCTTTCTTTGTGTGTCCAAGAATCGTTAAACTTACAATTGATGATATTAATATTCTGACTCATTGCCATAATCATGAGTGTAGTTAGCCAAGTTATTCTCCAAGCCGATGACGAGCTTCGCTATCCCAGTACTGGCGAACTCGAAAACATTAAAAACTTTTTGCAAACAGGCACACAGCGGATGCGGATTGCCGCAACCCTAGCCGAAAACGAAAAGAAAATTGTACAACAAGCCAGCAAACAGCTGTGGCAAAAACGCCCAGACTTCATTGCGCCAGGTGGTAACGCTTATGGCGAACGCCAACGGGCGCTTTGTCTGCGCGACTATGGCTGGTATTTGCGCTTAGTTACCTACGGGGTACTATCTGGGGACAAAGAACCAATTGAAAAGATTGGTTTAATTGGGGTACGGGAAATGTACAACTCACTGGGCGTTCCCGTTCCTGGTATGGTGGAATCAATCCGTTGCCTCAAGGAAGCAACCCTGGGTTTATTAACTGCGGAAGATGCAGCCGAAGCAGGACCGTACTTTGACTATATTGCTCAAGCTATGTCCTAACGTTCTGGCGATAATTAAGAAATATTTCAAATATTTCTATTTCAGTTCCCCATAATTGGTAGTGACTTCGGCAAACTTACTGTCAGGTTGCTACCAATCGTGGGGAAATTTTATTATTGATAGTACAAAAATACTGTAGGGTTTAACTAGGCGATCTCTAACCTGTGCATACTTCATCATGAGGTAGGTTATGACCGAATCTAAGCCAGAAGTGTCTAACAGCAAAATCTTTGACGTAGATACACTTGCTAAGCAATTTACTTTTTTAGCTGTCTTACTTTACATCATTGGCTTTCTAACAACCAACTTATACTTACAGCAGTTTGGGTTTTCAGATTTTTCACCTATCAATCCTCGTTTTATTCTCACAGGAGGGTTAGTTTTATTTCCTATTATCTTTAATTATCTATTGCTTACATTTGAATTTTCGATACTATCAGATAAATTTAGTAACACCGTGCTAAAGTCTAAATTTACTGTTCATCAATTACCAGCTCTGATATTAAAAACTACTAAAAAAATTTTTGTTTCTCCAATTCTATTATTGTCTATTCCCATTCTAATTTTTCCTTACATAATTTATTTTTTATGTTTTATTAAAAATGATACTGTTTTTAATGGTGGATTAAAAGCTGTTTACCTTTGTTCATTCATTTTAGTTCTAAGCTTACTGCCATCTATATTGTGGAGGGAACATATTATTTTTTCAAGTCCACTAACAAAGCTGAGTCTAGATAAGCAAGACTATAGAACAGTATTTATGATTTTACTATTTTCTTTATATCTTTACATCATAATTTTTGCACAGGACATTTATCCTCAAGTTGCAGAACAATTTGGTGGAGGAGAACCAAGAAAAGTCCGAATTCTCTTTGCCAAAGCTCAAGCGGAGGCACTTCAAAAAAATGGAATATCTACTTGTAGCTCAGGTAATGTATTAAGTAACTGGTCAAAACCAGTTAGCTTGTTATTTGAGGGTAGTGAAAAATATTTGCTACGGCTAGAAGATAAAAGACCACCTATTCAGCTATATAAAAGAAATGTTGATGTTGTAGAGCCAATACTTGAAACGTATAACCAGAAACAAAGACTAATTGAATGTCCGTATACATATAGTGATAGAAATATACAAAAAAAATAACTGCTCAAAGCTTAAGGTTGACTTATGGTAACAACACTAACTCCAGCCGAACAAAGAGTTCTACTAAAAAACATCAGTTGGCAACTTTTTGAAAGCCTGTTGCAGGAAATGGGAGAGCAACGCTCTACTCGACTGGCTTATCACAAGGGAAAACTAGAACTAATGACACCACTATGGGAACATGAGAACCCAAACCGAAAAATAGAGGCTATGGTTATAGCTTTGGTAGATGAGTTAAATCTCAATATTGAAATGGGTGGTTCTGTAACTTTAAAACGTCCAGAAAAAGCTGCTGGTAAGGAACCAGATTCATGCTACTATATTCAGAATGAAACGCGAGTTAGAGGCAAAAAAGATATTGATTTAACTCAAGATCCGCCGCCAGATTTAGCATTGGAAATTGATATTACTAGTAGTTCTTTAAATCAATTAAATATTTATGCTGATTTAGGAGTGCCTGAAGTATGGAGATATAACGGACGGACACTGAAAATATATCAACTTCAAAATAACGAATATGTAGAATCCAACTTTTCCCCTACTTTCCCCTTACTTCCAGCAACTAAAGTTGAAGAATTCCTAGAGCAATGTCAAAACCTTGGTGTAACCGCAGCGGTGCGTCAATTTCGGGAATGGATAAAAAATCAGTTGCAAAATCGAGAAACAGAGCGATCGCAAGGCTAGAATAAGTTTCTCTCACGTATTTCTAAAGCTCAATTTGCGATCGCTCTGGTATAGCCAGCGTGTAGTTAAAAAGCGAATCTGCCAAACGGTACTTAAAGCGGCTGCGCTGGGGCTGACATGGGATCTGCTCCACCTTGACCCACTTGCCACTGAATCATCATATCGTGGTCTTCGTGAACTGTATTATGGCAGTGCATTATATACTTACCCTGGTTGGGGCCAAAACGAGCAATAACCCGGATATTATCTTCTTCGCCGACATAGACAGTATCCTTCCAACCGCGCTCATAGGGAAGAGGCTGTTGACGGTTGCGATCGAGAATCTGAAAATCAACTAGGTGAATGTGTACTGGATGAAACCAGTCTCGCCCATTAGTAATAAAATCCCAAATCTCGATTTCGCCCAAACCTGGATTAGCATCAACTCGGTTTTTATCCCAAGTATTGCCATTAATCACCCACATATCGTTGCGATGCTCAAAACTCCATTGCCGCGATCGCACAGCTGAAGATTCTTGTAACAGTTCAATAGTGCGCAGGGTGCTAGGAATAGAGCTATCATCAGCCTCAGAGCGCACTACGTCAAAACGCATAATCTGCCCTGTGCCGTCATAATTTTTATTGTTAGGAAGACTGAAGTTTTGCAGAAATACTTGCGTTCCTATGGCGTATGGGGAAAAGTCAAGGATGAATTCATAACGCTCTGCCATGCCAATCCGTAGATCTTTAGTTCTCACTGGCGCGCTCATAAGTCCGCTATCTGTGCCGATGACAATCAAATCATCGCCCGTGCTAAGTGCCAGTTTGTAAGCGCGTGAATTCGACGCATTTAAAACTCGAAAGCGATACTTGCGGTTGGCTACCTCCATCCTAGGCCAAGGCGCACCGTTAACTAAGATGACATCTCCCATCAGACCATTGTGATTATCATCATTAAAAATTAACGAGCCATCATTTGCAAAAATCTTATCTTGAATAATCAACGGTACGTCATACTCACCCTTTGGTAAAGGTAGATCGAATTCAAGTTGATCTTGAACAATGTACATTCCCGCTAAGCCCATATACACATTGCGTGCAGTGTTGTGTATGGCATGGTCGTGATACCACAGTGTAGCAGCACGAGGATTGGGATAGATGTAATCTTTGTAGTAGCCAGGGGGAAGCAAATCTTCAGGATAGCCATCATACTGCGGCAGCGATGCCATGCCATGCAAGTGAATTGATGTGGGCATATCTAAACCATTGATAAAGCGAACAACCGATTGCCGATCTTTAAATTGCTTGATTGTCGGGCCTGGAGCGATGCCGTTATAAGCCCAAATTTCCGTCGTTAAGCCAGGCAAAATTTCAGCGCGGCTCTTGTTCATCACGATCTCATAGTAATCGGTTGTCCCATCGCTGCGGGTAGGCTGGAGTGTCGGCGGGATGGGGAGTTTAATTTGAAACGCAGGCGGTTGCGGACTACCAGCAGTTAGAGCATCAACGTGGTGCTGGAGTGCTATGGGAAGCAGAAGCGCTCCGCCAGCTAATGCGCCGATCTTCAGTGCTTCTCGTCTAGTAAATATTCTTTTCACGTTTGTTTCCCCTAAAAAAATAAAAGCGGGCTGACAATATTAAAAAATGTGTAATAACCTTAATTAAGGTCAGTAAAACTAGCTAAATTTAGCTGGTTAAAACACTAATTTTTTTTAAAATACAAAGAGATATTTTTGCTAATGACAAACCAGCATTAGCAATACAAAAATGTTCCCAGGTAATAACTTGATTACCTGAATTTTATTGCTAAGAGAAATAAACAGCTATATAAATAGCTTAGTTTCAAAGGATTTGCGGCGATGCTGAAAATTGAAACGGGGTAATTAACACCGTTTGTTCAATAGCTAAAAGAGCTAAATAAATATTTATTTTTTGAGTCAATTCGTGTTATAAATAATAATTTACTCCGAGAAAAACGTATTTAGCATATATGTAAATAAAGTAAAATTTCTTGTAACTAAATAAAACACTTTTAATAGTAATTAATCGAGATTATATTACATTAGCTTTATACAAGAGTTTAAACTACCTTAATAGTACAGATAGCCAATGAAGCGGCACAAACTACTTTCAAGCAAATGATCAGAGGATGAAATAATTTCTCTCTAGGCTGTAGAAAAATCGCACAGCAGCTAAAATAAGGGTTTGTCCTTTTTGTCCCCTGCTCCTATGTCCGCCATCTCTTCTGCTCCTTTTTCGCCTGAAGAAATTGCCGCTGAGGGTTTAAAGCCTGAAGAATATGAAGAAATAGTCCGAAGACTGGGAAGACACCCGAACAAAGCTGAACTGGGAATGTTTGGGGTAATGTGGTCGGAGCATTGCTGTTACAAAAATTCACGCCCGCTACTAAAGCAATTTCCCACAGAAGGCGATCGCATTCTCGTTGGACCCGGAGAAAATGCTGGCGTAGTAGATTTAGGCGATGGGTTGCAACTTGCCTTCAAAATTGAATCCCACAATCACCCATCAGCAGTTGAACCATTTCAAGGAGCCGCCACAGGAGTGGGAGGTATTTTAAGAGATATCTTTACAATGGGGGCGCGTCCCATTGCCTTATTAAATTCCTTGCGCTTCGGTTCCCTAGAAGATGCACGAACCAAACGGTTGTTTAATGGTGTAGTAGCGGGAATAGCTCATTATGGCAACTGCGTTGGCGTTCCCACAGTCGGCGGTGAAGTTTATTTCGATCCTGCTTATTCCGGTAATCCCTTAGTTAACGTAATGGCACTGGGATTAATGGAAACGCCGGAAATTGTTAAATCGGGAGCATCCGGACTCGGCAACCCAGTGCTTTATGTTGGTTCCACGACGGGGCGCGATGGCATGGGTGGTGCGAGTTTTGCCAGTGCAGAACTGAGCGATGAGTCGGAACAAAATCGCCCAGCAGTGCAGGTAGGCGATCCATTTTTAGAAAAGTCTTTAATTGAAGCTTGTTTAGAAGCTTTTAAAACAGGTGCTGTGGTTGCTGCTCAAGATATGGGTGCAGCTGGCATTACCTGCTCTACATCCGAGATGGCTGCTAAAGGTGGCGTGGGAATTGAACTGGATTTAGATAAAATCCCAGTGCGAGAAAGTGGCATGGTTCCCTATGAATACTTGCTTTCAGAGTCGCAAGAACGGATGCTATTTGTTGCCCACAAGGGGAGAGAGCAAGAGTTAATTGATATTTTCCACCGCTGGGGACTTCATGCAGTAGTTGCTGGAACAGTAATTTCTGAACCAATCGTGCGGATTCTATTTCGAGGTAAGGTAGCAGCTGAAATTCCAGCTACAGCTTTGGCAGAAAACACACCAATTTATCACCGCGAATTACTGAGCCTCCCGCCAGAATATGCTCGAAAAGCTTGGGAGTGGACACCTGAATCTCTTCCTGCTTGCACGGTTTCTGGAATTGAAATTCAAGGTAGTTTTCGCCGTTGGAATGACATTCTCCTAACTCTGCTAGATACTCCCACTATCGCCTCTAAACGCTGGGTTTACCGCCAATACGATCATCAAGTACAGAACAATACGGTGATGCTTCCTGGTGGTGCAGACGCAGCTGTAGTTAGATTACGTCCAGTTGACAAGAAAGCAGGGGATGCAGGGGATGCAGGCGGTGCAGGGGGAGAAAATCCAAAATCCAAAATCCAAAATCTAAAATCGGGAGTTGCTGCAACGGTAGATTGCAACCCTCGCTACGTCTATCTCGATCCTTATGAAGGGGCTAAGGCTGTTGTAGCAGAAGCTGCTCGTAATCTTAGCTGTGTGGGTGCAGAGCCACTTGCAGTCACAGATAACTTAAATTTCGGTAGTCCAGAAAAACCAATCGGATATTGGCAATTAGCAGAAGCTTGTCGCGGTTTAGCCGAAGCTTGCTTGGAATTCAAAACTCCAGTTACGGGCGGTAATGTCTCGCTTTACAATGAAACTCTTGACTCCCAGGGCAATCCCCAGCCGATATATCCCACCCCAGTTGTAGGTATGGTAGGCTTAATTCCCGATTTAAGCAAAGTTTGCCCTCAAGGTTGGCAAGCCGAAGGAGATTTAATTTATTTATTGGGATTACCTTCAAAATCCAAAATTGAATTGGGTGCATCAGAATATTTAGCCACAATTCACAATACAGTTGCTGGGAAACCACCACGAGTGGATTTTGACTTAGAGCGTTGCGTTCAAACAGCTTGTCGTGAGGGAATTCGTCAAGGTTGGGTGCGTTCGGCTCATGATTGTGCTGAAGGAGGACTCGCTCTGGCTCTGACTGAAGCTTGTATTAGTGGTAAATTAGGCGCAGAAATTAACCTGGGGATAACCTCAAATCAACTACAAGAAAGTTCCCAACGCCTTGATGAAGTCTTGTTCGGTGAAGGTGGGGCAAGAATATTAGTCTCTGTCTGCCCAGAATACCAACAAGTTTGGGAATCTTATTTAACCCAAAAGCTAGATGAAAACTGGCAAAAAATTGGTCAAGTTAGTAGTACCGATACATATTTACGGGTTTTCACAGATGAAAATCAACTGGTCATAGACGTTACGATCAAATCTGTGAGCGATCGCTTTTTCAATGCTATTGAACGCCGTCTTACCACGTCAGCCAGTATACCAATTTGACAACAGCAAAATTGCTCACCTAAAACCCTTGCTCTAGGTGAGCATTACGATGATACTGTTGTATGTGTAATAGTTAACAATTTATTAAATATTAGTTAATCTTTCTGAATTGATTAATTAAGACTATATATCACACCGAGTCAACTTGCCGCTTAGGAGCAAACCTGTAGCATGATTCCTCTCCAGCCCCCAGACGAAAGTATGAAGAATGAAAGCGGAAGGACAGATGAAGAATCAAATGATTCTTCATTCTACACTCCAAATTCTTCAGATAAACCAGAAGAAGCTTGTGGTGTTTTTGGTATTTATGCGCCTGAAGAAGACGTTGCCAAACTCACCTATTTTGGCTTGTACGCCCTGCAACACCGGGGTCAGGAGTCAGCGGGAATCGCCTCTTTTGACGGCGAACAGGTATATTTGCATAAAGAAATGGGGCTAGTTTCCCAAGTCTTTAATGAATCAATTTTGCAGCAGATGCCGGGTAAGCTAGCTGTAGGTCACACTCGTTATTCAACTACAGGCTCTAGCCGCGTTGTCAATGCTCAGCCTGCGGTATTGGAAACCCGCTTAGGAACTCTTGCACTAACACATAATGGTAATTTAGTCAATACCGGACACTTGCGCGAAGAGTTGCTCCAGCGGCAGTGTAACTTAGTTACGACCACAGATTCAGAATTAATTGCGTTTGCGATCGCAGAAGAAATTAATGCTGGCAAAGATTGGTTGCCAGCCAGCATCAGTGCTTTAGAGCGCTGCCAAGGAGCCTTTAGCTTAGTAATTGGGATGTCATCAGGAGTTATGGGCGTGCGAGATCCCAACGGCATCCGTCCTCTCGTCATTGGTACTTTGGGCAGCAACCCCTATCGCTATGTCCTTGCTTCTGAAACCTGTGGTTTAGACATTATTGGTGCTGACTACCTGCGGGATGTGGAACCAGGCGAGTTAGTTTTGATTACCGAGGCAGGATTAGCCTCTTATCATTGGGCGCAAAAACCCCAGCGCAAGCTGTGTATCTTTGAAATGATATACTTTGCCCGCCCAGATAGCACCATGAACAATG
>DATNQH010000282.1:0-32686 GCA_036704105.1 Leptolyngbyaceae cyanobacterium | reverse complement strand
TCTAGCCATCCCCAACCTTGAATTTCTGCTTCAGTTTGACCAGTAATTCCTCTCCACATTGGTAAATCCCCTACAACTTCGCCTTGAGGATTTGTCGTCCAAACGTTCTGTGCGGTAGCAAAGACAAGAGAGCGATAACGTAGATTACTTGCTTGTACCTCTTGTTCTTTTTGCATCAAGCTGCGCACTAGCTGGCTGAGCGAGCGCGAGAGAATCGCAAGTTCATTCTTTCCTCGGACGATGGGAATTTTGCAAGTTGTGTCACCTTGACGAATGAGATTTGCAGCAGCTGCGATCGCCAGCATCGGTTGAGCAAGAGAATCGGCAATTATCCAGCCGAGTATTGCCAACAACAAGCCCAATGCCATAGTTAGGATGAATATCTGCTGTTGCAGTTGTCGCGCTGGAGCAAAGGCGATATCGCTTTTCTGTCGTATCAACACTAACCAACCCAGTCCCGGATAGTTACGATACCCAATGCTACGAGCAAATCCGCTGAGATAGGATTTTCCATCACTCCAAGTCTCAACCCGATAGGGATTTTGACCAGCGCTAGCTGCTTTGACGCTGTTAAGACTTAGTTGTTGTGTTTCCAGTTCTGGTGGCCCTAACAATACAGTGCCATCTTCACCCAGAATCAGCACTTCCACAGAATCATCGTTTTCAACCACTTGCCGCAGGGATTTTTCCATTTCCCCCGCCCATTTCCAGTTGAGATGAGCGCCCAAAACACCCTGAAACTTGCCTTGCAGATCGCGCACAGGTGCTGCCACATCCACTAGGCGTAGCGGTTCTCCTGTCCAGTCGGGGAGAATTTTCTCCAACATCAAAGCTGTGTGGACATCACCGACATAATTACCAGTTCGTCCTTTTTCAAACCAAGGTCGCGATCGCACATCTTTGTTTTCCAACACTTTACCCGTGCTGACCAATACTTTCCCCTGTGTGTTAGTCAACCCAATCCAGGCATAATCGGGAAAGGTGCTTTGCAACTTCTCCAGCAACTCCCGCTTGGCAGATGCTGGAGCGTCTGGATTTTTTATCTGGTCGAGGCTAGTGAGAATTTGAATATCGCGGTAGCGCTCAAACATCCCTCGGTCGAGCTTGTCACTCATCTGGTAAGCCAACTGGGCTAGAGATTTTCCAATGTTAGCTTCCATGTAACCACGAGTGGTATAGCCAACACTCATACCGATTGAGATTGACAAAATTAGGGCAATACCAACAATCGCTAATCCTAATCTGGCTTTGAGGCTGTAGTGAGGATTAATCGCCTTGGCAAAGCGGTGTGAAAATGCAAGCATATCAGCCAAGAGATCGTCTCGAATTGAAAAGATGACAATAAATGTATCAGCGTAGTCTTAACTCACCATATACGTTAACGAAAAATAGGAGAAACAAACTCGCCGTTTTAATCAGGGGTTTTAGCCACAGCAAGTGCGATCGCAGTTACTATCTGCGATAAATCTTTATATTTCTCAGTAATTTTGTAATAATATCCTTAATATATTCAATTTAATTGCTAGAACTTCTCAGTAATTTCACGAATCTGCTTGATTTGGGGACTTGACTGATTTTAGTTGTTTTGATATTCTCAATTTCATAGTTATTATTGGCTATTACCATAACTTTTTTTAGTTAAATTTGAAACAGGGGCGACTCGATATCAACCATGCGATTAAAGTCCAGCCCCTGTAGATAAAAGAAAGTGATGAATTCAGCATTCAACATTCATAATTCATCATTCACCGCCTTAAACTACGCGGATCGAGGGCATCCCTCAGCCCATCACCCAATAAATTAAAAGCCAGCACTGTCAAGATAATTAATAAAGCTGGAGGCCAAACCAGCCAGGGTTGCAGTACCAAAATTGATGCATTCGTTGCCAGTGATAGCATATTTCCCCAAGAAGGATCGGGTTGTTGAATTCCTAGACCAATCAGACTTAACACTGCTTCCAACTCAATGAAACCTGGAATAGACAGTGTGGCAGCGATCGCTAAATAAGTAGCTGTTTGGGGTAAAACGTGGCGGAGGATGATGTAAAAACTATTTCCACCCATTGCTTTGGACGCTTGGACAAATTCCCGCTCTTTAATTGATAAAACTTGCCCTCGAATTACTCTTGCAAGTCCTGCCCAACGGATAAATGAGGTAATCAAAATAATCAGTAGAAAGCGCTGGGCGCTACTTAGTCCGGGCGGCAAGACAGCAGCTAAGGCAACCAAGAGATAAATACTAGGAATTGTCATCAGCACTTCGACCAAGCGCATTATCCCACTATCAGCCCAGCCGCCGAAGTAGCCAGAAATTCCCCCAATAATCATGCCCAGCGGAAAAGCAATGGCAATTCCCACCAAACCAATGCTGAGACTAATCCGCCCTCCATGCAACAATCGACTGAACTGATCGCGCCCTTGCTCGTCGGTTCCCAACAGGTTGAATCTAGCGCCAGTTGTGCCGAATAGATGTAAATTGCCAGGAATGCCGCTGAATATTTCTACCTCTTCAAACGTGGGCAGTAGAGGTAAACTGAATCGAAATAAATTGTATGGATCGCCAGCGACAAAGAAGCGGAACTGGGCTGGCTGTTGTCGATTTACAATTAGTTGGCGATCGCCGGTTTTTAAGTCAGTCTTGCCCTGAGTTGTGGGATAAATATGGGGTGCGACAAAATTTCCTGCCGTGTCACGCCAATAAATTTGTGTTGGTGGTAGCAGCGAACCATTCGGCTGAGATTCATATGGATCGTAAGGAGCGACAAAATCAGCTGCAATTACTGCCAGGTAAAACACCAACAGCAATATTGCACCAAACTTTGCGAGTGGGTTCTTTTTCAGTCTTTGCCACCAGTTCATCGCCGCTCCTTAGTCTCAGAATCTAATACCATTTTGGATGACCAAATTTTAGATTTGGGATGAGCGAATTCTTATCCCAGAAAGATTTCAAAATTTTAACAGTATAAAAACCTATATCAATTGGTATAAGTATTTACATAAATTTGAACGCCCAAGATATCTAGGCTACACTAGCTGTGCCTAAGAAACTGTTGTCATTCTTACTTTAGTTGCACAACAGTTGCAACCAAAATGCTTCATCATAGATTATAAAATAAGTAAAATAAACAATTGTAAACTTTATTAAAAAGGGCGAGTAGAGACGTTCTACAAAACGTCTTTACAGGTGGTGCGGAAATTAAATACTTATATGTGGTGCGTAAATTTGTGGAAGCAGAACCAGAAAAATTTGAGGCAGACAAAGATCTGTCAGAAGTAACGCCAGTAGGGGAACGCAAGCCAAAACGGCAATTTCAAGCTTGGCTACCTGCAATGCTAGTGGGTACTGGTATAGGGATAGCGATCACGCTAACTGGAATTCGGCTGACACCTCGTCCAACTCCAACTCCGACTCAGCCCAGCCAGACGCAAGCACCAAGCATGAGCGTGACAGTTGCACCAGTTGAGAATACGCGCATCGCCCGTAAGCTCAGCGTCACTGGCACAGTAGCAGCTAGGGAACTAATAGCTGTTTTGCCCCAGATAACAGGCTTGCAGATCGAGCAAATCCTTGTCGATGAAGGAGACTTCGTTAAAGCCCGACAAGTGATGGCAGTGTTGGATAATTCGGTGCTACAAACACAAATCAATGGGGCAAAAGCTGAGATCGAATCAAATCAAGCCGTCGTCAGACAAAGACAAGCAGCCTTGGCTCAGAACCAGGCTTCCTTGGCAGAAGCCGAACGCACGCTCGAACGCAATCGGCAATTGGCGAATGCTGGTGCAATTAGTCGGCAAGAATTCGATGCTAGGGCTACAGAAGCTGCCACAGCAAGAGAAGATGTCCAGGTTGCCTCTGCTGATATTAACAGCGCCCAAGCTAATGTTCGCAGTAGCACGGCGCGATTGCAACAACTCCAAACCCAGCTAGGACAAACAACAGTTCGCGCTCCAGCAGCGGGAATTGTAGCCGAGAAAAATATTGAAATAGGTAATGTTGCGGGAAATCAACAACTATTTTCAATTATTCGAGGTGGGGAATTGGAACTGCAAGCGCAAGTTCCCGCGATCCAATTACCACAAGTGCAAATTGGCGCAACTGCAAAAATTACCTCAGATAGCGATCACCGCGTCAGCTTGCAGGGAAGAGTCAGAGAAATAGCGCCCTTGGTTAATGCTCAAAGTCGGCAAGCAACAGTCACAATTGACTTACCAAACACCACCTTGCTCAGACCTGGAGTGTTTGCCCGTGCCGCGATTACTACTAATACAGTACCAGGAATAGCTATTCCTGCCAAAGCAGTTGTACCGCAACCAGATGGCACTTCCACTGTCTTCGTGCTGACGAACGAAGGCAAAGTTCAGGGTCGACCTGTAGAAGTGGGAGAAATTCTCAACGATGGCAGGGTGGAAATTAAGAACGGTTTGAAAGCAGGCGATCGCGTCATCGTCGCTGGTGCTGGGTATCTTAAGGATGGCGATCGTGTTCGAGTCGTAAAAAATTCTGAATGATGAATGATGAATGATGAATTTTTATGAGCGAGTAGCAAGTAGTAAGTAGTTATCACCCATCGCTAACCACTAACTTTTCAGCATTCAGCATTCAGCATTTTTCCCTAGCCCCTAGCCCCTAATTTTATGTCTTTCAATCTCTCATCCTGGTCGATTCGTCGCCCAGTACCAACAATAGTATTATTTATAGTTCTAACCCTCTTGGGCTGGATATCTTTCACCCAATTGGGGATTGACAATAATCCAAATATTGATATTCCAGCGGTGCAAATCCAAGTAACTCAGCCAGGGGCTGGGCCTGCGGAACTGGAAACTCAGGTGACAAAGGAAATTGAAGATGCTGTCGCTGGTTTGGGCAACATTGACGAGATGATCTCAACGGTGAGTGATGGAGTTTCCACCACGACAGTTAACTTTATTTTGGGAACGGATAGCGATCGCGCCACCAATGATGTCCGCAATGCCGTAGCCCAAATTCGCCAAAATCTCCCCCAAGATATCAACGAACCGATCGTCCAGCGACTGGATTTTGCAGGCGGGCCGATTATGACTTACGCTGTGACTTCAGAGCGACAGTCAGTCGAACAGCTAAGTAACCTAGTCGATGAAACGATTAGCCGCGCCTTGTTATCTGTAAAAGGAGTAGCGCAAATTCAGCGTATTGGCGGAGTTGACCGAGAAATTCGCATAGATCTACAGCCAGATAGATTACAAGCTCTGGGTATTACTGCTACGCAGGTAAACGAGCAAATTCGCAACTTCAACATCAATTTACCTGGGGGACGAGCAGAAGTAGGAAGCAGCGAACAAAGCATTCGGACATTGGGTAGTGCGGCGAATGTCGAGGAGTTGAGCAACTATCAAATTGTTCTGCCCGACGGTGGTTTTGTAGCTTTATCTAGCTTGGGGACAGTTAGCGATCGCTTTGGGGAAGTGAGGCAAACAGCACTGCTCAATAGTAAACCAGTGGTAGCTTTTGAAGTTTTGCGCAGCACTGGCAGTACTCTCGTTACCGTAGAAGAGGGAGTAACAGAAGCTGTCGAGCAGTTGCAAAAAACTCTACCAGCTGATGTGAAACTGCAACTAATCTTTACCCGCGCCGACTTCATTCGGGAATCTTACCACAACACGATTGACGATCTGATTTTGGCATCCGTGCTGGCAGTGGTGACAATTCTGCTGTTTTTACGCAACTGGCGAGCGACGATTATTGCTGCTGTAGCGTTACCACTATCAATTATTCCCACCTTTGCCGTCCAACAGCTACTGGGATACACCCTCAACAACATGACTTTGCTAGCATTGGCGCTAGCAGTAGGGAACTTAGTTGATGATGCTGTCGTGGAAATCGAGAACATGGAGCGTCACTTGGAAATGGGCAAAAATCCCTTTCAAGCTGCTTTTGATTCTTCGGCAGAAGTCGGTTTAGCAGTAATAGCTTCTTCGGCGACGATTATCGGTGTGTTTTTGCCCGTAGCTTTTATGGGCGGCATTCCGGGGCAGTTTTTTCAGCCTTTTGGCTTTACAGTTGCTATTTCTACCATATTCTCTACCCTAGTGGCGCGGATGGTAACGCCATTAATGGGGGCATATTTGTTGAAGGAAAAAGGCAAGAGGCAAAAGATAAGAGGATCGAGGAATTCCACCCCTCACCACTCACCCCTTACCACTCACCCCTCAAAAAGAATTCAGCCTTATCGTCAGTTGCTTTCTTGGGCATTACGTCACAGACTGACAACAGTTGCGATCGCTTTGGCGTTTTTCATTGCCAGTTTGATGTTGATTCCCTTAATTCCCAAGGGATTTGTTGATAATGGCGATCAGGGCATTTCAATTGTAAATATCGAACTGCCTCCTGGTGTCACACTGCAAGATACTGAAAAAGTATCCCAAAAAGCAACTGAGCTAATTCGCCAAAGTCCGGTAGTAGATAGTATATTGGCAACCCAAGGCGGAAGTGGTACAACTCAAGGAATCAATACAGCTAGCTTGACTATCAAACTTAAGCCGAAAAAAGAAAGAGACATTTCTCAGGCGCAGTTTGAACAGCAATTGCGGCCAAAATTTACCCAAATTCCAGGTGCGAGAATCAGTTTCCAAAGTCAAGGGGCTGGTGGGGATAGTAAAGATTTATCTATTGTCCTCAAGAGCGAAAATCCCACAACTCTGATTCAAGCGGCAAATGCTTTAGAACAGCAGATGAGAACGGTACCTGGTTTAGTGGAAATTGCTTCGAGTGCGAGTCTTGCCAAGCCAGAAATTTTGATTCAACCCGATCCAGCAAGAGCAGCAGATTTAGGGGTAACAGTGCAGGCGATCGCTCGTACAGCATCTCTTGCTACCATTGGAGACATCGAAGCAAATCTAGCTAAATTTAATCTCCCAGATCGTCAAATTCCGATTCGCATTCAAATAGAACCAGAAGCCAGGAATAATATCGACACGATTAGAAACCTCCAAGTACCGGGAAAAAATAACACCCTCGTACCTTTAGAAGCAGTTGCAAATATTCGTTTTGGCAGCGGCCCAGCGCGTATTGATCGCTACGATCGCTCTCGTCAGGTTTCCGTCGAAGCCAACCTACAAGGAGTCGCGCTGGGTGAAGCCTTCAACGCCGTGCAGAAACTTCCAGCCATAAATCCTTTACCAACAGGAGTAGTGCAGCAATCCTCTGGCGATGCCAAGATCATGCAAGAAATTTTCGGTCGCTTTGGCGGTGCTTTTGCTCTGGGAGTAATGAGCATTTATACCGTACTCGTGCTGCTATACAACAGCTTTCTTCATCCTTTGACAATTATGGCGGCTTTGCCTTTTTCCCTTGGTGGCGCACTAGTGGGCTTGATGATTGCTCAAAAAGCTTTGGGTATATATGCGCTGATTGGAATTGTGCTGTTGATGGGAATTGTGACGAAAAACTCCATTTTGTTAGTGGACTATACATTAATTAACTTGGCAGAAGGTAAGTCACGACGAGAAGCTTTGCTCGAAGCTGGAGTGTCTCGCCTGCGACCGATTTTGATGACTTCTCTGGCTTCGGTTGCAGGTACAATACCACTAGCTTTAGGAATTGGCGCTGGGGCTGAAGTTCGCCAACCAATGGGAATTGCAATTATGGGCGGCTTTACCACCTCCACTTTATTAACCTTGGTAGTAGTGCCAGTGTTGTTTACTTATGTCGATAACTGCCAAAATCGGTTTACGAAGTTGATGCAGCGTTGGTTTGGCAGACAGCAAGGAAGTCAGTTAATTGAAATGGAAAACGGTAACAGTACAAATGGGCATCATTCCCCTGATGAGACTCAATCCCAATTCCCCGTCCGTAAATAGTAGGGTGGGCAATGCCCACCTACTCAATCCCAATTTCCCCGAACGAACTCAATCCCAATTTCCCATCCGTAAATAGTAGATAAGGGTGGGCAATGCCCACCCTACTCAATCCCAATTTCCCCGAACGAACTCAATCCCAATTTCCCATCGGCAAATTAGTTACGTAATGTAATATTTGTTAGTTTTTAGATCGACTATAATCGCTAAAAGCTATGTTGCGGGTGTAGTTCAGTGGTAGAACGTCAGCTTCCCATGCTGAATGTCGTGGGTTCGAGTCCCATCTCCCGCTTATAACTCTCAATCAAAACTACCAAAAACCACGATCGCTTTGACAATTATCTAACTACTGCTTTTTGGATAAACGGCGACAGCCTCAATTTCGATTAGCCAACCTGGATCGACAAGCCCGGCGACAGCAACAGTTGAACGCGCCACCTTTGTGGGGTTATTTTCGTTATTGAAAAATTGGGCATAAGCATCAAACCAACCTTGATAGTCGACTCGATTATCTAAAACTGGATCGGCTACCAAATAGGCACGTAGATAAACCACATCAGCTAAAGTAAGACCAGTTTCCTGCAACAAAGTCTCAAATCGTTCCAGAATGCCAATAGCCTGAGTTTTCGTGTCGCCATAGCGATCGCGCGTCTGTGGTGGTGCGTCTGAGTCTATTACTGGTGGTACTGTGCCACTCGTCCAATAATACGCCTGATCGGAGGGTACGGCAACAGCCGATGAAATTGGTGATGTACCTCCACCATAAAAGGTGACAGTCTTTGGTGCTTCTGCTCCAACAGCTGCTTTGATATCTACACCAACAAAATTAATTACTAACAAACTGATACAGACGGTCAATAATAGCCAACGACTAACTCTAATAAATTGGCTGATGTATCCTTTCATAGTTTTATCCTTTATAGCCAGTGAGTAGAAAAAATAGGGCAAAAAAATTACCCTTTAGAGTGCAGCTATTTGTGCAGTTACTAAGCGGGCTGATTCAAACGCCCCAGCCATCCATCCTGTCAGATAGCTCAGATGCTCTCCACACAAGTAGATATTGCCATCAGGCTGATTTAGTCTGGGATAATACTGTTGTCTGACTGCTGTTGTGTATTCTGCCCATCCACCCAAGTTATATGGGATTGTTGACCAAAAAATTGTCATCCCGTTCTCAAAATGGTTGTTATATTGCGGGTGAATTTTGCTACCTTGTGCTAAGGTTAGAGACAGACGCTCTGATATTGGCAGATTTCCGACTTTAGCCGCAGTTGCACCAAAGTTGTAGTAGCCTAACAAAACTCCTTTATTAGAAAGATAACCGGACGACGGATACCAAATCTGATCGATATCCTGGTTCGTTTGAGTAATCCCGCCGAAGATATCCTCATCTTCCTCCCAGAAACGGCGGTTGAACTGCAAGCCGCCTTTACCGGTGACTGCATATTCAACAGATGCGATCGCTTCCTTCAAGTCGGGGGAAAAGTCAGACGGGATATCTTTTAGCACTGATAGGGGAATGGTGCAGATACAGTAGTCAGCTGTTTCTTGTTGGGTATTACCTGAACTATCTGTATATACAATCCTCACTCCCTCTGGTGTTTTGCGAATCTCATTGACTTGTGCTTGATAAGTAATCAACCGCCCAACTTCACGTTCAAAAGCCTTAGCTATTTGATCCATACCACCAACAGGCTGGAACATCGTCATTTGCTGGTTGTATCCCCATTCAAACGACTCATCGCCAGCGAATCCCAGTTGCAGCAATGCACTCAAGTCATATGGATCTCCAACTTTACCAGGGTTATCACCACCCCCCTCCGGTGCAACAAAACCCCGTCGGCTCGAACCTTTATAAAACAGATCTGGATTTAACCCTCCATAAGTTCTGAGAAACTCAATCAATTTTTCTTTGTCTTCAGCTGTCAAAGGCGCATTAACTGCATTTTGGTCGACTGACTTAGCGAGTAATTCTGATATGTATCCCCGCATATCAGTTACAGCTTCGCGGAAATGAATTTTCTGACCGGATAAAGGGCCTGCGTTTTCCCTGTATATATATTGTTGGCGGCTGAGGTTAGCAATAATCTCTATCGGCACACCAAGTTCTTTGCAATAGTCGAGAGTGACGTGATGATAGGGAATCCTTGCAGGACCAGGATTGAAGTATAAATCTGGATCGAATTGAATCTTCTGAGTTTGCCCTAAAGTATCAGTAAATTCATCTCCTCCTCGCAGTGTCCAACATCGACCACCAGCACGAGAACGAGCTTCTAAGATCTTGCAGTTGTAACCAACTTTGCCTAATTCATAGGCTGATGTCATTCCTGCTAAGCCTGCACCAAGGATTATGACGCTTTTACCTCCACCCTTGGGTTGTAGCTGAAACGGTGGTCTTTGTGCAGCTGCTGGTTTTTCTACCAAGTCCAAAGCTTGCATTGCAGCATAGGCTGCACCTGCGGACGCAGCAACCGTTGTGATGAAGTCTCTTCTCTTCACATTCACCCCCTTAAAATATTTGTTCGAGCTGAAACTGCGTTCATCAAGACGAAATTCGCAAGTGCTATCGACGGTTAATTTTTACTATCAACCGCTTCATAATTGCTCTTACCAAGAAAGAACGCAGATTTATCTCAGGAGGATGCAAAGTATAAACATCCACCTTTGACAGAATTTATTTTTACTAGTGCAAATCTGCTGCCACCAACAGATTTGGTTCTTAGTGTTTCAAACAATACAAGTATCTATCTGGGCAAGTTGTCTCTTAAGTAACACTTTTTCTTGAACAAAAAACTATTTTTATTGCAATTTGTTTTAGAAACAAAATTAAGTTTATAAAGTCAAGGTTTCAGGATAATTATATTAACTGTACTAGGACAATTTGCCGCAAATTGTAGTAGATAATTGAGCAAATTAGATATTTGATAAATTTGATACAACTCTAATTACAAAATTATAGATGAGGAGCGATCGCGCCTTAGTCTATCTTTCATACTCGCCTACGAGTTCCAAATACCCATTGACAAAGTTTTGATACTCGCGCACGAGTTGCAAACACTCAACGACGAAATTCAAACACTCATCCACCAAGCTCAAAAGCTCATTTACGAGATTTTTATACTCGCTTGAGAGTTTCCTAAACAAATTGACAAGATTCTAATACTCACGCACGACTGTTTGAAACTCATTCACGAGATAACGCTCCTCATGCACGAGTCTTAAAGACTCGTTGGCGCGATTGTAATACTCATTCACGAGTCTTTCAGCAGTTGAAGAGCCAGAAGCAGCCTTGGGGGATTTAGTTCTAATTGCCTTAAAGCGCAAGCCCAACTGTTCTGCAATAGTTTTTAACCCTGAAGTCTTTTTAGCAGATGTCTTCACTTAGTCATAAACTGTTAAACTGCTACCCATGCCTCGCTACCAACTGCCATTAAAGTATCATCTACCTGTTCGGTGAGTTGCCGCAGTCCCAGTAAAAGTTCCGTCACTGTAGCGGCTAATTGGTAATCTCATACAAATTCATCTAGGTCAAAACTAGCTGGTAAAATATCGCGGTTAGACTGAGCAGCAGTTAGACTATTTTTGACAAATAATGCAATTGGCTAGTTTTGATCGCTTTCCAATTAAGATTCAATTGGAAGAAGATATTGCCGATATTCTCATTGAAGATGAGGATACAAAAATTACAGGGCGGATCGACACTTTAGCTGTAAATAAGGCTAAACGAATAACACACAAGACATATTTTCCGGTTTTGGTAATTGAATCTAAAAATAGTAGTGTTGCAAAATCAGATAAGCTGGCACAATTACTTACTTATGCTTATGAAGGTTTAGAAAATCAAGCATCAGTTTGGCAACTGTCTACGAATGGACAGAGTTCTCAGTTCGTGAATATTTTGATAGGTAAGTCACCAATATATCAGCTGATGCCAAAGCTTAGCTTGATCGAAACTGAATATGCAATTGCTATTCTCCAAGTTCTGACGGCGGCATAATCATAATTAGGAGGCGATCTATTAGCCACTCTCACTAAGTAAAATGAAGATTTTCTCTTCAGAAAAGTTGTGCCGATAGCTTCTTTGGGAGGCTTCTAGAGAACCAGTAAGTCCCGATGTCGATAATGGTGATAGGTTCTCTAGAAGGTAGCTATAGATTGCATTAAACGAGAGCAGGATTAGATAAGTACCCCACTGACTTAAATACAACTTCTCTTTATCCGTTGCTAGGAGTGCCCTTCTCGCCCGCACGTAGCTCTAATAGATCTGGTGTAGCAAAAAAGCCAAAGTAAGTGGCGATCGCGGCAGTAAGTGCATGAAGCCAGACATCATTCCCAAAAATTGGGATTAAGCCCAAAGTTGCCTGGGTAGGAGGAAAAAGCCCCATCACAGCTAGTATTCCGTAGAAGAGCGCTAGCGCTCCACTATAGAGGCGGGCACTGCCCAAGGTGTTGGATGCAACAATTCCCAGAATTCCCACAAGCAAGTGAACAACATTGTGTAAGACGTTGATCGGGAATAATCCCAACAGATAACCAGCTCCAGTCGTGTATGAAAGTCCGGGCATATCAACTGTAGGCTCTTTAACAAAGCCCGGAATAAATCCCATGACACCAATAAGAAGAAAGGTGATGCCAATAATCAAGGCGAAGTATTGTCCTGCCTTCATAATCGAACTCCCTGCTATTTAGAACAATGGAAAGAACACGCTGGAAATTTTCAAATCCCAACTGTTGACTAGTAATTAAACGCAATTACAAAGACTAACTTTATACAATTTATAACTGCGGCTCTTTATAGTGTTCCTACTTAAGTTCTATTTTTTTACTTTCTCAACTAAATGTCAGAATCCTATTCATAAAAGTGTGATAAACCTAACAACTAAACTTTACATAATTCTTACCCTAGAGTAGAGACTCAATCGGTATTCCCAAGTTACTTCTGTTTGGCAAGATGGCAGTGCGGTTCAAAAGTTTTCTGCGGACTTAATTTTCGTAATATTCTGCGAGGTAACTCACTAATATATCAGTTGATGCCAAAGCTTAACTTGATGGAAATTGAAGATGCAATTGCTATTCTCCAAGTTCTCAAAGCAATCTGTAAGCTATTAAAATACTGTTTCACCTATCTTCACCCAAACAAACTATTAACTAACTGCGCCGTCTGCTGCGGTTTCACCAAAGTATTCGCACACAAAATACCAGAAGCCGCCACCGCCGGAACGCCAATTCCTGGCATAGTGCTATCTCCGACACGGTATAAACCAGAAATGGGAGTGTGTGTACTGGGAAACATACCTTTACCAGCTGCAATACCAGGGCCATATGTCCCTTGATAACGTCGCAAATAACCCGCATGAGTTAGCGGTGTGCCAATTAATTCCAACACCACGCGCTGCCGAATATCTGGGATAATGCGTTCCAAGGCGTGATAGAGGGGTTGCGATCGCTCTTGTTTTTTCTTTTCGTACCCCTCATCCCGCTGCCAGTTGCTGTATGGTTCTAGAGTATAGGCGTGTACCACATGATGTCCGGGTGGCGCAAGTGAGCTATCCCACACTGAAGGAATGGAAATCATGAAAGTGTTACCTGGTTCTGTAAGATCGCGTTGAGCATCATGTACTACCACATGATGTCCCTTGAGATTTTCTAAACCTTCTGCCCTAATACCCAAGTGTAGATGCATAAAACTATCAACAGCAGGTGTAGCTAAAGCATCTTGTCGGTACGAGCTGGGCAAATCTTCCGGGCGCAACAAATGATTGTAGGTATCCCAAGTTGTGGCATTAGAAATTACCACAGGTGCTTTCAAAATTTCACCCTGACGCAACTTGACACCAGCCACCTTGCCGGATTCTACCAATATTTGCTCTACATGAGCATTTAATCGCAACTCACCGCCCCAGCGTTTTAAACCCCGTACCAGCGCATCCACAATCGCCTCACTTCCTCCGACAGGATATTCCACCCCCGCGCGGGAACGTTCGCCCAACATAAAAGCCACTTCAGGCGCAATTGTACCGTGAGCTTTCAAACCAGAAAGTAGGAAGCATTCCAAATCGATTAATCGTCGTACCCAAGGATCGCGCACTTCCCGATCCATCACTTGTCCGACGGAACTTTGAATCGAACTCAGATGAGGTAGCATTTTCGCCAAGCTAGGTAAGTACCGCAGTAAAACCGGAATTAGTTGCCAATCTGATCGCAAAGCTAAAGTAGGAATCCCTTGTAAAGCGTCGTACAGTGGTAACAAGCGTTGAATAAATCGCTTTAGTTCCTTAGCACCTGCTGGCGTAATTTCAGCTACTGTTTCGAGATAGCGCTCCTGTTGACTGTAAACGGCAAAAGTAGCTTCGGGAAAGTGGTAGTACCCCAAAGGGTCATAAGGTACAACGGCAAGTGATTCTCCCAGTACCTGAAGCACTTGTCGCAACGGATTGCGGCTTTGCGGGTCAATCAAACCACAGTAAAATGAAGGACCTGAATCAAATTTAAATCCCCGCCGTGAGAAGCCATGAGCCGCACCCCCAGCAATGGTATGGCTTTCACACACAATTACTCGTTTGCCGTAACGAGACAATAAAGCAGCAGATGTTAAGCCGCCAATCCCGCTACCAATGACAATAATGTCGCGATCGTCCATATGTATATTTAGCTAGCAAAAGCAGCAATATTGAGAATTGTAACGGTAATAAGAAAGGATGAAGTATGAAGGATGAAGTGTGAGTAGAGACGTAGCACTGCTACGTCTTTAGTGAAGTGTGAATTATGAAGTATTTTTTCATTCAGCATTCATCATTCAGCATTCAGCCTTCATCCTGATCCAGACTTCCGACTTTTAAAGATCGCCTTACCTTTTGTAGCGATTTTATGCAAGAATTTTGCTACTCAGTCTTCCCCGCACATTTTGCCTTGGCAAAAAATACATCAACTTTTAAATTGAACTGGAGACAATCAAAATTTTTGTGGAGTTTTGATTTCTGGCGGTTTTAACAGTTTGCGCTCCCTTAGTTTTAAATTATACTATAATGTCAATCTGTCAAAAGCTCAAAAACCTTGGTGTTATTGTCAGACTGGTATACTAATGTGTTCAAGCCAAAACTCAAAACTCGGACGTGGGTGGGTTTAAAAGACTAAACTGTGGAAGGATAAAGAATTTAGTTAAACCCGCCCCTAGTTAAACTTTCATCATGGCTGAACCCTTGATTGAACTAAAAGGCGTAAGTAAATCCTTTGGTAGCAATTTAGTTTTGGATGATGTCGATCTGACTATCTATCAGGGAGAAGCCCTAGCTATCATCGGCCCTTCTGGTACAGGAAAGTCAACTATCTTACGGGTGATTGCAGGATTGCTGGCTCCGGATAGTGGGGAAGTCTACATACAAGGACAGCTGCGATCAGGCTTAATTGAAGATAATTCAGATCCGGTTGGGATTGGGATGGTGTTTCAACAGGCAGCTTTGTTTGACTCGCTAACAGTAGAGGAAAATGTGGGCTTTTCTTTGTATCAACACTCAAATCTATCGCGATCGCGCATCCGCGAACTGGTAAATCATCGATTAGAAATGGTAGGCTTACCAGGAATTGCCAATCGCTACCCAGCGGAGTTGTCGGGCGGAATGCGCAAAAGAGTCAGTTTTGCACGAGCAGTCATGAATAACCCAGACAATCCCAAAGACAGAAGTGAAGTTTTACTGTACGATGAACCCACCGCTGGACTCGATCCAATTGCTTCAACTGTAATTGAGGATTTGATCCGCCGACTGCATTGTATGGAAGGGGTTTGTAATACATACGCGATCGTAACTCACCAAGATAGTACTATCCGCCGCACTGCCGATCGCGTCGTGTTTCTCTATCAAGGTAAATTTCATTGGCAAGGAACCGTAGATGAAATTGATACCACAAACAACCCGTTAGTTAGACAATTCTTTAAAGGCAGTGTAGAAGGGCCAATTCATGTGGTTGGTTAAATTAGCGGCGCTTAGGCGCTTGGGTAAGAGGAGAGAGGTAGGAGAGGAAAATAGATGCGAACACGCGCAGTGCGAGAAGGCTCCGTTGGTTTATTAGTTCTGCTAGGAATAGGGTTAATTGGGGGTCTGTTTTTCTGGTTGCGTGGCGTGACTTTTGGCGAACGCAAATACAATGTCTTGATAGAGTTTCCCAGAGTTAACGGGCTGCAACCAGGCGCACCCGTGCGATTTCGTGGTGTTCAAGTTGGCAAGATTTCATCTATCACACCTAGACCAAATGGTGTGGAAGTTGAGGTGGAAATTTCCCCAGCCGATCAAATCATCCCGCGTGATGTGGTCGTTGAAGCCAACCAGTCTGGTATCATCAGCGAAGTTAGTATTGACATTACTCCCCGGCAGCAACTAGAAACTGAAGCAGTTGCAGCTTTGCCACTCGAACCAAATTGCGATCGCAGCCTCATAGTTTGTAATGGCTCTTTGCTGCGAGGTCAAATCGGGATTAGCACTGATGAATTTATTCGCGCCTCAACTCGCTTTCTCGATGTCTACAGCAACGAACAACTATATAGCAGCATCAATTCAGCAGCAAGAAATGCATCCACAGCAGCAGCAGAAGTATCTCAACTCACCCGCGAACTTTCGAGTTTGACAAAAGTTACACGACAACAAGTGAGCGGCTTTTCTGCAACCACAAATTCAGTCCAAACAGCGGTGAATCAACTCTCCACCTCAACTGACAAGACAGCAACACAATTTCGCTCGACTGCTGCTGATGTTAGCCGTCTAGTTAATAACCTCAACACTTTGGTAAGTTCAAACCGCTCCTCGCTGGTGACTTCCTTAAACAACCTCTCCCAAACCAGCCAGCAGTTGCGCACCACAGTCAACAGTCTTACACCTACAGTTAACCGCGTTAATCAAGGAAAACTGATTGAGAATTTAGAAACCCTAACAGCAAATGCTGCACAAGCATCAGCAAACTTACGCGATGTTTCTAACGCTTTGAATAGTCCCTCTAACGTAGCGACGCTGCAACAAACCCTAGATTCTGCCAGAGTGACGTTTCAGAACGCCCAGAAAATCACATCTGATTTAGATGAACTGACAGGAGATCCCGCCTTCCGGGATAATCTTCGTGAATTAGTTAATGGTTTGAGTGGTTTAGTCTCAACTACTCAGCAGATACAACAACAAGTCGAAGTAGCTCAAACTTTAGACTCGGTAACAGCTGCGGTCAAGCATCCACAGGCTGGAACTTTGAACTTTAAGCCAAATTCTGCCACAGTTACTAAAGTTCCAACTTTAGATAGAAGACAGGAGACAAAAATAGTCAAACCTTCAAACAAAGCAGATCAGCCACAGTGGCTACTTCAATTAAAGGAAAGCAGTAGTCAGAATTCAGGAGTCAGAACAGAGCTGGGGATGCAGGAGGAGAAAATTCAATCCAAGGCTCCAAAATCCAAAATCTAAAATCTAAAATCCCTAACTCCAATCTTCCGCGTCTGCCTTGCTACCTCTACCTTTATAAACCGATCGCGCGGTATGAATTTGGCGCGTCTGTTCGTAAAGCTCGGTTTCAGTCAAACCCCACGATTCCATCACTTTGTCCAAGTCAGCTTGGATATCTCTAGCACCAGGAAAGCCTTGATAACGAATGCGCAGACGCGCCAGTTCTGCTAAGTTGTAATCAGTCGCTGCTGATGCCAATAGGTTATTGATAATGGCGCGATCGCGGTTATACAGCGGATGCTGTTGCTCTTTATTTTCTGAATTGTCAGCCATCGACAGGAGTTTAAACTTTTGCTTCTACTTGAGATTTAAGAGACTCAGTGTTCACACCAGACTCGCGCGTAAGGGCGATTTTGCCAGTACGAGCGACTTCGCGCAGGCCAAACTTCTCTAATACCTGCACGATCGCTACCATTTTTCCAGGATCGCCTACTACTTCTAGGGTAAGTGAATCTTCTGCTACATCTACGACTCGCGCCCGGAATATCCCCGCCAATTCTACAATTTCCGAACGAGTTGAGCTGGTTGCATTTACCTTCAGCAACATCAATTCCCGCTCCACACATGGAATTTCTGTGATGTCTTGTATTTTCAAAACGTTGACTAACTTGTAAAGTTGCTTAGTCAGTTGTTCAATTACCCTGTCATCACCAGGAACAACCATTGTAATCCGGGAGACTCCATCTTGCTCCGCTTGACCAACAGCGAGACTTTCAATATTGAAGCCACGACGGGCAAATAAACCTGCAATGCGGGTGAGAACTCCCGCTTCATCTTCCACTAAAACTGAAAGGGTATGTTTCATCTTTGCCAACCGGGGCTAGGGCGCTATTATCTATGAAGCGTGTAGTACTACAAAGCTTTTCTATTTTAGCCCTTTATTATATCATTTTTACTGCTTTATTGGCGAATAACTCGCAATTGCTGGAGCCTTCGAGTCAGAACAGATCTGAGGGAGAAACAAAGTTGTTTTTAATTTTGGATTCAATTTTTCTGGCTTCAGCAATTCAGCAATTCTGACTTTTTTCATCAGTTAATGGTTCCAGCACAAGTTTTTTAACCGAGTGAAGAGAAAAGCTATAGATTTTGAAAGCATAGTCAGATGTGAGGAATTCAACTGAGAGAGAATATTAAAAAAAGACTAAAAAAATCTGAAATATGGATTAAATAGCGATAAAAGATTAAGAGTTTCAAATTGTTAATTATTTATCAATAAATCTTCTGATAGATAGGTGTTGCGATCGCAATACGAGTTTTAAAGTATGAATTGTTAAAAATAACAGGGAAAAACATCTATGGGTTGGTTAAAAAGACTTTTTGGTTTGGAAAAACCTCAAAACGCACAAGTCAATCCTAGTACGGCACAAGCACCTGCTGCTACTACTGAGTCAGTTCCTTTAGAACGCATGGGCTTAAATGGGGAATATGACCAAAGTGGACTGGCAAAGCGCGTAGCCTTAGCATTCGATCAAGATCCTGCTTTAGATGATGTTGATACTCTCTATGTTGCTCAAACAGGTAGCACAGTAGTTTTGAAGGGCAGAGTTCCCAGTCAAGACATTCTACAAAAGATGACTTCTGTGGCGCGAAGCGTCAGTGGTGCAACTGGGGTTGAAACTGACCAAGTACAGGTTGGATAGAATGAATAAGTCGTAAGTCGTAAGTCGTAAGTCGTAAGTAAAGAAAAAATTGCGACGCATTTTCGCGCATTTTTGATGCTGTTAGTAACAAAAGATCTTAAAACAAAGGTGTTCGGACGTTCGGCGAGCGCTCTGTCGAGCCACGAGGCTCAGACGCGCCGCTGTTCCACTTACGACTTACGACTTAATTACGCTGGTTTGTATTGATTCAGCCGAGTTATTAGGGCTGTTAACAAAGCGATCAATCCATGCCAAAATAGCTTGATTCACCACCTCTGGACACTCATCATGGGGACAATGACCAGCATTTTCTAGAGTGAGAAGTTCCACTTTAGGATTGTATGCTGCGAACTGACTGGCGATCACAGAGGGAACCATCCGATCTTGTTGTCCCCAAATCAAGAGTATGGGAATATGCAAATTTGGCAGCACTGTCTTGACACTAAAGCCTGGTATACCGATAGTCGCAGCTTTGAACGTAGCGTAAAAGGCTTGTGCCGAACCTCGATCTTCAGCCGGAGCAACTAAAATTTCCAATAGTTCATCAGTGACGGCAGATTTATTAGCATAGGCAAATGATGCCCAACGACGTGCCCCTGCTGGTTGACGCGCCCACTTAAACAGAGTTTTGAGTATAAGTGGAGAAAGAATCAGAGATTTGATTGACGCGACTGCTGGTCTGAGAAACGCTGGAATAGCTTCTGTCTCTAATGAAGGATCGGGTAAGCTAAGCATAGCGATTCCCTGCACCATCTCTGGATATTTAGCAGCGGCTGCGATCGCTACTAGCGATCCAATTGAATTACCAACTAATACTACAGGATGGCGGATAAAAGTGCGCCAGAAATCATAAACCTGTTCTACCCACAAATCCACCCGATAGTTAACCGGGGCTTTCTCAGAAGCACCAAAACCCAACATATCCAGGGCATAGACAGTATGGTACTCTGCTAATACGGATAGATTTTGTCGCCAATGTCCGATAGATGTACCAAAACCGTGCAACAAGATCATTGGGGTAGTTTTTTGCCCCGCCCCTTGCGGCCGAATGAAAGTGTAGCGAGTTTGCCAGCCTCGCCAAACCCAGTCTCTTTGACTACCAACTCGTTGTTGCCAGTGCTGGGAAGTTATCACGTTTGCCTTGCTTTAAAAAACTTTAACAGAATCTCTATTTTATTTTAACGATTGAGATGTATGCCTGGGCTTAATTTGTGATTATGCTGGAAGAACAAGACAGTTCGCAATTAGCATAAAACTATCACTGTTCGCAAATAGAGGAATTTCCCTACCCCTGATGCCGAACAAAAAATGCTATTGTGAATTGCAAGTGCAAAGAAAGCCTTCTGTTTGCTATGGATTAAAGACATAGACCCTATTCTTTCAGTAAAGCATACCAGCTTGCTTGAAGATAATGGTAGTTGATGTCATCACTTACTTGCTCAAGCTGGGATAAAAGCCAGTTTGTCTACAAACAGTTGCCCCTGATCATTATACGCCTGTGATAGAGAAAAGAAGACCCCCTCGCGATTTACCCCAAATAAACGAACGAATTCGTTTCCCGAAGATTCGGGTGATTGATACTGACGGAGCGCAACTGGGGATTATTACCCCCCCAGAAGCCCTGCGCCTAGCAGAGGAAAAAGAACTAGACTTAGTTCTAATCAGCGATAAAGCTGACCCGCCTGTCTGCCGGATCATGGATTACGGCAAGTATAAGTTCGAGCAGGAAAAGAAGGCGCGGGAAGCTCGGAAAAAACAGCATACCGCTGATGTCAAAGAAGTTAAAATGCGCTATAAGATTGAGGAGCATGACTATCAAGTGCGAGTCAATCAAGCCGAGCGCTTCCTCAAAGATGGCGACAAGGTAAAAGCAACCGTTATGTTCCGGGGACGTGAGATTCAACACAGCGATTTGGCAGAAACGCTGCTCAACCGCATGGCAAAGGATTTAAAAGAATTGGGAGAAGTGCAGCAAGCGCCCAAAAAAGAAGGGCGAAATATGATGATGCTGATTTCACCGAAGAAATAACCCTACCCCTCTCTAGCTCTCCCACCTCTCTAAACCTCTCCTTTTAGGAGAGGTTTAGAGGAAGGTGTCCGCCCAGGAAGGAGGGCCTTATGGGGGTGGGGGCTATTGTTGTTTTACTGGGAGCGATCGCTCAATTTTAATCCATCACTGCTAACACAGATTTAGGCAGTAATTTATCTTTAAACCAAACTATCCGCGCTGGGACATCATTCATTTTCACCCCTGCTTTTTCCAAATTCAACCGCTCGGAAATTGCCAAAATTAGATTGTCACGCTGAGACTGACGGACTTGAGAGAACTTCTTTTGTAAATATTCCGGTCGCCAGTAGCCGACAATTTCTAACAAGAACGTGCGACCATCGGGATGGACTAAGCGAAAGTCAGGAATCATCACACTACCTGGAATTGGAATCAAATCGACTTCTCGCTCCAACACCCACTCGGTTTTCAAAGAATTCCAGCGATCGACAAACGCCTCCTCCAACATACTGTCATAAGGCTTACCAGGCGGATAATGAGATACTAAACCGCAGTCAGAGTCAAGAGTAAAACGGCCTGTTTTCCAATTATTTGTATAAAAATCGCGCGTTTGTAGCGTAGCGGCGAGACTCCATTTAGTAACGTGCAGTAAAGCTGGGATCAGTTTAGCGATCGCCAGCCCATACCTAGTACTCGCACTAAACAAACTCGTAGGGCCATCAATCGTAATCGTAAATCCGTGATCCGCATCCCCCTCAATATAAGCCATTAGCTGAAACAACTTCAGATAGCGAAACAACAGCTTATATTCCCCCGGCACATTGCGATGAGCATTCAAAATAATTTGACTAGCGCGATAAAACACCCCCTGCACCTGAGATAAATTATACCGATGCAATAACTCCTGGGGTGTCAGCGCATCAAACCTTGTTAAAACTCGATTTTCAGCCAAATCTGCATATAACCCAGCCCGAATTTGATCTGGAAACACCTCACGCTCAAGCTCGTGACTCAGTTGCGCCGCTAAACTATCCAAAACGCGATCGCTCTGCTGCCAACTTGGAACAGACTGAGCCGAAAGAGCAAACACCCGCTCTCGCAACAACTGTGGCTCCAACGGACTCACCACCTCAAACTCACACAAACCCTTCAACAGATGAGCCAACCCCCGCTTCAGACGATAATCAGGACTATCACCCTCCAACTCCAGCAACTGACGATCCAAGTCTCCCTGAGTACAACCCAGCGCCTCCCGAAAACAACAAATTAACTCAGTCGCCACCTCCAAACTCTTCTCATCAATCTTCAACCGCTTCGGAATTATCTCCTCCCCGCTCTGACGGTGCATCAGCAGATCGCTTGGTAACATCTTCTTGATTTTGGATTTTAGATTTTGGATTTTGGATTGAGTATCTTACCTCTGAATCAGCAGCCCGGTAACTAACTCCCTCCCCACTCCCATAACTAACCTTCTTAGGTGAAGGCACAATCTCCAACTGCCTAACCTTCTTTTCCCCATCTTCGCGTCCTTCGCGTCTTGGCGGTTCGTTCCTCTTCTTCTCCCCTCCTCTCCTTCTAACAGAAGTACCCTCTTCACTCGTATCCTCCGCCACCACCTCATATAGCAGAGCAAACTTATCCTTATCCTTCCCCTTCCTCAACACCCGCCCCAACCGCTGAATATATTCCCGCGCCGAACCCGTCCCCGATAGAATAATCGCAATACTTGCAGCTGGCACATCCACCCCTTCATTCAACACATGAGAAGCCACCAGAGTTTTATATTCTCCCTCACGAAACCGAGTTAAAATTTCGTGGCGTTCCTTTACCGGAGTTTGATGAGTAATTGCGGGAATCAAAAACTCTTGAGAAATCCGATAAACGGTAGCATTATCAGCAGTAAAAATCAGAATTCTTTCAGGGTAATGTTCGGCAATCAAATCTAACAGAATTCTCAGCTTCCCATCTGTTCCGAGAGCAATTTCTTTCGCCCCGCGATGAGCAAGCATTGCTCTACGTCCAGCTTGCGATCGCGCACTCGCTTGCACGAACAATTGCCAACCTTTTATACTGCCAAGGGTTATTTTCGACTGCTGTAAAAATTCGTTGCGAGTTTGAATTAGTTGATTGTAGCGATCGCGTTCGTGTTGCGACAGCTTCACCTTAATTTGCACGACTTGATGCTCTGCTAACGCCTTTCCTGCCAACTCTTCGGCGGTTTTGCGATATACTTCTGCACCAATTAAAATATTTAAATCGGCGTGTTTCCCATCCGTCCGTTCAGGTGTTGCTGTTAATCCGAGACGATAAGGAGCGATCGCATATTCAGCGATTACCCGATTAAAATCTGTCGGTAGATGGTGGCACTCATCAAAAATTAATAGAGCATAACGATTGCCCAGTGACTCGGCATGAATTGCCGCACTGTCGTAGGTGGAAATTAAAATTGGGGTGCGATCGCGCGAACCTCCACCCAGTAACCCCACCTCCACATCAGGAAAAGCTGCCTTGAGGTGAGCGTACCACTGATGCATCAAATCCAAGGTCGGTACTACGATCAAAGTACTGCGAGGCGTGGCTTGCATCGCTAGCTGTGCCAAATAAGTTTTCCCTGCAGCTGTAGGTAGCACTACTACCCCTTTTCGTCCAGCCTGTTTCCAAGCTGCTAAAGCTTCACTTTGATGGGGATAGGGTTCCATCTCCATGCTAGGCATAAGTTCCAGTGGCTCAAAAGCCTTTGCCTCGTCGCTAAAGTTACTGCCTTCCGCTTGCAGTGCTTCGACTAAAGAGCGATAGTGAATTGCCCGAATCCGAAACTTTTCTACTCTGTCATCCCAGGTGGCGTAATCTACCCAAGATTTTCCCTTTGGGGGGGGATGTAAAACTAAAGTGCCTCGGTCAAATAATAAAATAGGGTTACGAGCCATTTTGTAATTCGTAATTTGGAATTATTCTTTGCTTATCCTGTTAATTTTATGAAGGTTTTTGCCTGACAATTCGCTCATTTGGTAACTATGCTTACTACTTTAGGTAGATTTGGTGACAATAAGCTACTAATCAAGTATTTTACCGAGCCACAATATTTATTTACTAATAACCTCAATAGACTTTGCACGTCTTTGGATTGTCAGCTAACTTTTGTCACCATGCTTTGATATGCGCTAAAAAGATTTGAATGCAACCAGACTTACCTTTGAAATCTGCTCAGCCACGTCGTAAATGGATTCCCTATTTTGTTAGCGCGATCGCGCTGGTGCTGACTGCTGAAGCTACAATCTATGTGGCAATTACGGCTAAAGCTAAAGACAAGTTACGGTTTGAGAATGCAGTTGGTCGTAGCCAAGACGACATTCAACAGCGTTTGAATACTTATATCACTTTACTGCGTGGAGGAAGCGGATTATTTGCCGCCAACGATTCAGTTAGTAGCTCACAATTCGCTGCTTTTGTCAATCGCCTCAACTTGCGACAGCAGTATCCGGGAGTACAAGGAATA
This sequence comes from Leptolyngbyaceae cyanobacterium, assembly GCA_036704105.1. Taxonomy (GTDB): domain Bacteria; phylum Cyanobacteriota; class Cyanobacteriia; order Cyanobacteriales; family Chroococcidiopsidaceae; genus Chroococcidiopsis. The sequence continues at coordinate 8,231 of DATNQH010000282.1, read as the reverse complement.
GGTTTTTCAGTGCGGGTAACGCCCCAAGAAAAAGACGCGCTTGTGGCACAGATGAAAAGGCAGGGTGTGAAAAATTTTAGCCTTCGACCGAATTTTAAGCGCCGCGAGTATCACTCAATTATTTACCTCGAACCCCAGGATCGACGTAACAAAGCGGCGATCGGTTTCGATATGTTCTCTGAGTCAACTCGTCGGAAAGCGATGGAACGCGCGCGTGACACTGCCGCACCCGCAGTTTCAGGTAAAGTCAGATTGATACAGGAAATCGACAAGCAAAAGCAGGTTGGTTTCTTGATCTACGTTCCCGTTTACCGCGATGGTGGGATACCGAATACAGTAGCAGAGCGTCGAGCAAAGTTAAAAGGCTTTGTCTACAGCCCTTTTCGTGCTAGTGACTTGATGGCAGGAATCTTTGGCAGCGAGAAATATCCATCTGTTAACTTTGAGATCTATGAGGGTAGGAATCCGATCGCGGCAAATTTGCTGTACTCTTCCCACAAAGCCAACGGTGCATCTAACAAGCCCCGCTTTACAACTACTACAACCATCGATGTTGCGGGACAACCTTGGAGCATAGTTTTTGCTTCTAGGCCGCAATTCGAGCGTACTTCCGAGAGTAGCCTAGTGCCTTATATTGCCTTGGGTGGCTGCGCAATCGCAGGAGTGCTGTTTGGAATTACGCGATCGCAAGTTCGCGCCCGCGATGCAGCAGAGCGATTGTCCGCTTTAACACGCTCCTCCGAAGAGGCACTGCGCCAAAGCGAGGAACGTTACCGCGCTTTTATAGAACAGAGTTCCGAAGGAATTTGGCGGTTTGAACTCGAACAGCCTTTGTCAACAAAGCTTTCAGAATCCGAGCAAATTCAATATTTTTATCAACACGGCTACCTAGCTGAATGCAATCAAGTCATGGCAAAAATGTATGGCTTTTCCCACGCCAAAGAAATTGTCGGGGTAAAGCTGACGGCTCTGCTCGTTCAATCCGAGCCACTTAATATTGAATACTTGCGTAGCTTTATTCGTTCTGGATACAAACTAAATTCAGCTGAATCTTATGAGGTTGATAAGGACGGTAAGTTCAAATACTTTTTAAATAATCTTGTAGGCATTGTTGAAAATGGCTTTTTAGTCAGAGCTTGGGGAACGCAAATCGACATCACGGAGCGCAAACAAGCGGATACCGCTCTGCGCTTAAGCGAAGAGCGCTTTCGGATGTTGTTGGAAAACGTCAAGGATTACGCAATTTTTCTACTCGACACTGACGCTCGTGTGGTTCGATGGAGCGTAGGGGCAGAAAACATTTTAGGCTATCGGGAAGCAGAAATGCTGGGTCAATCAGGATCTATAATTTTTACACCAGAAGATCTCCGAGCGGGTGCGGACAAGGAAGAACTGAACACGGCAGTGACTCAAGGGCAGGCAGAGGACGAACGGTGGCACGTGCGTAAGGATGGCACCGTTTTTTGGGCAAGTGGAATCATGACATCTTTACGAGATCAAACCGGACAGCTACAAGGCTTTGCGAAGATAATGTGTGATATGACCGCTCGCAAGCAGGCTGAGGAAGCATTGCGCGAAAGCAACACCCGTCTTCAATTTACGCTTGAAGCTGGGCAGCTAGGGGATTGGGATTTAGATCTGGTAACAAAAACAGCACGTCGTTCGCTAAGACACGATCGCATCTTTGGATACGACTCACTGCTACCGAATTGGAGCTATGACATTTTCTTAAACCATGTATATCCTGAAGACCGTGAGCTTGTAGATCGTTCGTTTCAACATACTCTCTCAACAGCTGAAGATTGGGACTTTGAATGTCGGATAATTCGCTTAGATCGAAGTATTCGTTGGATCTGGGCAAAAGGAAGCGTATATCGAGATCCGGATGGCAACCCAATTCGGCTGATGGGAATAGTAACTGACATCACCGATCGCAAGCAAGCGGAGTCAGAACGCGAACAACTGCTGAAGCGCGAACAGGAGGCAAGGGCTGAGGCGGAAGCGGCAAACCGAATGAAAGATGAATTTCTCGCCACACTTTCCCATGAACTTCGTACTCCTTTAAATGCCATGTTGGGATGGACGCAGCTGCTGCGCACCCGCAAGTTCAACGAAGCTACAACGGCTCGCGCCCTAGAGACAATCGATCGCAATACAAAATCGCTGCAACAGCTGATCGAAGATGTACTAGATGTGTCACGAATTATTACAGGCAAGCTCCGGCTGAATATTTGTCCGGTAGAAATTGTGCCAATAATTGAAGCAGCGATTGAAACGGTGCTACCAGCAGCTGAGGCTAAAAACATTCAGATCGATTTAGGCTTAGATGCGTCTGTAGGGGCGATATTGGGGGATGCAAACCGCTTGCAGCAAGTCTTTTGGAATTTACTTTCCAATGCAGTTAAGTTCACTCCCAAGGGGGGCCATGTCGAGGCGCGACTTGATCGCATCAACTCTCGAATTCAAGTTCGCGTTAGTGACACGGGGCAGGGTATTGCTCCTGACTTTCTACCGTATGTGTTCGATCGCTTTCGTCAAGCTGATAGTTCGAGTACGCGATCGCACGGTGGACTCGGTTTAGGTTTAGCTATTGTACGCCATTTAGTTGAATTGCACGGTGGAACAGTCCGGGCAGAAAGCCAGGGAGAAGGAAAAGGAGCGACGTTTATTGTCGATCTTCCAATTAGGGCTGTTCGCATCCAAGCAAGTGAATCAGGGCAACTTCAACCACAGGTTACAAGTGAACCTCAAATCTGTGCCTTATCGCTTGAGGGCTTGCGGGTACTCGTCGTTGATGATGAAGCTGATGCACGAGAGTTACTAACGACAATATTGACACAATATGGAGCTGAGGTAACAGCTGTTGCTACAGCAAGCGAGGCAATAGAGGCGATTAAAAAATCTCAGTTGGATGTGTTGGTAAGTGATATTGGAATGCCAGGAGAAGATGGCTACAGCTTAATTCGTCAAATCAGGGCGCTCGATCCCAAGCAAGGAGGAAAAATTCCTGCTGTGGCGCTGACAGCCTATGCTGGAGTTCAAGACCAAAGACAAACTCTATCAGCAGGCTTCCAAATACACCTTCCTAAGCCAGTAAATCCATCGCAATTAGCAACTGTACTAAGCAACCTAGCTAAACGCAATAACAATTTATAATTCATAATTCATAATTCATATCACTTAGTCGCCACACCGATAATTTGAGTACTGACAATTGGCATTGGAGCGCGAAAATGTTCGTAATTTACACTTTCAAAACCAGCATTTTCCACTGCTACCCAAGTTTCCCGATCCGGATGACAACCGTCAGCAAGAAGTTTCCAGATTGGTTTAATACCGCTTTGGATATTTCGTAACAAAGTACCTTGTGGGGCGGCGACGTGTTCCAAAAAAAAGAAACGCCCACCTGGCTTGAGTACTCGCCGAATTTCTTGTAAAGTATTGGGTAAATTAGGGATAGAACACAAGACTAGAGTGCTGACTACTGCGTCTTGGCTATTATCCTTGAATTCTAGTTGTTCGGCAGTGCCTATGTGAATGTCGATGTTTAACCCTAACTTCTCTGCTTCTGTTTGCAGATATGAATGCATATAGGGATTAGGCTCGATCCCGATCCAATGTATATCTTTTGGATAATAGCGTAGGTTAGGGCCAGCACCAGCACCTATTTCTAATACATCTCCATGTATGTCGGAAAATAAAGCTTGCTTGCGATCGCTCACCGCTTGTTCGTACTCAACAGTCGCATTAGCCATCATCCAGGCGAATACTTTCTTGTACCAACCTGCACGATTTTGATTTGAAGATTCTATAGAAGGCTTTTCCACAGTCATATGCCTCCACTTACCCTTTACCCTTTATTTTCAACCATGCTGATTAGCTTGTTCTTGCAACCAAGGATCTACTGGTTGTCCATCTTTACGCCGCAGTTCAATGTCAACTGCAATTACTTGATTTGACCCTGGAGGCGCGGGTTTTTGGTTAAATTTTATATCATAATCTGCCGGATTTTCGTTACGCTCTTTCAACCACTCCTGTACCTTCATGGTGGCAAAGAGTGATTGCCCTTGCTCAAACATTCGGCTAACTTGCATCTGTAGCGTGTAAGGATTAAATCGAGGCATAGTTTACTCTCTACTTAATATTTGGATGTTTCAAATTGCTTTATTTTAATTCATCAGGATTAATACCTAACTCCCGTAGTTTATCTGCTAGTTGATTTGAGCGCGATCTTTCTTGTTCTAGCTGTTGTTGCGCCTGTTCCCTTGCTGAACGTTCCTGTTCTAGCTGCTGTTGAGCTTGCGCCCTCAAAGCTGCTAACTCTGTATAAGTTGCAAATCTTTCCCCATCGGGTCGAAAAAGTTGAAGTTCTATTCCAGACATTTCAAATCTTACTCCCAATCTTGGACTTACCCAACCTGTCATTGACTCAATTACGTCTAGCCTGTCACCACTACGTAACCAACCGCTTAAATCTCCTTTGTCGGGGTCATACAAATAATATTCCTCTACTTTGTAGCGGTCATAAAACACTAGTTTCTTATCCATTTCTGTTTGAGAATTGCCTGGAGAACGTACCTCAAACACAACTTGTGGAGTAATATTACCTTCTTTCCACTGTTGATAAGAACCTCTGTCTCCCTTTGGTCTACCAAAGACAACCATTGCATCAGGTGCAACACGGGTGACATTATCACCTTCTACGGGATACCACAATAAATCTCCTGCAACAAAGACGTTAGCATCGTCTTGAAACAACCATTCCAGCCCTTCTTTAATAGTTACAATCCAGCGAAACTGTTTAGTATTATCCGCCATCGGCTGATCGTCACTTTCTGGATAAACTAGTTCTGGCTGAGTTGAGGATTGCAGTTTTGTAGTCATTAGCAGAACTCCAAAGAATTTAGGAATTTGAACAACCTATTTTCTATAAGCTGAATTAAAGAAGCATTAACCACACTCATTTTTATTTTAAGTAGCCCGGCATTGCCGGGCTACTTTTGCTAATTTAGTTGAATGTTAGTATTATCAAACGCCTCTTCGGGATAAATTCTAAAACTTTCGTATCCAGCTTTGATTAAATTCTCTACCGACATTTGCAATAATTCTAAATCACCTTCAGTAATTGCCTCTTTTAAATATGCTTCTGCTTGCTGGTTATCTTTTAAAAACTCTTCAATTAAGTAAGTATCAAAACTAATACTTTTTCCCATCACATTACCTGCTGTAATCGTCCCAATATTCCTGTGCTGCAATGATGTCCTTATCCTGAGTATTCTTCTCACCACCACATAAAATAATTACTATGGCGTTACCTACTTGCCCAAAATATATTCTATTTCCAGCGCCACAATCTATTCGCAGTTCGCAAACACCTTTACCGACGCTTTTACAATCTCCCAAGTTACCTATTTTTATTCGTTCAATTCTTCTGAGAATTTTAGCTTTAGCATTAATATCTCTTAAATATTTTAACCATTCTATAAAAGGTCTTTTACCATCGGCTGTTTCATATATTCTAATTTCTTTAGGTGTTGTATCCATATTATTTAATTGGTAAGGTGGGCATTGCCCACCCTACATAACTCAAGATTAACTCAAAGCCTTCCGCAACTGATCTCGCGCGCTTTCCAAGGCTTCTGGTAATTTACTCGCGTCCCTTCCTCCAGCTTGAGCTAGGTTTGGTCGTCCGCCGCCCCCACCACCGCAGATTTTGGCGATCGCCCCAATAAATTTCCCGGCTTGCAATCCGCGTTTATTGACTTCTGGACTAAAAGCTGCTACTATGCTGACCTTATCTGCTTCAGGAATAGATCCTAAAACTATAGCACCATTACCAAGTTTTTGCAGTAACCGTTCTGCTGCTGTTTTGAGTGATTCTGGATCGACTTCTCCCATTTCAGCAATTAAGATCTGATGATCGCTAACTGATTCAGCTTGACTTAGTAGAGATTCAGATTTTGCCAAAGCGAGTTGTGCTTTAGTGGTTTCTAATTGCTTTTGGCTAGTTTTGAGTTCGTTTTGCAAGCTGGTAATTCTTTCTGGCAATTCTTCAGGTTTTACCTTAAAGCGATCGCTCAATTCCTTGACAACTTTATCCCTAACATTCAAGTAGTCTAATATGGCAGGGCCTGCGACAGCTTCAATCCGTCGCACTCCCGCAGCCACACCAGCTTCGGAAATGATTTTAAACACGCCAATTTCAGCCGTGTTGCTGACATGAGTACCGCCACACAGTTCCATCGAGACACCGGGGAAATCTAATACTCGCACTTGTTCACCATATTTTTCACCAAACATGGCGGTAGCACCCTTTGCCTTAGCTTCCGCTAATGGCATGATAGAAACCTGAGCATCATGAGCTTCAGCAATCCAAGTATTTACCTGTGATTCAACTTGTTGTATTTCCTCTGGTGTGAGAGAACGAGGGCAGTTGAAGTCAAACCGCAGGCGATCAAAAGCAACGAGAGAACCTGCTTGCGAGATCGAGTCATCAACAATTTTCCTCAACGCCGCTTGCAACAGGTGCGTGGCGGTATGATTAGCTTGGGCGCGACGACGACAAGCGCGATCAATTTGTGCGGTTACGTTATCTCCAACTCGCAGCGTACCGCGTTCGATTCGTCCGAAATGTACGAAGAAATCTGATTCTTTCTTCACATCTTCAACTCGAACTAATACAGCCTCGCCAGAGATATAACCGCGATCGCCTATTTGTCCGCCTGACTCAGCATAAAATGGTGTTTTTTCAAGTACTATTTGTACTTCTGTGCCTGCTTCTGCTGCTGCTTGCGATTCTCCACCCACTAGTAGCACTTGGACAATTGAAGTTGCCGCAGGTTGGGTATAACCGACGAACTCTGTAACATTGATATGTTCAGCCAGCGTGTCTAGCGATCCTTGCACAGTTAAATCGATAGTTTCGTGTGCTTCCCTGGCGCGTTTTCTCTGCTGTTCCATTTCCGCCTCAAAACTAGCCTCATCGACTGTGAGGTTGTTTTCCTCAGCAATTTCCTGAGTTAGTTCTAAGGGGAAACCGTAGGTATCGTAAAGGGTAAAGGCACTTTCACCGCTAATCTGAGTTTTATCCTGCTGTTTCACCTGTTGAATAATTTCTTCTAGCAGTTTCTCGCCTCTTTCTAGAGTTTTGAGAAATTGAGATTCTTCTCGTTGCAGTTCAGCTTTAATTTGTGCTTGTCGTTGACGCACATTGGAGTATGCTGATTCTGAAAGCGCGATCGCAGTTTCTGCTACTTGAGGTGTAAATTCACCAGAAATCCCAATCAGTCTTCCATGACGAACGACGCGACGAATTAACCGCCGCAGCACATAACCACGTCCCTCGTTGGAAGCGCGGATTTCATCAGCTATCATGTGAACAATCGCCCGAACGTGATCGCCAATCACTTTCAGAGAGACTTTGGTTTTCTCGTCACTTGTGGCGTAGTCAATTCCTGCAATTTCAGCCGCCGTTTTGATAATCGGGAAAATTAGATCGGTTTCGTAGTTATTCGGCACTTTCTGAAGAATTTGCGCCATCCGTTCCAACCCCAAGCCAGTATCAATATTTTTGTTAGCGAGGGGTGTTAAATTGCCTTCTGCATCCCGGTTATATTGCATGAACACCAAGTTATAAAACTCAATAAACCGGGTGTCATCTTCTAAGTCGATATTTTCGTCGCCGCGTTCGGGGTGGAAGTCGTAGTATATTTCTGAGCAAGGGCCACAAGGTCCAGTAGGGCCGGATACCCAAAAGTTATCAGCTTCTCCCATGCGCTTGATTCTGGCTTCGGGAAAACCAATTTTGTCTCGCCAGATTGCATATGCTTCGTCATCATCCTCAAACACGCTGACGACGAGGCGTTCTGGAGGTAAGCCAAACACTTCTGTTGATAGCTCCCATCCCCAGGCGATCGCTTGTTCTTTGAAATAATCGCCAAAGCTGAAATTACCCAGCATCTCGAAAAAGGTGTGATGCCTTGCCGTGCGTCCTACATTTTCAATATCATTAGTGCGGATGCACTTTTGGGAAGTAGTAGCGCGTTTAAATTCCGGCGATCTCTGTCCTAAAAAGATCGGCTTAAATGGCAGCATCCCGGCAATTGTCAATAGTACGGTAGGATCTTCAGGCACAAGCGAGGCACTGGGGAGAACTTGATGTCCTCTTTGAGCATAAAAATCAAGGAATGTTTGCCGAACTTCGTTACCGCTGAGATACTGCATATGAACTA
>DATNQH010000281.1:0-12401 GCA_036704105.1 Leptolyngbyaceae cyanobacterium | reverse complement strand
AGATATTCTCTGGTGACAGGCGCTGGAAGAAAAGTTTGCCCTCTTGGTCATTATTCAATAAAATAACTTTCTTATTTGCTTTCAAAGCCAAGGCAATTTCTGCTGCCGTACCTGCACTCATGCCACAAGCAATAACAACATCGGCAGAAAGGACATTAATATTATTGCGAGCATTGCCCAAGTTGGTGACGATCGCCAGATCGACAGACTCAGAAACATCATTGGTGTTATTGCCTGGAAGAATCCCAACTGTTAAACCATTTGCAGATTTCGCCCCCTGATTGGCGGCATCCATCACGCCGACATTCGTACCACCAGTCAGCAAAACCCACCCTTGTTGGGCGATCAGTTTTCCTAATTCATAGGCATTTTGTAGATCGGTAGCTGTAGCCTGTTCTCCAGGCCCCATCACCCCAATGATGATTTTTTTCATAGTTTGGATTTATATGTATCCGCCGCAAACTAGAGACGTTTGATCAAACGTCTCTAGTGTCAAACCAAATTGCCTAAAATCATCCCCACCAGTAGGATAAAACCGATCCAGACATTCTGACGGAACATCTGAGCATAAGCAGGATTGGGCAAAGAGCGATCGCGCAGTCGGCTGTATTGCCAAATCCAAGCACAAGTAGCAAGTGCTAGGGTAATCCAAAAGCCCAGGTGCAACTGCATAAGCCAACCCAGCCAACCTAGCAATAACACTGTACCAGCAAAGAAAATACCAATGGCAACAGGTGCATAGCTACCAAAGAACAAAGCGCTAGAATTGACTCCAATGCGCCGATCATCTTCGCGATCGCTCATAGCATAAATCGTGTCAAATCCCAAAGCCCAGAGTAAAGTAGCACCCCATAATAACCAGGTGGCAGTTTCTAGGCGATCGCTTACTGCACTCCAGCTGATTAATACCCCAAAGCCCCAGGCAATAGCCATGACTAGTTGCGGTACTGGAAAAAACCGCTTGGCAGAAGGATAGAAAATAATCACTGGCACAGCTGCCACACACAGCCAAAATGACAGTTGATTTAGATACAGAGATAAACCGAAAGCGCAGCCAAGCGCTACCAAAGCTACAACTATACCAACTTTGACAGAAAGAGCGCGAGAAGCAAGCGGGCGATCACGGGTTCTTTGCACTTGCGGATCGATATCCCGATCCCACAGATCGTTGACAACGCATCCAGCTGCACTAGTAGCAAGAGTACCCAGCACGATTACACCGACTAGCGGTAATGGTGGGACTCCCCGTGCAGCCAAAAACACAGCCCACAGGGCAGGTAACATTAAAATCAAGCGTCCTTCTGGCTTATCCCATCGCAGCAGTCGGACTATAGTTAGCCAAAATTCGGAATTATTTTCTTGCTGGGTAAGCATGATAAAGAAAGTCAAGCATTTAGTAGGGGAGGACACTTGCGTGCGGAGGTTTCCTCCGTTGAGCAAAGTGTCCGTGCGGGTTTAACTAAAATATTAGTGTAATGACATATAAACTAACAAACGCGCCTGTACAAAAGTCAAAAAGAAAAAACAATTGTGGGCAGGCATTAAAAGCTATTTTCAGTATGTAAGTAAAATGTGGAACAGCTTATGAAAAAATAACTATAGGCAGATCTAATCAATCGTGTCCTTTACCTTAATAGAATATCGTTATTCCTTCAAGTCTGGGCGCTTGTTGACACCCCGCATATATATAGATGGTCAATTCAGTTTCTACCAGCTGGCTCTCGCTTCCCACTCAAGTAATAGAGCAAGAAAAGATTCTCGCTGCCATCGATTTGGGGACAAATTCCCTCCATATGGTGGTGGTAAAGATTGAACCAACGCTACCAGCTTTTAGCATCATTACCAGAGAGAAAGATACTGTAAGGTTAGGCGATCGCAACCCACAGACGGGAGAACTCAAACCAGAGGTAATCGCCAGAGCGATCGCTACTTTACAACGATTCCAAGAAATTGCTAAAAGTCAAAACGCGCAAACGATCGTTGCTGTCGCCACCAGTGCTGTACGCGAGGCTCCCAACGGCAGAGACTTTGTGCAACAGGTAGAAGCTGAGTTGGGCTTGAGAGTCGATTTAATTTCTGGGCAAGAAGAAGCTCGCCGTATTTACCTAGGCGTGCTTTCGGGGATGGAATTCAACAACCAGCCCCATATTATTATTGATATTGGCGGCGGTTCGACCGAATTAATTTTAGGAGACAGTAACGAGGCGCGCTTTCTCAGCAGTACCAAAATTGGCGCAGTCCGACTAACTGCCGAGCATATCTTTACTGATCCAATCGCCAACAGCGAGTTTCATAGCTTGCAAGCTTATGTGCGGGGGATGTTGGAGCGTCCGATTGAGGAGTTGCTCTCACACCTACAGCCAAACGAATCTGTACGTTTAGTCGGAACCTCTGGCACGATTGAAACATTGGCAGCGATCCTGGCAAGAGAGAAATTAGGCACAGTTCCTTCGCCTTTAAGCGGCTATGAATTGAGCTTCAAAGAATTACGGGAATTCATCAATCGTTTGCGAAAATTGAATAATGCCGAAAGAGCAGCGATTCCTGGTATGAGCGATCGCCGCTCGGAAATTATCCTAGCAGGGGCTACGATCTTACAAGAGGCAATGTCGCTTTTAGGTGTCCAGTCGCTGGTGGTGTGCGAACGATCGCTTCGGGAAGGAGTAATCGTTGATTGGATGCTGACGCACGGTTTAATTGAAGATCGACTGCGCTACCAAAGTTCGGTAAGGCAGCGGAGTGTAATCAAAACAGCGCAGAAATATCAGGTAAATTTAGAGTATAGCGATCGCGTGGCCAGCTTTGCTATGAGCTTGTTTAACCAAACCCAAGGAATACTTCACCACTGGGGTTTAGAAGAACAAGAACTGCTCTGGGCGGCTGCAATGCTGCATAACTGCGGTGTGTTTGTCAGTCATAATTCCCATCACAAACACTCTTATTATTTAATTCGCAACGGGGAATTACTTGGATATACCGAAACAGAAGTTGAAATTATTGCCAATATTGCCCGTTATCACCGCAAAAGCGCCCCCAAGAAAAAGCATGAGAACTTGCGCAACTTGCCCAGCAAGCAGCAGCGCCAGATAGTTAACTCTGTGAGTGCTTTACTCAGATTAGCTGTTGCCCTTGATCGCCGTCAAATCGGTGCTGTTAAGCGAGTGCGGTGTGAATATCACCCGGAAGTTCAAGAATTCCACTTGCACCTAACACCATCTCAACCCAATGATGATTGTGCCTTGGAACTTTGGAGTTTGGATTATAAGAAAGCACCATTTGAAGCTGAATTTGGCGTGAACTTAATCGCTACATTGGAACTAGCTACTGTAGCTGTTAGTTAAAAAAGTAGGGCGGGCAAAATGCCCGCCCTAAGTATTAATTAACCAAGGTTAACTTTAACAACTTTGTTTTTTTCTGCTTCGGCTTTTGGTAGAGTCAGGCTAAGAACACCATTTTTGTATTGTGCTTGAACTTGGTCGTTCTTGATTCTTGCAGGTAATGGGATAACTCTTCTGAAAGAACCATAACGAAATTCAGAGCGCGTCACGCCTTTTTCTTCGGTTTTGGTTTCAGATTTGCGCTCGCCATTTATTGAAACAGCTTCTGCTGTAACTTGCACATCCAAGTCTTGAGCTTCCATCCCTGGAACTTCTAGTTTCAGGTGAATAGCCTCCGGCGTTTCTTGTATTTCTGCTGCTGGTATAAATGCAACATCGCTAGCCAAACTACTATCGCCAGTTTGCGCCAGACTATCGAATAGGCGGTTCATATCTCTTTGCAAACCAACAAATTCCCGCAACGGTTCCCAACGTACTAACGCCATAATTGTTACCTCCAATCTGAGTTTAATTTCAAGCTTATGTAGGATTTATCTTCAAGCCTTTCAATTGCTCAGTTGATTGATTTCTATCAACCTGATAACAAGATATCAAAAGCGCAAAAGTATGTTGGTTCGGTTCTTTGGCTATCCAAAGTTCCTCTTCCCGTAAACCTAGGACAGGAATTTTTTCTTCCCCAGCTTTCTTAGTCGCCGCGTAGGTTTTGATAGCGATAGAAGGCATAGGTATCAAACAAGGCTCCCACTACGCTACAGGTGAAACCAATTACTACTAAACCATCAAAGGCACTACCACTGCCAAAGGTGGCTAAAAACTGTGTCATTGCGATCGCGATCGCCCCACCCACTTCTTGTAAGCCAGGAACGTAACCCAGCAAAAAGACGAGTGTTAATCCCCCACCGATGATTAATGTGGGAGTAATAAAGCTGAAAATCATTGTCAGCAGCAGGGAACGGAGGAAATTGGGCAAGATGCTCATGCGGCGCACTCTTGAATCGATTACGGTGACAATCCAATTCCGGTATTTGTCACTTTCTACGATAAGAGCGATCGCTGCTTGTAGCCCGAAATTTCAAAATTCTTAAGTTAATATTAAAAGATTTGTCTCCTACTTCAAAGTGATATTAACAGTCCCTTCGATACATTAAGAACTTAAAGAAGAAGCGCTTGGGTACTTTGGCACTTGCTTTCAAATCTATTGTTTGCGCCAAAGATTCCTCATAAAAGCTGAGATTAGCTTAAAAGTATTTAATTTTTGACAAAAAGGTAAAATTATGGTAATAATTATTTGCCAAAATGATCGCGAAGACTAGCACTGTAATTAGTTATTCTTAACCCAAGTAACTTATATAGCATTACCGCCTTGAGTGAAGCAAAGCCAAGTTCAAGTTTGGGAGTATGGAGTCAGCGGCTGCTTGCAGCTATTTTGCTGGGCGGACAAGTATTGATTCACCTGCTTAGGGGCAAGATTCACCGACGCAACACCATTGAACAGATGGCAGTAGTCGGGCCAGACTCGCTGCTCATTGCCCTAGTAACAGCAATTTTTGTTGGTGCAGTTTTTACCATTCAAGTAGCACGGGAATTTATTCGGTTTGGTGCTGCTAGCACAGTGGGTGGAGTGCTGGCGCTTGCTTTAACAAGAGAACTCGCACCAGTGCTGACAGCAGTTATCCTGGCAGGACGAGTAGGATCGGCGTTTGCAGCCGAAATTGGCACAATGCGAGTGACAGAGCAGATTGATGCTTTATATATGCTCAAAACAGATCCAATTGACTTTTTAGTCATTCCGCGCTTGATTGCTTGCTGCTTAATGTTGCCAGTTTTAACCCTGATGTCTTTAATTACAGGTATGTTTGGCGGATTGCTAGTGGCAACCAATCTTTATAAACTCTCTCAAACTGTATTTTTAGACTCAGCGCGCAATTTCCTTGACATCTGGGATATTGGCAGCGCCTTAGTTAAAGCAGCTTGCTTTGGGGCAATAATCGCTGTGATTGGTTGCAGCTGGGGTTTAACGACATCTGGTGGAGCTAAGGGAGTAGGACAATCTACTACAACTGCTGTAGTCACATCATTGCTGAGTATCTTCATTATTAACTTTTTCTTATCTTGGGTGATGTTTCAAGGACTTGGTGGCGCAGTACTTGGAGCTTTCTAAGCGGCTCGACCTTTTAAAATAGGAGAAAGCGAAAGTCTATTATTACGGCAGGATTAAAGACTGTGACTACTTCCAGCCCACAAACCCTAGCATCAACTGTTGAACTTGCACCAAGTTACACGCTGCCCATAGTACTAGTAATTGCAGCCATTCCAGTTCTATTTTTCTCAATATGGGTAGGAGGAGCGATCGCCCTATTTGGTTTGTTCCTGATGTTTCAAGCTGTAACCCTGCGGTTGCAATTCACCGCAACTGCACTAGATATCTGGCGGGGAGAAACCCTCATCCGCCGCTTTCCCTATCAGGAATGGCAAAATTGGCAGATTTTCTGGTCTAGCTTTCCCATTTTGTTCTACTTCAAAGAAGTGAAGAGTATCCATTTTCTGCCGATTCTGTTCGATCCGAAAATGCTGCAAACTTGTCTTGAGCAACGTTGCCCAAGAGTAGGGGCTAGTAACTAAAACTCACCCGTACCACCTACCCCTAACCCCTTCCTACAAGGAAGGGGAAAAAGAAGAGGTTTGATTTTGTGAGAGGGTTGGGTTAAGGGTAGGAGGAGAAGTTGATAATTTTTTATGATTGGCTTGAGGAATAAAAATAGTTTTTATGAATGCAGACGAATTTCAAACTCCGAAATCAGATGCTCAAGCGTTGGACGCGGCAGCAAAGCAAAGTTTTAAACTAGAGTTATCAGCAGAAGATCCAGATTTTGACTCACAAACAGAAAATATAACTGCCGAAGATGCAGAAAACCCAGAAAATTTGACTACCACTAACCCTGCTGACTCAAATTTTCAGTTAGAGGAACTAGATACAGTTGCCCTGTCCCCAGAAGATGAAGCAGTTGATTTTTTCACAGAGTTGGAAAAACAAATTCTCACAACAGAAGAAATAGCAGAACAAGAGGAAAATTCGGCAGAATTAACAGCAGCACAACGAGTAGCTGATTTGCAAAGCCAAGAACAAATCCTCAAAACAGAAATAGCCAGCCTGCAAGCTTCCTATACTTCGTTGTCTGAACAAGTAGCTCAAACTCAGTCTGCAATGGGGCGCGTGGTGCAAGAGGCTCTAGCTCATCTAGAACAACGCAAACAGACGCTACAAATAGCTGTAGAACAGTTAGAAAGGCGGCAAGAACGGATTCGCGCAGAAATGCGGAAAACTTTTGCTGGAACTTCCCAAGATTTGGCAATTCGAGTACAGGGTTTTAAAGACTATCTTACTGGTAGCTTACAAGATTTGGCAGCAGCGGCAGAGCAGTTGGAATTAGCGCCAGCGAAAGCACAACCACCTCAACAACCAGTGGTGAAGCAAAATCTTGTAGAGTCAGATCCAACTTCAACAGCGCAATTTACCGAACAACGATTTCAATCAACTACAAAGCAAATTCGCCGTCTGCTAGATCAATATAGAAACAAACCTGATTATTACGGCCCCCCCTGGCAACTGCGCCGTACATTTGAACCAGCCCAAGCAGAGAAAGTTGCCGACTGGTTTTTAAAACAAGGGGGACGAGGTGCTTTGCGCACAATGGGTAGCCGCTTGCAAAATATTCTGATTAGCTCTGCGATTATCTCGGTGTTATACAGTCTGTACGACACAGGCCTCCGCGTTTTGGTTTTAGCCAATACACCGGAACGGTTAGGAGATTGGCGGCGGGGTTTGCAAGATTGTCTGGGAGTTTCTCGCGGTGATTTCGGGCCTGAGCGGGGTATAGTCTTATTTGAATCGCCTGAAGCAGTGGCGATCAAAGCCGAACGACTAATTAAAGCTAATCAAATGCCACTGATTATTGTGGACGACTCAGAAGACAAAATCAGTCTTTCTTTGTTGCAGTTCCCGCTATTGCTAGCCTTTGCTCCCGATCCGCAAACAATCAGAAGAGATGATTTTGATTTTTGAAATCCTGTACAGATGTAGCAATGGTACTCCTACATAGACGTAGCAGTGTTACGTGTGTACTACTCCTATATAGACGTAGCAGTGCTACGTCTCTACATTTCTGAATTATGGCTATTTGGTTAACTTTATCTGGGGCGATTTTACTGGGGGCATACCTTTGTGGTTCCATTCCGACTGGTTATATAGCAGCAAGAATACTCAAAGGGATTGATATTCGGGAACATGGCTCTGGTTCAACAGGAGCAACCAATGTGTTGAGAACTCTAGGGAAAGGCCCTGGGCTATTGGTCTTAGTTATTGATACATTGAAAGGGGTTGGCGCGATCGCTCTAGTTTATGGGTTATTCATCTTTAGCGCTAGCCAAAATATCATGCCTCCATCAGTCAATGCTAGTCTTTGGCTTCCCTGGATGATAACTCTAGCTGGGTTAGCAGCCGTAATTGGACACAGTAAATCAATTTGGTTGGGGTTTAGTGGTGGTAAATCGGTGGCTACGAGTTTGGGCGTACTGTTAGCAATGAGTTGGCAGGTAGCTTTAGCAACAGTAGGTGTTTTTGGCTGCGTATTGGCACTGTCGCGGATTGTATCTTTAAGTTCAATTGCAGGTGCGATCGCAGTTTCTCTGCTGATGTTTTTACTAAATCAACCACTACCCTATATATTGTTCGGTTTGGCTGGCGGGTTGTATGTGATTTGGCGGCACCGTAGCAATATTCAACGTTTAATTGCAGGAAGTGAACCCAGACTAGGGCAGAAAATGGCTACCGAACCCGAAGAAAGCCTTGAATAATTCGTAATTCGCAATTCGTAATCAAAAAACCAATTACCAACTACCCATTACCAATCCAAAATCCAAAATCTAAAATCCAAAATCTAAAATCCAAAATCCTATGACCTATTTAGAAACAACAGCGCAATTTTACACAGAAGTCGCAGAAACACCGCAGGTTGGTTTGTGCTGCGTTCAAAGTAGTCCCGTGCAACTACCAGGATTAAAAATCCCGCTAGCAATGCAGGAAATGAACTACGGCTGCGGTACTACTGTCCACCCAGCAGAACTTGCTAATCAGCCAACAGTACTATATGTTGGTGTTGGCGGCGGCTTAGAAGCATTGCAATTTGCCTATTTTTCCCGCCGTCCGAGTGGTGTAATTGCTGTCGATCCAGTTGCAGCTATGCGCGAAGCAGCTGCACGTAACCTAGCCCAAGCCACCAAAGATAACCCTTGGTTTGACACCGGCTTTGTTGAAATTCGCTCAGGTGACGCATTCGCCCTACCCGTTCCTGATGCTTCCGTCGATGTAGTTGCACAAAATTGTTTATTCAACATCTTTCAACCGGAAGATTTAACTCTAGCTTTGCAAGAAGCCTACAGAGTACTGAAACCAGGCGGACGCTTGCAGATGAGCGATCCAATTGCTACTCGTCCCATCCCTGTACATTTGCAACAAGATGAGCGACTCAGAGCCATGTGTCTATCTGGCGCACTCACCTATGAAGAATATATTCAGCGCATTGTTGATGCTGGCTTTGGGCAAGTGGAAATCCGCGCTCGTCGCCCCTATCGTCTCTTAGATTGCCATACTTACAATCTGGAAGCAAATCTGCTGTTAGAAAGTCTTGATTCCGTTTCTTTCAAAGTTCCTATTCCAGATGATGGCGCTTGCGTCTTCACTGGCAAGACTGCGATTTATACTGGCTCAGAACCTGTGTTTGATGACGCGGCTGGACATATTTTACAAAAGGGTGTTCCAGCAGCAGTATGCGATAAGACAGCAGCTAAATTTGCCTCACTCGTACCTGAAGAAGTGATGCTGACCGATTCAACCTGGCACTATACTGGTGGTGGTTGCTGTTAATTTCAGATCTCCGACTGGGGACGAGTTTAAATAACTACAAGTATCACTAATATTAGTAGTCTCGTTATCTCGTTACTAGGCTGAGCTTGGTAACGAGGAAACGAGGAGTTATTTTTTGGACGCGCACAAGCATGATGCAAGTAACAATAACACCCTTCAGTCAAAAACTGAATTCTCCTTTAACTAAAAACAAAATTAAAGTTTTACAAATCAATCTTGGTAAACGCTGCAATTTAGCTTGTACTCATTGTCACGTAGAAGCAAGTCCAAAACGAACTGAAGAACTTTCTGCTGAAATTTGCGAACAACTTGTTCAGTTAATTCATCAGGTCCCAGAAATTCAGATTGTCGATCTTACTGGTGGCGCGCCAGAGATGAATTATGGATTCAAACAACTAGTTGAAGCAGCACATTCTAGGAAAAAGCAGGTTATTGTTAGATCGAATTTAACTATTTATTTTGAAACAGGTTTTGGCGATATTCCCGAATATTGCGCTCAACATCAAGCCAGAATTGTTGCTTCTTTGCCCTGCTATTTAGCAGATAATGTAGATAAATTGCGAGGGTTAGGGGTATTCGATGCTTCAATTAAAGCGCTGCAATGGTTGAATAATCTTGGATATGGCAAAGACCAGAATCTAATTCTGGACTTGGTGTATAATCCGCAATTACCAAATAGCGATCGCTTTTCTTTGAGTCCGGATCAAAATAAGTTAGAACAAGATTACAAGCAGTTCTTAAAAGAAAAATTTGAAATTGATTTTAATAACTTATTTACTATCACTAACTTACCAGTAGGACGTACATTACTACATTTAAATAGAAAAAAACTGTACGCTCCTTACGTGCAGTTTTTAGAGTCAAACTTTAATTCTACTACGGTCGAACACTTAATGTGTCGTGATGAAATTTCAGTAGACTATCTAGGTAATATTTATGATTGTGATTTTAACCAGATGATGAATTTGCCTGCCTTAACTCGTGATGGTGAAAAGCTGACTGTAGCAAAGCTGTTAGCATCTGGAATAGATTTAATCGATGAGATACAAACCGCACCTTATTGCTATGGTTGCACTGCTGGGAGTGGTTCTAGCTGTGGTGGCTCTCTAGTTTAACACGAGATATGTTTCGTAATTTTGTTACTAAAACCTTAAATTATTGCACCTACTGAGGTTTTACCTCCGATATCTAGTAAGCAGGCTGAGCCTGCTTACTAGATTGATTGTGCTGTTTTTGTGACTGGGCATAGTAAGGAATTACAGAAATGGTATTAAATAAATTTCAGTTTAAAAAGAAATTCTGGATACGGTTGTTAGTAGGAATAATGTTAATCGCATCTGCAATAATCGTATTTAGATTCACGTCAATTGCTACTTGGATAAAAGCAGAAAATTTACAATTATTACAGGTAAAAGCCGGAAGGTTTGCGCCTTTGGAATTTATTGTTATTTATGCGATCGCAACTATCCTTGCCGTTCCAGGCACAATTTTAACCCTATCAGCAGGGGCTTTATTTGGAATTGTTTTCGGCACGATCTGGACAATTGTTGGTGCTACATTGGGGGCAACTGGTGCATTTCTAATTGCTCGATTTGTAGCTGGAGAAGAGGCGCGATCGCAGTTTAAAAAAGGCGATCGCTTGCGTCAACTTCAACAAGGAATTGAACAAGATGGCTTTTGGTTTGTCCTCTCAATTCGCCTTTCGCCAGTCTTTCCATTTATTGCTGTGAACTATTTACTTGGACTTACACCCATTTCCTTAACAGCTTATGTTTTGGCAACTTTAATCGGAATTATTCCCGGAACTTTTGCCTATACTTGGTTAGGATACGGTGGATTAGAGGCTGCAAGTGGTGGCGCACCTTGGCAAATAGTAAGTGCTTTGGCGATACTAGCAGTAATATCCCTGTCACCAATTGTGTTGAAGCGATTTAAGACTGACACAGATGGTTAAACCATACTGTGGATAGACTAAGCGCCAGAAAGAGAATGTTATTACATGAAAGATAAGCGTTATCGCTTAAGGCACAGAAGGGAGAAACAGCGTCATGGCAGAACATCAAAACAACGACAATACCAAGAAGCTGCGTGAATTGATTAAAGATATCAAGTATGCCATGCTAACAACGACTGAGGATGATGGCACTTTACGCAGTCGTCCGATGGCAACACTACAAACCGAGTTTGATGGCGATTTGTGGTTCTTTACTGGCGCTGATGCACCCAAAGTTCACGAAGTAGAACACCATCAACAAGTCAACGTCAGCTACGCCGAACCAGATCAACAAAAGTATGTTTCAGTGTCGGGTACTGCACAATTGGTGCGCGATCGCTCCAAAATGGAAGAACTCTGGAATCCTCTGTTCAAGGCGTGGTTTACCCAAGGTTTAGACGATCCCAATCTCGCACTGCTAAAAGTTAGCGTTGATAAAGCTGAATATTGGGATTCCCCATCCAGCAAAGTTGTGCGTCTGGTGGGCTTTTTGAAGTCAATTGCTACAGGTAAGCCCATTGATAATTTGGGCGAACACGAAAAGATTGAAGCGCCACTTTCCGGTCAAAGTAATTGACAGTTGAGGTAATTTATGATTTTTCCTCAACTCCTCTTCAAAATTATGATCTCTTATCTCAAAGCGATTTCGACTAACCCGCAACTCGATCCTATTCCCGCGCCAGAACCAGATCCCGAACCAATTCCTTCACCAGATCCTGCGCCAGAACCAGATCCAGAACCCAATCCTGCACCAGATCCAGAACCGGATTTAGTCCCCGAACTTGATCCTATTCCTACGCCATCATAATCTGTTCATTTTCGCGCCAGAACAAAGAAGGTTGTAATATCATTCCAAAATCCTGGTGTTGCTGAAGCTTCAATTTCTGCAATGTATTCAGCCTTGAATTGTGCTAATTTTCCCGGCGAGAGTTGGAAGACTTTAAAACCATAAGCACTATTAGCATTTCCCTGCCAGAATTTTTCTGCTTCTTCTGCATTACTTAGATAAGTGGTTATGCAAAATCAATTACATAGTTGTCTCCAAATTCTCTCAGCACTTTTTCCACATAATCAACTAAGCTTTGCCAGCTAGAGTAAGCGTTCAACTCAATCCACTCGTACTTCATGAACCGCCAGACGATCTCAA
>DATNQH010000280.1:0-2973 GCA_036704105.1 Leptolyngbyaceae cyanobacterium | reverse complement strand
AGCAAGCATCCCGCAGAATCTTATTAGCTGCCAACCGAGTTAGTGTAGGCGAAACTCCCCCCTGGAAACAATGCTCCTGGCTTGGGTTGATATTCTGCCAGTAGTGCAACCAGACCAGGCTGGATATCAACGACGCGGGTTCTGAGCTTGCCTTTGGTGGTAGACTTTCTAAAAGTCAAAGTTTCACTTTTAATATCTGTGGTTTGAAGTGCCAGAGCTTCGGACCAAGGGCAGTCAGTAAACAAGCAGATGCCTAACATTGCGCGATCGCGTTCTGTAAGCAACCCGTTAGTAAATAGCCGCCTCAACTCATCTGGGGTGAGAAATTTTCCCTATCCGTTTCCTGCAACTAGAATTGGATTCATCTTGCACGTAACATTAGACTACACGAAATCGGTATTTCGTGGAATAGAAGAATCAAAGCATTGATTTATCGATGCCTGGCTGCAATCATCAATTTTACTTAACCCCGGTTCTCGCATTGCTTGATGATTTTTTCTTATGATGCAGGGCGCATCATCCGCTGCGACTGAAATCGGCTACACTGCATGAGTCACTGATATCCGGGTGAGCAACGATGGCAGAATCACCAATGGTTGGGGCTAGTGATTGTCCTTTCTATGAAAGCTGGTAACTAATTCTTCAATCAGGATTTGTAGAGAATATCGTATGTTCAACCAGAATTGATGAATATTCGCGCTCGAACTCCAAAAGACGACCATGCCATAGCTGAACTCAACCGGCTAGCCTTTAAGCAAGGTAATGAGGCGCTCCTGGTGGAATCTATTCGTCAAACTAACCGCTATATTCCAGAACTAGAGCTAGTTGCCGAATTGGATTGTGGCGTAGTCGGTCACATATTATTCAGCTACATCGACATTTTGGGGCAAGAAAACCTGCTAGTAATCGGTCTAGCTCCTATGGCTGTAAGACCAGAGTTCCAAAGACAGGGATTTGGCAGCGCACTGGTGCGAGCCGGTTTAGAAACGGCTTCGTCCAAGGGAGAATCAATGGTTATTGTATTGGGGCATCCTCAGTTCTACTCACGCTTCGGCTTCGAGCCTTCAGTGATTTATGGAATAGAATCACCCTTTCTGGTGCCTGAAGAGTTTTTCATGGTCAAACCCTTGAAGAACTATCAGGAACGCTACAGGGGTCTGGTTGTCTATCCACCAGCTTTCAATGGAGTGTAAAAACCTAACTATAATCTATTACCCTTGAATTCATACTGATAGCACAGTGTTCCGGGATGGCAGAATCGCCGATGGTTGGGGCGCGGGTGACCCTGGAATGGCAGGAACAAATTCAAGCTTTAGCAGCTGCATCAGGACGTAAAGAAGCGGAAGTGGTACGGGAGGCTCTAGGTGAGTATCTAGGTAGCGTCAAGGGAGACTTCGCGCTCTTTGTAGGATAGGGTAGCAAGACTAGAGGGCAAATTAACTTGCTGTCAGCTCATCCTCAAACAGCTTTGAAACTATGGCATTTGAATTCGACCATCTGTTTATCTGTACTGATATTGGTGCTGGCGAAGCCAATCGTTTAGTATCATTTGGTTTAGTGGAGGGATCATCTAATACGCATTCTGGGCAGGGCACAGCCAATCGCCGTTTCTTTTTCCACAACGCCATGTTGGAATTGCTATGGGTTCACGCAAGAGAAGAGGCGGAGTCAGAGCCAATTCATCTTACTCGTCTTTGGGAGCGATGGGCGAATCGGAATAATGGTGCGTGTCCATTTGGAGTCTGTTTGCGTCCAGCGACAGGTTGTGGTGACACAGTTGCATTTTCTAATTGGGCATATCGTCCACCTTATTTGCCCAAAACAATGAGTATCGCGGTAGGAACAAATAGCGATGTGTTAACCGAACCGATGCGCTTCCAGATTCCATTTGGTAAACGTCCAGATCAATATCCTCCTGAGAAGACACAACCTCTAGAGCATGGTGTTGGTTTGCGTGAAATTACTCGTATAGAGTTGGTCAGTCCTGCTGCAAATAATCCGTCACTAGAATTCCAAGCAGTGATTGATACAAATCAGGTAAAGCTACGAGTAGGAGCAGAGTATTGTGTAGAGCTTGGTTTTGATAGAGAAATGCAAGGGCAGCAGGCAGATTTCCGACCCGGATTGCCGCTTATCATGAGTTGGTAGCGTAACCGAGCCAACTAACCCCGCGTTGGGAAAGTGCCGGAGCTTAGTACTCTCTGTTCTTATTGAGAACTTGGGGGTGATTCTGACTTCTGGAAGAATTGATTTTTCGTTTTGCAGCCGCGACTACCTATTGATTGTTTTTCAAGTAGGTAAATACCTTGCGCTGCTGTCATCGGGCTGGGCGTTCTGGTAGCGGCTGGTAGTAGTGATATCGTTATGTCCCAATGTCGCCTGTACCAAATGAATCGGTGCGCCATGCTCTAGGGAGTGAGAAGCGTGACTATGACGCAACCAGTGGGGCGAAACTTTGCCTTCAATGCCAGCACGTTTCGCCGCAGATGCAACAATTCGATATACCTGGGTGCGGTCTAGGTGTCTCCCTTTATCGTCGCCTTCCCTGGAACAGAATACGGCATCACCAGAATGGGCATAGAGGCGCATCTGCATGATTTCATTCCACACAGCAGCAGGCAGCAGCACCGTCCTTGTCTTACCGCCTTTGCCCAGCACCGTCACTTGTCCCGAATCGCTACGAGGTTTCAAATCTTTCCACGTCAGCTGACACAATTCGCTTACCCGCAAACCACTGGAGTACAGCAGCAGCAGAATGACGCGATTCCGCTCGCACAACTCTTGGGCAATCATCGACCGGACTTCCTGCTCTGACAGGATTCGTTCGTGCAGGCAGTCTTTCGCTTTGGGCTTACGCATCTGTAAACCCACATTCTCTGACAACACCCCGATTTTATGCCCGAACGAGAGCAGGCTTTTGATGGTGGCAAGAGCCGTGCGTTGACTGCTTGGAGATAAATCCGATAGTGTCAT
>DATNQH010000279.1:0-7196 GCA_036704105.1 Leptolyngbyaceae cyanobacterium | reverse complement strand
GCTTGAAATGCGTAATGACTTTTTGTAAATCTATTTACAAGTAAAGTAGGGTGGGCATTGCCCACCTTACATTTATAATTAATGAAATAAGTAAAATTACTTGGGAACAAACAATTTTTATTTTTAATAATTCTTATTTTTTTGATTCACAATAATTACAATTAATTGCAGTGGATGCTTAAGGGATATTTCATATTTATAATCAATGAATTAGTTAAGCTAAATGTATGGATATAAGAGTTAGAGGAAATTTCATGAATGCTGCTTCAAGCTTTCAATTAAAGCGACCGATTTGGCAAACCATTGTCATTGTGACTTTGGGTTTATGGCTAGGTGGCAGCTTACTCTTAGATTGGGTAATTATGCCTAGCCTTTATTTATCTGGCATGATGACTCAACCAGGCTTCACGACAGCAGGTTATCTGATTTTTTGGAATTTTAATCGGATTGAGTTACTGGCTGCTGCTGTAGTATTAACAGGTGTGTTGGGACTAGGCAGAACGAAATTTTTTGCTCCTAATTGGCATCATTTTGCTGTTGTTTTATCCTTGCTATTGCTGGCTGTTTCTCTGAGCGATACATATTTCTTGACTCCTCAAATGTGTGCGACGGGAATTCATCTGAATCTATTTGAGTCAGTGGAGATTCCTGCAACTATGGATCGACTACACGCAGGCTATTGGGTATTAGAGGCTGTGAAACTAGGTGTTGGTGGTACTCTTCTAAGTTGGTGCTTCCGACAGCAAGCTTAGTTCAGCTTAATACTTAATTAAAGGTGGGAAGAAGCCCATCCTACTTAAATCCCTTCACCGCAGTGAGGGGATTTTGATTTTGTTGGTTCAATATTGAGCGATTAAGTGTAATTAATCCCTTCTTCCTATCTCATACACCCAATAGCACGCCACTTGTAGTTGGAATTATTTAGCTTAGATTACCTAGAAGATATCAAACTTTTCTCATAGTTCCTCTGGGTGTGTGAAAGACTATGAACTTAGTCCAAACGCTTCACTGGTAAGGTTGAACAGGTGTTTGTTTAACTTCTACATTCCTGAAAATCTGTGAGGTCTTTGTATGGATATGTAACAAATTGAATTTTTTGTTAAGAAATATTGCAGTTACTTGATCCCTTTGTTAGGTTGTGTGCGTGGTTGTTTTTTCTGATAGATACCCGTTGAGGAATTGTTCTATCTATGCTTGACATTAATTGTGGCTCTGTA
This sequence comes from Leptolyngbyaceae cyanobacterium, assembly GCA_036704105.1. Taxonomy (GTDB): domain Bacteria; phylum Cyanobacteriota; class Cyanobacteriia; order Cyanobacteriales; family Chroococcidiopsidaceae; genus Chroococcidiopsis. Next base: position 5,979 of record DATNQH010000279.1, on the reverse strand, counting down.
TTAATTCACTAATTCTAGAATTGCCTGCATGGATGGTGCGATCGCAAAGTGCAGGAAAGATTGAGATTTAACTGAAGTCTGGCTGAAAAACTTTTTTGGCTAACCTAAGAAAACCAGGCTTCGTTGCAAGCTGATTGAAATCCAATCTATCTCTAACGTTTTAGTCCAAACTATATCCTACACATACCAGCTACTTTTCATCTGAGTATATGCCGAGGAAGCTTCTCTACTCAATCTTTCCGTTCCGGCATTAGCTAACTGCATGGTAAAACCTCAACTTTAAGGCTTCAACAATGAATATTCAAGGAAAGACAGCTCTAGTAACCGGAGCTTCTCGTGGCATAGGGCGAGCGATCGCTTTAGAATTGGCACAGCAAGGAGTAAAACGCCTAATATTGGTAGCGCGTAATCATCAGCGGTTAGCAGAAGTTGCCGCAGAAATCGAAGCACTTGGGGTGGAAACTGCAATATTGCCGTTGGATCTTTCTCAACCAGTACAAGTGCATATTGCGATCGCGCAAGCTTGGCGCACTCACGGCCCAATTCATCTGCTGGTTAACTGTGCTGGAGTCGCACAACAAGTTCCCTTTTTACAGTCCAAACTTGTAAATGTGCAGGAAGAGATTGCAATTAATTTGGTAAGAATGTATACCATTACTTATTTAATTGCCCGACGCATGGCAGCACAACGAGAGGGAAAAATCGTCAACGTTTCTAGCTTAATGGGCAAGGTAGCGGCTCCGACGATGGCGACTTACTCGGCTACTAAGTTTGCAATTGTCGGATTTACCCAAGCTTTACGTGGTGAACTAGAAGCCCATAACGTCCAAGTGACGGCTTTGCTACCATCTTTAACTGATACTGACATGGTTCGAGATCTACAATGGTTTCGCTGGGTGATGCCTACGACTCCCCAGAAAGTTGCTCGATCGCTCATCGCAGGATTGTACAAGGATTCGCCTGAAATCTTTGTAGGATGGCAAAGCCATTTAATAGCATGGTGCAATCGCATTGCTCCCAGGCTGCTGGAGAAGGTTTTGCTAATGGCTGCGCCTCTGCCCAAGTACGAGCAAAAAACCTTCTCAAGGCCCAAACAAGCTTGATTGAGCTAATCGCTCAAGTTCCTGGCAAGTTGCGGATTTCTTCAGGTAAATGATGGCGATCGCCCAAAACTTCTAGTAGAGGCCCGTGTTTGTCAAACTTGACAATGCTAACTGAGGCAGCTAACGCTGTGAGGCGATCGCGGTATCGTCCCAGGTCGATCCCCAACAAAGAGCAAAGAATAATTCTGATCGTGGCTTTGTGCGAGACAACCAACACATTACCCGTAGGATACTTTGCTTGAATTTCTGCAATTACTATAGTTGCACGACTGGCAATTTCTACTGATGTTTCGCCTCCGGTGGGAGGATTCCAAGCTGGTTCTGTTAACCAGCTGATGTAATCTTCTGAATAATTTTGCTTGACAAATTCGACTGTTTGCCCTTCCCATTTGCCATAGCGGATTTCTTTCAGTCCATCCCGTAGTTGCATTTCCATGCCGATCGCATCGCATAAAGGCTTTGCCGTTGCGATCGTCCGTTTCATCGGACTGGAATAAACAGCATCCCAAGAAATCGAGTCATAGGCATCAGCAAAAGCCTTTGCCATCAAAGTCCCTTCTGGTGTCAATTCGGGATCTAGATCCCCACAATAGCCATTTGTACGGCTGTAAACCGTTTCTCCGTGTCGGAGCAAATATAGTTTTAGGCTCATAATTAGGGGATAGGAAATGATGAATTATGAATGCTGAATTATGAATTGAATTTTCAGCATTCATCATTTTTTACTTTGTTAGGCTACTGCAACTGTGGTGCGATCGCTCACTATTCCTTCTTTATGTGCCATTAAGAGCATTAAGTCAACTACGCGGTTTGAGTAGCCCCACTCGTTGTCATACCAAGCAACTACTTTGAAGAAGTTGGGGTTTAACTCGATCCCCGCACCAGCATCAAAGATACTAGAACGGCGATCGCCTTGAAAATCTGTTGAAACTACTTCTTCATCTGTGTATCCTAAAATACCTGACATTCCATTTTCAGCAGCTTCTTTCATCGCCGCACAGATTTCCTTATAACTAGTTGATTTAGCAGTCTTGAAAGTCAGATCGACTACAGAAACATCGGGCGTGGGAACTCGGAATGCCATTCCGGTTAACTTACCTTTCAATTGCGGTAATACCAAGGCTACAGCTTTAGCCGCTCCTGTAGAAGAGGGAATGATATTTTGTGCTGCACCGCGTCCCCCTCGCCAGTCTTTTTTGCTTGGCCCATCTACGGTTGGTTGAGTAGCAGTCATGGCGTGAACTGTAGTCATCAATCCTTCAGTTAAGCCAAAGTTGTCATCGATCACCTTTGCTACAGGAGCCAAACAATTCGTGGTACAACTGGCATTGGAGACGATCGCATCTTTTGCGGGATCGAAATTTTGATGATTGACACCCATCAGCAGAGTGGGAACTTTCTCTGGATCTTTGGTTGGGGCTGAAATTACTACTCGCTTTGCTCCTGCTTGTAAATGATTTGCTGCTCCATCGTAGTTGGTGAACAACCCTGTAGACTCAACTACATAATCTACCTCAAGTTGACCCCAAGGTAATTCTGCCGGATTTCTCACCGACACGCAGGGGATGAAACGCCCGTTGATAATCATCCCATCTTCTTTGCAGTCAACTTGGCTATCAAGTTTGCCATGAGTTGAATCGTATTTGAATAAATAAGCCAAATTGTCTGGCGGTACTAAGTCGTTGATCCCAACAATTTCAATTTGCGGATGATTAACAGCAGCCCGTGCAACTAACCGCCCAATGCGACCAAATCCATTGATTCCAACTTTCAATTTAGACACAACAAAATCTCCAGCGCAACACTACCGATTTACCTACAACCAGCCGTTTGTTCAAAGCATTCTGCCAATTGTACCGAGATAGGTTTTAGCTTCCAGTTGTCTAGACAACATTCCAATAGTGCGATCGCAGAAAGAGAGGTCTGGGGTATAGGGTATGGTCGTTGGTAGAGACATAGCACTGCTACGTCTCTACTGGTGCTACGTCTGTACTGGTAGTTGGTGGTTGATTTGTCCCCTTTTCTCCCTATCTCCCGATTAGGAACGAGATCTTGCTTCTCCTTGTTCTCCTTCTAGTGAGGGTGAAGCACTAGCGTTATCATGTTGTGTATCAACATTAGACTTGACTGAATCAGGATTGCTGTAGTATTGCCACTTCCACTTGCGAATTTCTGGCATATCTTCGCCGTGTGTTGAAACATACAGCTTGTGTTCGATCAGCTTATCTTTGAGCATTTGTTTGGTATAAGCTGCTTTAGCTCCGAGTTGAGGTAGGCGATCAATTACGTCTATTGCTAGGTGGAAGCGATCCAAATCATTCAACACCACCATATCAAAAGGTGTAGTTGTGGTTCCTTCTTCCTTGTAACCGCGAACGTGCAAGTTGCTGTGATTTGTGCGGCGGTAGGCGAGGCGGTGAATTAGCCAGGGATAACCATGAAAGGCAAAGATAACTGGCTTGTTAGTGGTGAAGAGGCTATCAAAGTCTTTGTCGCTCAAACCATGAGGATGTTCGGAATGAGGCTGTAGTGTCATCAAATCTACAACATTCACCACTCGTATCTTCAACTGGGGGAAATTTTGCCGCAGAATATCAACAGCAGCTAGGGTTTCTAGGGTAGGAATATCACCTGCACAAGCCATCACTACATCTGGTTCGCTTCCCTTGTCGTTACTCGCCCATTCCCAGATCCCAATACCTTTGGTGCAGTGCTTAATCGCAGTATCCATATCTAAATACTGCAATGCAGGTTGCTTACCAGCCACAATTACATTCACATAGTTACGGCTTCTGAGACAATGATCTGTTACTGATAGCAGGGTATTCGCGTCTGGGGGTAAATATATGCGAACGACCTCTGCTTTCTTATTAATTACGTGATCGATGAAACCTGGATCTTGGTGGGAAAAGCCGTTGTGATCTTGTCGCCAGACGTGAGATGTAAGTAAGTAATTGAGCGAAGCGATCGGTCTACGCCAAGTGATATGATGAGTAGTCTTGAGCCACTTGGCGTGTTGGTTGAACATCGAGTCGATGATATGGATAAATGCCTCGTAGCAGGAAAACAAGCCATGACGACCAGTGAGCAAATATCCTTCCAGCCAGCCTTGACACATATGTTCGCTCAAGACTTCCATTACCCTACCATCGGCGGAAACCTCGTCGCTATCAGTAGGGAGAAGTTTACCTGTGAATACTCGATCTGTCACCTCGAATACAGCACCCAGTCGGTTTGATGCAGTTTCATCAGGCCCAAAGAGGCGAAAATTAGCGGTTTCTGAGTTAAGTTTGATGATATCTCGCAGAAATTGCCCCATAATTCGGGTAGCTTCTGCTTGCACTGTACCAGGACTGCTGACATCGACAGCATAATTTTGGAAGTCTGGCATTTTCAGATCACGTAGCAGCACACCGCCGTTAGCATGAGGGCTGTCACCCATGCGGCGTTGACCTTTAGGAGCAAGTTCTGCTAATTCGGGTATTAGCTTACCGTTGCGATCAAAGAGTTCTTCTGGTTTGTAACTCTTCATCCACTCTTCGAGCATTTTCAGATGCTCTGGCTTGCTGGCTAACTCAGATAAGGGGACTTGGTGCGATCGCCAGTTGTTTTCTACTGGCTTACCATCCACTTCCTTCGGCCCTGTCCAGCCTTTAGGTGTCCGCATAATTATCATCGGCCACTGGGGACGCTGTTTAAACCCATTGGTACGAGCATCATGCTGAATTGCTTTAATTTCAGCAATAATGGTGTCGAGAGTACCCGCCATTTTCTGGTGAACGTCCTCAACTGGGTAGGAACCCTCGACGAAATAAGGCTTGTAGCCGTAACCAACAAATAGGTGTTCCAGTTCCTCGTCGCTTAGCCGTGCAAGTACTGTTGGATTTGCGATCTTATATCCATTCAGGTGCAGAATCGGCAAAACAGCACCATCATTGACTGGGTTAAGAAACTTGTTACTGTGCCAACTGGTAGCTAGAGGCCCTGTTTCCGCTTCTCCATCCCCGACAACGCAGGCAACAATCAAATCTGGGTTGTCATAAGCAGCACCATAGGCATGAACTAGAGCATACCCCAACTCGCCACCTTCATGAATCGAACCAGGGGTTTCCGGTGCAACATGACTGGGAATACCGTAGGGGAAAGAAAACTGTTTGAACAGTTTCTGCATTCCCTCTTCGTCTTGCGAAATATTTGGGTAGTATTCGCTGTAAGTTCCTTCTAAGTACGTATTAGCGACCATGCCAGGGCCGCCATGTCCAGGGCCTGCAATGTAGATTGCGTCTACGTCGTATTTCTTGATGATGCGGTTGAAATGGACGTAAATGAAATTAAGACCTGGAGTAGTACCCCAGTGACCTAACAGCCGAGGCTTAACGTGTTCTAATTTTAGCGGTTCTTTGAGTAGGGGATTGCCCTGAAGATAGATTTGTCCGACAGAAAGATAGTTAGCTGCACGCCAGTAGGCGTTTATCTTACTCAGTTCTTCAGCAGCCAAGGGGCTTGTTTGTACGACTGTGGCAGCGATCGCTTGAACCATACTGAATGTTTCCTGTTATATTTTGATTTTCAGTCTTCGAGCAATCTTGTTTTTTCTCTGGCTATGATTATTATTCCGCCATTTAGCTCAATTATTTAGTATGTTTCTCAACGAAGAAACACAAATTCGATAAATAAATTATTAAGTTGTATAAAAACGCTGTAGCTAATATTTTCTTAATTGAAATCTATTTGCTAAAAATAGCCTCAACTATTGTGTAGCAACGATTTGAGTTGAAGTTTAAATCAGTTTTAGACTAAATATATTTGCTAAAAATTACGCTAATACTAAATTTAGGTGGGTTTACAAATTTAAATGTACGCTATATGGTTGATT
>DATNQH010000278.1:0-6502 GCA_036704105.1 Leptolyngbyaceae cyanobacterium | reverse complement strand
GCTCAAGCTCCCCAGACCTGGAACCAACCCACAACACAAGCTCGTGTTGGCGACTATATCCGTGAACCGTTTATGCCGATTATCGTGGTAGTAGACAAAGATTTACTACCAGATGGCAGGGTTTGGTTGCTCGTTAAGCCTGTATCTGGTTCCTGCACTCAGGAGTGGATTGTAGACCCAGAGCCAGCCCAACCGCCAGAACAGCAACAGCCGCCCCAGCAGGAGCCAACAGAGCCTGTCCCTGCGGTTGGATATGCCGGAGACACAGTAGGCGTTGACTTCCGCCCAACTCACAAAGCTTTCGCAACAATGGCTGAATGGGAAGAAGCGGCGGCGCTGATACCCCCTGGCTATCGCATCAAAAATGGCTGGTTCTATGACTCTCATGGAGGTAGGTGTAACTTGCCTCCCACCAAGCTTTCACCGCGCCAAGCTGCCATTCTGACGGGCGTGATTCCAGTTCGTTAACTGACTCGTAAATGCTAGGACGCTGTTAAAATTCATCCTACAGCGTCCTAGAGTTTTTAGCCCCGTCAACAGATGAGTAAATGTGCTGCGATTGAACCCGCCCCAACCCGTTTTTATGCCCCATTCGGCTTATTTAGCCCCAGTGAGCTAAGTCAGATAGGTGCGGAGTGGTTAGGAGAATTTATCACATCGCCAGGGGGCAGCTTCCGCTATCAAGTCGCATCTGGGCCACTTTGCAGAATTTACTGGGGCAATGGCAAACCTGAGCCACATTCGTTTGAGTCTGCCTATGTTCAGGATCAAAGCGGCAGGTGGAAGCGATCGCACTTGAATTATGTTTCTTACCTGCTGGTGAATGGAGACTACATAACAGTACGCTGGCAGCTGCCGACTCGATGCGCGATCACGGTGCAAACGAAGGCTGAAGAACGTTTATTGCGAAAACCTGCTTAACATAAATAAGTTATCTATGCGACAGACTGCATCGTTAGTAGCAGCTTAGGCTGGTTCAGAGCGTATTACTATCCGCTATCCATTGGACGTTTGCACCACATCAAAAGCAAGCGTCCCTTTTTCATTAGAGGCAAAAATTACTTATGCCGAAGATAGAGTGCAGCTAAAAATGCTGCACAGGGCGCTGAAGTTACTTAGAACAAGCCACGATTTTAAGCAGAAGGAACTGGCGAAGAAACTTAGGATATCTGCATCCCATTTATCAGAAATTGAGTCAGGACAGAAAACCCCATCACTTGTTCTTTTGGAGCGCTACGGGGAAGTGTTTGAAGTGCCAATCTCTTCAATTCTGTTTTTAGCGGAGAACATTGAGCGCCAGCCACAAAATAGTCAAGTTCTGGTGTCTGGTCTTGTCTTAGCTTTGCTCGATTTTGTTGCACAGAGGAGCGGGGTAGTTAAAATCAGATCCAACAGCAGATTAATTGGTAAACCTCCACAATCACAATCCTCAGCCAGGGACAAACGAAAAACCCAGTCAATGCAGATGAAATCTCAGGACATTCTCATGTCATCTCTTCACCAAAATGATTAAATTTTTAGTCGTATTTCCCCCATTCGTTTGGCTAATGCTCTCTGCCTCTTTCTACGCTGGGGGTGAATATTTTTCTAAACTTTGGGCAATAAATCCAACTGTTGGCACTTCTGTTCAAGTTGTAATGTGCTATTCATTCGCAGCGTTGACATGGTTGCCTGCACTTCTGCACAAAAATGAAATTACAATCATGGGCGCGTCTTGGCTTCTTTTAGCAACTCTGGTCACAGTTTTTATTGGTTGTTTCATCTTTAACGAGAATTTAACTTTTTCGCATTGGCTCGGACTCAGTTTAGCTTGCACAGCCTCTGTGCTATTAAGTTCCTAGTCTAGTGTTGGCAAGTGCATGAGCATGAGTGCAATTGTCACCATATGGGTAAGGGGAGGCGATCAAAGTCTCCCCTTAGCGTTGTAGTGGCATCAGTCCAACTTCAACGATCACTCACGTCTGCTGTTTGCCCCAATGCTTTTTTCTGCAACTGCTTGAGACTACTAAACGAGCGCGATTTGGTAAAGCACGAACATAGCTATTCATTTCTGGCGGCAGACGAGCGCAGGTGTTGAATTCGATTGCAGTAGCAGATTTATTGAATTAACAACCACATCCAAAAAAAAAGCCTGGGAGACACCATGAACCCAGGCTTACTTGGGGGTTAAGTAAAAACGAACTAAAAGGATTTTAGCAATGAAAAGTGGACTGGCGTTAGTCGAACTTGCAACTGCACTTGAAAGACAGTCCGAAACGAAGAAAGATTTTGTTGCTAGTACATCAGTATTAGAGATGACACCAAAGGGAGAGCTTACTCTAGAAACTGAAACAAGCAGTAATGAATTTCCTGTAACGGAAAACTGCCACACGCAGATTGCAGCAAAGCTTGATATCCCAGCTAAATATTACAATCGAATGAGAAAAGAAGCGCCAGAATTGTTAGCTACAAATGTTAACGAGTGGTTTCATAATAAACCATCACGGCGGATGATTCGGACTCTGGATGAACAAGCAAGGGCCTTTTTAAGCGATCGCTAGCGTAGGCTGGACAACTATGATTTAGCCTCGACCGTGCTACCAATTCTAATAGAAATAAGATTAAACAAAGAAGACAATTTCTTAGTTAGCCTTGAGCGAATTTTTACTACTTGCTAGCTCGGTGGTGTTTCTAATTAGCTTAAATCTACTCAATTCCTGGTGGCGTTCGAGTACAGGGATTGGGCATTGATGGGATTAGTTATTCACCCATCATTTAAAAATATGGTATCCATTAAAGATAGGATTACCACAATGATTCGGCTAGCGGATGGAGAACTAGTTCGTCATTGCCATGCATTAGAAGCAGGGCTTTTGGTGGGAGATATTAAGCCGCATCTAGGGTTGAAGAAGAAAACCAAGCGTTAATCGGACTACTAACAATCACTACAAGCAATTACTCGTGCAATCGTAAGCTATCAAAGGTTTATCTCACAATGACGAATACATTTGAACGCGATGAATTTACCTCAGACGAATTTATCGATAAAGATGCAGCATTACCGACAGTAATCGTACTAAATGACCAACATCAGTGTGGTTATTTTATTCCAGTTAGCACAATGGCGCGATGCGGTTGGATTAATTTTGATGAATCTCAACTGATTGACCACACATTTCGCTCTGGAGAGACTGAACCGGGAATTTTGTTTACTCATCCTCGTATGTTAGTCTGCGCAAAAACTGAGTTATACCAGTACAACGTCAAAGCTTCAGAGTCGCAAAAAACTAGAGTCGTTGTAGGGCTTTATGATGCTGCTCTCAAAAACGATCCTAATATTAAAACAGAGCGCTTGTATCTGGTCTTTTTTCTAGATGATGACAATAATCCTTTGCATACATTGCCTTTGAAGTATGCGGCGAGGGGAGTCAACGGTGCAACGTTTGAAATCGAGCGCAAGGCATTCAGAACTGAATTGGAGGCTTGTCACGCCATTACTAACCAAACGTCAGCCAAGCCGAAAAACGAGCAGTTCCACTCTCTTGGGGTCTTCTGTTTTACAACGAAAGCCGAGCTATTGGGTGACAAAATGAAGCATTGGTGTTGCCGAGTAGTGGAGCATGAGAAGCCCACTACAGAAAATTGGAAATCATATTTTGTCGGCTACACGCATCTCAAAGAGCAAACGTGGTCAGCGCTGGAACCGATGCAAAAAATGGACGTATTCTCAGCCAATCCAGCACTAGCGGCAGGTGAGGACACGGCAGCTTTACCTGATAGAGTTACTCCACCTGATTTTGTGGTAGAACCTCAAACTACATCGGGTTTGAGACTGGCTGAGCCACGTGGGTCAGCTACTGTAACTATAAACAGACATGACGAGGAGCGCTATGGCGATAGCTCTCAAGGCGCAGATATTCCTTTTTAAGCCTAGAGCTACAGCACGATAAACATACGCAGCTTGGAAAAAGAGTTCTATTTTCCAAGCTGCATCTAGTCACTCTAATGAGAAGATTATGCTGTACACTGCCTCATATTCAGAACCTGCATATCATCACGGGTTATTGTTGTCCATCTCAACAAGTGTTCCATCCGACTTCAAACTCGACGGTAAGCTCGAATTTTTCATTCCCAGTACCGATAATAGGCTTGATTGCCCTGGCAATCAAATTAGCTTCGCTGAATACACAGAGCAATACCGGGAACAAATCAAGAATTCCTGGCAAGAGGTAAAATCATGGCTAGATTGTCTCGACCCAAAGCAGCATTCCACGCTCTTGTGTGGGAAGTGTGTTGGTAGATTCTGCCACAGATATTTGGTAGCTAAGCTAGTGCAGAAATACCGCCCAGACTGTTACGGCGGCTGCGATGCTATCCGCGTGGAGAAGCCTAAGTGTAGGCAATGTGGACAGGACATGATTCCTGGTTTGGACGCGAATTTTTGTAGCGGTTGCAAGACTTGGTTTAAAAATTTCTACTAATTAATCAACAAATGGAGATTGCACTAGATGAGTAGACCTAGACTTAATCCTCGCCAGCGCAAGTGGCTCAACAATTTTCTCAAACAACACCCCGAATATAAACTTAGAGAAGTTTGGCCGGGGTTAGGTGGTGATCGTTATCTCCAGTTGGACGGATTGGAGCGGCTACCAATGCCAAGTTTACCAGAATTTGCTGATGCTGCACCAGGTTATCGTTGGCATACGCTAGGAATTACGCTTCGCAAGTATGGAGATCCCAGAAAAACCGCAGCGCATACATACACGACTGTTTACCCACATTGCCTCGTCAGCCAAAGACTTACACCTATTAAGTTAGAGGGGCAGCTTTGCCTGCCAATTCCCGCCGCCGTCCTCGCAGTCGATGAGCCAGTTAATCCTTAGAGTGGTGACTTGGAAACCGGGGCAAAAACTTAAACCAAAACAAGGGATTCAATTGAGCCTCCCCATTGTCGGACTTGAAGCAGAATTATTTGCGCTACGTCAGTCGAAGCGTCCCCATCTACCACCAGTATCCGCCCAAGAGCTGCTGGCAGAAAAAACCGCTACTTGGGATTGGCGAAACAACACAGAAGTCGAATTACCCCAGGTAGTTATAGATCTGCTTCTGGCTCAAAGAGCGAATGATCAGGAGTGGCAAAACGCGATCGATCTCTACCAGTTTGTAGGGTTATCATCCGTGATGAATTACATCGATGGACTACCATCTCTGCGTCAATACTTCGGCACAACGTCTGCAACAATAGCAGGGGCATCAGCAGCAGTTGCAAGAACGCACACCAAAGCCAAAACTACAACTGTTCCGGTTCAGGCGAGGAGCTAAGTTCGGTTTGATTTTTTAGCGTTAGTTGCGAAACTTTTGAGATAGATATGGCATCTGCTAGTTTTTTCGCAACGATGCGAAACTTTCGGGATGGATATGACATCTGCTAGTTTTTTCGCAACGTTGCGAAACTTTTGGATGGATAGCATAGTTGCTGGTTTTTTAGCGTTAGTTGCGATCCTCCTAAGTTAGGTTATGCGGCTAGTTTTCGTTGAGCTGTGCCTAACCACAAAGTCAATAGGTTATTCAAAGATGCGGAATTTTCTTATGAAGGTGATCGAGGTAGCGAGAAAGCTAGAACAACAAGGATGGTTTCTTTCTAGAATTAGAGGCAGCCATCGTCAGTTCAAACATACAAACAGAAGAGAGTTAGTTACTTTACCTGGAAAGCTCTCAGGTGATGTTCCATCGGGGACGTTGCACAACATTTTCAAAAAAGCTCGGTTCTATTAGAGCAACATCTACTGTAGCAATCCTATGTAATTCATAAGAACTTATTGGACTGCGTTAAAAAACGTAAGCCTTGAGAACAATGCCTAATAGTTCAGTTGCTATTTAAGCTTATTACTCACTGTTAGGTCTCTACCTTGACCAAGCTGTTTGTGTCTGGCGGAGTTTCAAGAATTACTAGGATTGCATATACCGGAGTTATTGCTATTTAAAGCTCAAACTCCACTGGCACTCTAGCCCGGTAAAGATTTGAATTAATGTAAAAATGTGCCAAAATAATTAATTTATTTTTAGCACATACAAATTGAGCTTTAATACGGATAAGTTCAGCTTTTCTGCGCCTAAAGTCAGATTCAATTTGTAATTTTTTAGACTTGTTACGTATAGAAGTAAAATTTAATCGGTGATTTGAATCGTTTTCATTCAGCATAGCTGGCTTTTTTATTTAGACTATACACTGCTAATGTACAGCTCAATTTAGTTTTGGTGAATCTTCCCAAATACATAATAGTTTTCTCAAGCTATAGTGATGAATTGCACAACTTACTTAACCGTTTGTAGGGTTTTAATTTAACCGATATATTTATCGGAATATAATACGGTTCAGTTTGCCTTGTTGAGAGGCGGCTCTGAATCAACTAAATGAACTGCCCCGCTAGTATTGCGAACAAAGATCATGTTCGTTAACGTCAGCAATAAATTGTCATAAAACCATAGGATTTCTCTAGCACTGCTGCTTCGAGTTGCTGCG
>DATNQH010000277.1:0-29699 GCA_036704105.1 Leptolyngbyaceae cyanobacterium | reverse complement strand
GTCTTTAATTACCAACAAGTATTTAAATCTAAATTTATTTCAATCTCAACCCTTGCTCTATTCTCAATTGTCCTCCGATTTGGTACAGCGATCGCCAGATGGAGATACTGAATTTGATAGCTCAGAATTACCGTTTTCTAAGAACTTGCAGATAAATGAAAGTGATAATGCGGTAGATCAAACCAAAGCTGAACAAGAGCTTTCACCTACAAAAGTTTATATGGTAGAAGAGCTTTCTCTAGATTTTAGTGCAAGCAATACACCAATTCAAACATCAACGAAAAGAAAAAATACTAGTAAAACTACTAAAGCTAAATCCAAAACGAAAAGCCCAAAGAGAAAAACAAGCTCTAAAAAAACAGTACCAAATGTTATAAAGCAAACTCATCTTGCTATCGATTCAAATCCTCAACGCCAGAAGAGACGACGACCAAAAATAGATTTTGTATTGGAACAGCAGGGGGAGTTAAGGGAAAATAATGTTACTCTAGCAGCAGAAACAATAAGTCCGACAAGCGAACAGAATCCCGATTTATATTCCTCTGAAGATTTACCATTTCAACCAACTGCGCTAGAACAATCTATAACCCCAGTAGAGAAAGAAACTCAACTTGTGGCTGCGGCTGAACCTGTTAACACAGATAGTTCACCAGCTACGATAACAACTCCTATCCAACTAGCGCCAATATCTGAAAGTCAACAAGAGTCAACACTTAATGCTGTTTCTACTACCGAAGAGATAATAAGTTCTAGCACACAAAAGCAAAGCGATCGCCAACTCGCTACAGCAGAACAAATCATCGATCAAACAATAGCATTGAGCGATCGCTCCTTCGAGCCACATGAAAATCCTCTATCCCAACCAACTGCACAGGAAATCTCTGTCAAGTCAAAAGCAGCACAACTGCAACAATCAACAGAGCAAAAGACAGGTATTATCCTAAATCAAAACGAAGAAACAACAGCAAAAGCGATTCTCCCTACCTCCCCACTTCCCTATAGTTCTCCCAATCTGCAGAAACAACGACTAAATCTTCCCTTGGAGCAGAGGTTAAAAGAGGTAGAGGGAAATGAAAAATCGTCTGGGGTAGAAATCGAGAGCAACACGATTAGCAACCAGCAGCTAACTGAATCTAATATTGCTCCTAGCAATTTGGAAGTAACAAGTTCTAGCACTTTTGACTCGCGCCGCGATTTTGCTACCCCCCAAGAAAGCGAAGCAGAAATTCCACCAGTGATTGAACCGCGCGATCACTATTTACCTACCTTAGAAGACATAACAGCAGAAATTCCACCGACTACACCTAAACTTTTTACTATTTCAGAAGCTAGCCAAGAAATTCAACCAGCTTCTACAATACCTGTTCTGCCCGACACTCCAGTACAACCATTCTTACACGCCGCTGTTGACTCACAACCGTTGCCGCTCGTGCCAGATGCCGCACCAGAGCCAACTATACAAAAGAGCGATCGCTCTATTGAACCTATAGACAATTCCCCATCCCAAACACGACAGCTAGACACTTCAGCCACGCCTGAGATCTCATCACTTCAACAACCAGTTGCACAGCCAGCGACTACACCTAAACTTTTTACTATTCCAGAAGCTAGCCAAGAAATTCAAGCGGCTACAATACCTGTTCTGCCCGACACTCCAGTACAACCATTTTTACACGCCGCTGTTGACTCACAACCGTTGCCGCTCGTTCCAGATGCCGCACCAGAGCCAACTATACAAAAGAGCGATCGCTCTATTGAACCTATAGATAATTCCGAATCCCAAATGCAACAGCTAGACACTTTAGAAACGCCTGATCTTTTATCATCAGAGCTTCAACAACCAGATCTAAAGAAGTCAACTGTTGCTTTGGATATGTCAACAACTTCAAGCGCAAAAGAGATCTACCCAACTTCCACTAATGAGGTAGACGAGTCAGGCTCGTCTGAAGGAGAAATTGCGCGTAATTTGATTAGTAATCAAAAGGCAATAGCATCTGATACTATTGACTCGCGCCGCGATTTTGCTACCCCCCAAGAAAGCGAAGCAGAAATTCCACCAGTGATTGAACCGCGCGATCGCTATTTACCTACCTTAGAAGACATAACAGCAGAAATTCCACCGACTACACCTAAACTTTTTACTATTCCAGAAGCTAGCCAAGAAATTCAACCAGCTTCTACAATACCTGTTCTGCCCAACACTCCAGTACAACCATTCTTACACGCCGCTGTTGACTCACAACCGTTGCCGCTCGTTCCAGATGCCGCACCAGAGCCAACTATACAAAAGAGCGATCGCTCTATTGAACCTATAGACAATTCCCCATCCCAAACACGACAGCTAGACACTTCAGCCACGCCTGAGATCTCATCACTTCAACAACCAGTTGCAGAGGCATCTGTTGCTTTGGATGTGTTAACAACAGCTTCAGGAGCAAAACAGATTTACCCAGCTTCTATTGATGAAATAGATGACGAAGAATCGTCTGCACTAGAAATTAAGAGCAACACGATTAGCAACCAGCAGCTAACCGAATCTGATATTATTCCTAGCCAAGAAGTCACAAGTTCTAGCACTTTTGAACTACGCGATCGCAACTTTGCTATCCCTCAAGAAAGCGCAGAAGTTCCATCTGTTGTTGAACCGCGCCGCCATGTCTCTGCTCCAGATTTGCAAGTCAAACAATCTCATAACTTGCAACAGCAAGATCGATTTGAAGCGGAATCTCCCAACCAAGCTTTCCATCCAACTTTTGAGACTGAACCTGCCGATCTTATTGCTTCTGCTAACAGTCAACAGCCTCTGATTGACGAAGCTTTTCTAGAGAAAACAGGGGGCGATCGCAAAGCCCCTAGTTCTCAGGCTGAGCCTGGAAACGAGAAGATAGTCGAAAACTTAGAACACGCTACTCAAGCTGAAACAGAGAGTGCATTTCCCTCACAGGTTCCACCCCAAGGCTTTGCAGTGGGGGGAGCAGTACCAGCCTCTACTAATCTAACTAGCAAGCCCATAGCGGCTTCAGATACCGTGCCTGCAATGCTCACCCCTGGGGAATTTGTGGTTAACGCTACAGATGCTCAGAAACATCGTGATATATTGCACCACATTAACAAGGGAGGAGCGTTAGAAATTCAGCCTGAAATTCCGACTAAAGTCGAATCTTCAGATTCCGCAATCGCTCCGCATTCTGTACCAAGCTCAGTGCAGCGCAAAATCTCCCACACCTCGTTGCCTAGAGTGGTGAAGGCGTTGATTCCCCCAACTCTACAGTTAGCTGAAGAACCTGCTTCTGTAAATAACCCAGTCAAGCAACCCGATCCACCCCAAACGCACTATGCTGCAACTCCCCTAATTTTTCGCAAACCCGCGCCCAATGCTTTTGCTCGCCCCGATTTAATTCCCGATCACTGGGATAGCGTTGAAGATTTGCTCTTTGGCGGTACTGCATCTGACAATACTTCTACACCAAGTAGTATGGCAGTACCTAGCTCCTACTCCAATAACAACCCATTGCCATCTGCTCCAGTAACTTCTGAGACGAAAGTTAGCTCGGTGCAACCACAAGGATTTGCCAAAGGTGGAGAAGTTGCATCTGATACATTTACGCCAGCACAAGCGATCGCCCACACGATAGAAGCGCCTGGTTCATCTCAGAAAAAAGCTAATTCTAACGATCTGGAAATGCTGGCGCGGGAGATTTATCACCGTCTGCGCCAACGCCTGGAATTGGAACGAGAACGGCACGGCTTCTACTCAGGACGTTTGCCTTGGTAACTTTCTTCGCTCTGACGCGGTTAATGGCTAATAGCTAATAGTTAATAGTAAAAAACAATTAATAGTCAATTAAAAATTATAGCAATCTCATTTGAGTCATGAAATACTCCCCGTCGTCATTAGTCATTCGTATTTCAGAACAAAGGACAAATGACAACCAATTGAAAGATTTACTCTTCCGGCGCGGGTTGCTATACCAACTACCAATTACCTTTAACTTTGGAGAAAATATCAATGGCACTTGAGAAAGCAAAACTTATAGTTTATAGCTCTCCCTACAATGGCGAGGCGAGAGATATTGAGTTTATGTTCAATCCCACAGAAATTAGCTTTGCTCGCAGCGTGACTTGGAACAGCGATCCAGGTAATCGTGGTACATCCCTTCTACCTAAAGTTAACTTTTCAGGAGTGCAACCTTATGAATTTACCCTAAGTAACCTTTTATTCGATACTTATGAAACAAAGACATCAGTGATGAAACAGTATGTGAATAATATCAAACAAGGAGTAACCGCTCGCGCACAAACACCATCACGACCACCCGTCTACATTTTTGTTTGGAAAGATAAATATTTTCACTGTGTCATGACTCGCTTAAGCTACAAGTTAACAATGTTTCACACAGATGGCACGCCTGTTCGAGCTTTAGTAGACATCTCGCTGCAAGAAGTCGATCCAGAAAATCTCCCAGGTGACACAGCAACTTCAGCTAAAGTTCGCCAAGCAGAACCAGCTTTAGGTGTTCAAAATTAAACTTAAAAGCCAGAATAAAAGCGCAATAATCAGAAAAATTGATATTTCCAACTCTTCAACGCGATTCAGCTTTCTAAGCTAAAGCACATTTAATTTGCGCTCTTTGTGCGATCTAAACAATCGCCTTATCTCCCCTTGCATCCCCTGCATCCCCTGCTTGTCAAAAGAAGCAACTTAGATGTCCCACAGCTTATCTCCCGATCTCCCTTACCAACTATGACTGGTCAAAGCCTTTACGTATCTGAACTGATCCTCAAATTGGAAGGTGCAAGCGCTCCGCCAGAGCTAATGAAGGACGTGCTGCAAGTTTGTGTAGAGGAAAGCTTGCATTTGCCAGCAATGTTCGAGATTGTTGTCCATAATGCTTACGTACCGGGTAGCGATCGCAGCGAACCTTGGCGAAATCAGCAGTATTTTAAGATTGGCGATCGCGTATTAATTGGCTTTACTTCCAGTACCACCCAAGACCGAGAATTTAGAGAAGAAATTAAGGGACAACAGTTGATTGACGGCGAAATTACTGCTTTAGAAGTGAATTTCACCAGCGCTTCAGAAGCACACATTGTTGTCCGAGGCTATGATGTTTCCCATCGTTTGCATCGAGGGCGCTGCAATCGGTCATTTTTGAATAACACCGACAGTGATATTGTGCGGAAAGTCGCGGCCCAGAGCGGCATTCAAATTGGTCAAATCGATAATAGCGGCGAACCTCACGATTATGTGTTTCAAGAAAACCAAACCAATATGGAATTTCTGCGCCAAAGAGCAGCGCGAATTGGTTTTGAACTATTTATGCAGGACAATAAGCTCTACTTTCGTCAGCCTAAGAGCGAAACATCCCTGCAACTGGAATGGTTAGCTGATATTAGTAGTTTTCGTGTTCGTACCACGAGTGCTGAGCAAGTCAGTGCCGTAGAAGTTCATAGTTGGGACTACAGCCAAAAAAGATTAATTAACGAAACTGCCAACGCAGAGCAAGTGGTGACAACTACGGGGAACGGCCAAGGAAGTCGCACCAGCACGGCATTTAAAAGCAGTAAGCCTGCCAAAATGATTGTAGTAGACCAGCCAGTTTTTAAACCCAAAGAAGCTAAAAGAATGGCTCAAGCTCTCTGCAACGAGTTAGGCGGAGAGTTTGTCTATGCCGATGCCAAAGCTGAAGGAAATCCAAGAATTCGCCCAGGCAGAGTCGTGGAATTAAAAGGAATGGGGACTCGCTACAGCGGGAAATATTATGTCACCGAAACTCGTCACTTTTACAGCCAGCGCGTCTACCGTACAGACTTTAACGTGCGCGGGCTACGGGAGGGAAGCCTTTTGTCTACCTTATCACCGCAAGTACACTTGCAACCAGGTCAAACTCTGTTAGTAGGAATTGTCACCAATAACAAAGATCCAGAGGGTTGGGGACGAGTAAAAGTCAAACTACCAACGCTAACCGAGCAAGATGAAAGCAACTGGGCAAGGGTTGTCGGTCTAGGGGCAAGCAATAATCGGGGATTTTATTGTTTGCCTGAAGTCAATGATGAAGTGCTAGTTGGTTTTGAACACGGGGATATTCATCGACCATACATAATTGGTGGTGTTTGGAACGGCAAAGACAAAACAGTTGAAACCGTAAATGAAACAGTTAACTCAAAAGGTGAAGTCAGGTTACGCACGATCAAAACTCGCACGGGACACACGATTCAATTTGTTGAAGAGGCGCGCGGACGCAGCAAAGCAGGTATTCATATCACAACAGCTGGTAAGCATGAACTACATTTCGACGATAGCGATCGCTTTGTGGAAGTTACAACCAAGGGCGGTCATAAATTGCATCTAGACGATCTTCGAGGCTATGTGGAAGTTACAACCAAAGGCGGTCATCGAGTAAAAATGGAAGACCGCAGTGTGCCGCCAACAATTTCAATCAGTTCTATAGGAAATCTGTCATTAAGCGCTCGCGGGGAACTATCATTAAATGCTTCTATTGTGTCATTAGATGCTAAAGCAAAAATGTTATTAAATGCTCCTATTGTGTCATTAGATGCTAAAGCACAAATGTCATTAAGTGCTAACGCGAGTATGCTATTGAGATCTCCAGTCCTTGGACTTGCCGCGCCTAGTATTTTGCTCGGCGGTATCCCTATTCCACCCCCAGCGTCAACCGCTGGACTAGCGCCACTCATCTCTGCAAGCCAAGCAGCAAATATAAAATTGCCATAATTGATATTTTGTTGCAGAGTTCCTTAGCCTTTAGGAAAGCACTAAAATTCTAGTTTCAAGATCTACGCTCAAAGCTAAAACCTGCTAATAGGGTGCTCATAGCAAGTATCAGCTAACAATTTTGGAGCCATAGATTTTGGATAAGAAATTGAAAATCTCCTGCTGCCAGGCACTTTCAAAGTATACATTTGTAGCCAGCCTAACCGAAAACGGTAGCATATTGTAGAGCGGCTAGTCATTCATTCGACTTTCAGCTAATAGAGACTTTCTTCCTAGCTAGATATTCTAAATGGCAGATCTCGATGATAAAAGCACCGTATGCCGGACTTGTGGAACGACCAACGACGAGAATATTTAGGCACAGGCTTGACTTTTCCCTTACAGTTAAACGTACAGGGTGAGATTAAGTTGAGTGCCAAAGCCCAAAAAATTAAGGAATCAATCTGGATTATTCTCCGCACCGGACTGGGAGAGCGAGTCTATCGCCCTAACTTTGGCTGTCGTTTGGCAGAACTAACCTTCGCTCCCTTGAGTACTGATACACTTCTGCGAATGCGCTTATATGTCTTAGAAGCACTACAGACTTGGGAACCGCGCATTGTGGTGAATGAGGTGCGTACAGATCCCGATCCGGTGCGCGGGCGCGTGGATATTATCATCGAGTATCAGCTTAAAGACTATCCTGACACCTACAGCTTTGTCTACCCGTTCTATCTGGTTTCGATGCCGGAGTAATTGTGGAATTTAATTTTCTACCAAAACTACCCAGTTCTAACCTAGACGATCGCACCTTCGATGAATTGGTCGATGAGTGCATCCTGCGGATTCCTCGCTATTGCCCAGAGTGGACAGATCGCAACCTCAGTGATCCGGGCGTGACACTGATTGAACTATTTGCCTGGTTGTCCGACCAGATGCTGATGCGTTTCAATCAAGTCCCTGGCAAAAATTATGTCGCATTTCTAGAGTTATTGGGAATTCGCCTTATTTCTCCTACCCCTGCTCAAACTGACATCACGTTTTATCTCACTACAGATCTGCCGGAAGCTTACACAATTCCCCCAAGTACGGAAGTTGCAACCGAGCGCACCGAAACTGAAGAAGCAATTATTTTTAGTACGGATGAAGAGTTAACAATTGGTAAACCACTACTGCGACACTTTTTGGTTGCCTCAACTGCTGATGATACTCCCCTAACACTGAGCGATCGCACGAGGCATTGGGATCGCCAGGGGGAAAGTACCTGGACTGGAAACGAACTACCGCTGTTTGCAGAACAACCACAACCTGGAAATTGCTTTTACCTTGTGATTGGCTCGGAAGAACCGCTTGGCGGCAACGTACTAGCTGTCAATTTTAAAGGAGCCAGAGGCACACCTACCGGAATTGACCCGAATCACCCCCCGCGCCACTGGGAAGCCTGGAACGGCAAAAGCTGGCAACCCGTGTTATTGCGTGAGACTAATGATGGCACGCGGGGCTTTAGTTTTCATGAAGTTGCCCAGCAAGGAGGCAACCCCGAACAAGGGGCTGATGTGGTGTTGCACCTGCCCCAAAACTGGCCCAACACTAACTTTACAGCTTACCGAGGTCGCTGGCTGCGCTGTGTCTTGACAGCTGGGAAATCTAATCAACAGCCTGCTTATACAAGTTCGCCGCGAGTTACCGAGGTATCGGTGCGAACTATCGGCGGCACTGTGCGAGCTAGTCAAAGTATTACGATTGAACAGGAACAGTTAGGAATCAGTAATGGTAAGCCAGGGCAAAGCTTTCAGGTACAATCTCCACCAATTCTCAAGCGTCAAGAGGGTGAGCATCTAGAAGTCACTCCCCCCAACGGAAAAACTCAAACTTGGCAGGAAGTTCTAGACTTTGCTGACTCCGGATCGGATAGCCTGCATTATACCATTGATTCTCTCACGGGAACCGTTCAGTTCGGGCCGCTGATTCGGGAACCGGAGGCACTGAAGTTGCACACTCAGGCGCGAGAGGACATTCAGGAGTCTTTGTCCGAGAAGACATTTACAGGTGGAGAAACTCAGTTGCGGTTGTTGGAACGGCAATATGGGGCAGTACCAGCGCGCGGATCTGTCATTACAATGGTTGCTTATCGTACAGGTGGCGGAAAAAAGGGCAACGTGCAAGCTGGAACCCTGCGATTTCTCAAGTCAGCAATTCCTTATGTTGCCAGCGTCACAAATCATGGCCCAGCTCGTAACGGTGCGGATGCAGAGTCGCTCGACCAAGCTGTCTTACGCGCTCCCCGGATGCTTCGTACCCGTGATCGCGCTGTGACGGCAGAAGATTTTGAGGTGTTGACCCTGCAAGCTGGAGGTGGAGGAATTGCCCGTGTCAAGTGCTTGCCTACAAGCGAGAGTCGGAGTGCTGGCAGCGTCAGTTTGTTAATCGTACCTCAAGCGAATACAGATGCGATAGATCTTGGGTTAGGAATTTCGCCAGAACGATTTGCTCTCATACCCACCTTGCAACAACAGGTTTTAAACTATTTGGATGAGCGTCGGCTGTTAGGAGTCCAAGTGCAGCTGCAAGCACCAGAATATACTGGAGTCGCCGTTCAAGCGGAACTTGGGCTAGAGCCTGCATACAATAATCCGACGGCGCGACGGGAAATCTTAAATCAACTTCGGGTAACGCTCTATCGATACCTTAACCCTTTAACCGGAGGACTAGAAGGAACAGGCTGGCCGTTTGGTCGCCCTGTCTATCCTTCAGACATTGTGGCTTTACTCCAAAAAACACCAGGAGTGCGCTACTTAGGAGCCGTATTATTGTTTTCCCTCCGCCGACAAGGCGACACCTGGCAACGCCAAACCACACCAGAACCATTCATCGATCCCGGCCCCTTCGGCTTGATTTGTTCTTGGGCAGACGATCAGCTACGAGCCAGCCACGACATCCGACAAATTAATTCGTAATTCAAATAAGCAATTACCAATTCAAAATCACGCCACTTGCTTTATGCCAGGGAACCCGTCCACCGCAGTGGCTTCAAAATCTAAAATCTAAAATCCAAAATGCTATAAGTTATGGTTTCAGCCCTCAGCCAGCAAGGTATCAGCCTACAATTAACCCCGATGCAACTGCCTGAAGCTGTCCCACAGCCAGGTGTAGCGTTAGCAGAACCAAACGAGCTAGCAACAGCAGCAATTCAGGAGAACTTGCGCTGCTTAGTGCTACATCCAGGAGAACCTGCGCGTATGTCGTTGCAAGTGCAGAACTGGGAAGCCCGTTCCCTACGGCTGATCTTGTGGATTGAAGGCAATTTTCCCGTCAAATGGTATAAAATTGTTACGCCAGCAGTTGCCACAACTACTGAAGTCAAGAATAACAGCCGCAACAGCCGTTTGAGGCGATCGCCCGAAAGTTACCTACCCCCTGTAGAATGGCAGGAAATTGGCCCAGAGGGTATAGAAGTTACGGCAAAAGGTAGCTGGTCTGGCGAGTTGGTATTTTCAGTTCCCAATAACTTTTTTGAAGATCGGCACGCCATTACTTCAGGCAAAACAGAGCGCCTGAACCTTGACTTGCATGGCAGTCTTTCAGTCTATGCTCACCGCAGCATCAAACGCAAGCCTGTACTGCAACTGATGGAGCAGGCTGACTTCAATCTGTACGTGCGTCCGCACAGTAACTATGTTAATTTTCTACCGATTCTGTACCGAGAAGTTGACTTTATTAACCGCTTTATTGCCATCTTCGAGCAGGCATTTGAACCTGTGGTCAATAGCTTTAACAGTATGTGGGCGAATTTAGATCCTTTGACTTGTCCACAAGCGCTGTTGCCCTTTTTAGCTCATTGGGTTGCTTGGCCTGTAGAACCTCACTGGAGTCTCAACCACCAGCGACGCTTAATTCGTCGGGCTGTAGAGATTTATCGCTGGCGCGGTACTCGCAAAGGATTGCGCCTTTATTTGCATCTATACACTGGTTTACCTGAAACTGACCAGCATATCAGTATCACTGAACCTTTCGGTCAGGGGATGGTGCTAGGAAACTCCCGCTTAGGAGAGGATACCGTTCTAGGCGGTGGAAATCCCTATCACTTTGTCGTGCGACTGCGCAGCGATCGCAACATTAAAATTGACGAGCAGTTGGTTAGGCAAATTATTGACTCTGAAAAACCAGCTTTTTGCACCTACGAACTAATTATTGAAAATTCCTCTTAATCAGTAATTGGTAGTTGGTAATTGTTTTTTTACTTTTGACTACCCATTACCCATTTTTACTATATGACTCGCCCCTTTCCTGCTCCACCGATTAACCGTTTTGAACGCCTACAAGTTACTGATGGATTGTTGATTAATGCCGAGCGATGGCAACGCGCTCACAATTACCACCGTCAGCGCCAGAATGTCCACTATCAATCGCTCAATCAACCAGGGATAGTTTGCGGTTTGGGAGTGGGCGCGATCGCACCTCCCAAAGAGGTAGCAGCTGCCTATCGTGATCGACGCTGGGTGCAGATTCAACCTGGAATCGCGATCGACCTAGCCGGGAATTTGATCGTTGTGCCACAACCATTCAATTTTCGGATTGCTACTGAATTAAATGACTCTGAGCCAGTTGTCGTGTATTTAGTGGCAAGATACCGCGATCCAGATGAACTGGAGGAGCAAAAACCAAGCGAGATCGTACAAGAAACATTTCGGATTGATGAAAAAAGCTCTCCTCCTGATAGCTTTGAAGTTGAGTTGTGTCGAATTCGCTTGCAAATCGACCACAAAGAAATTACCCGCCCTGCCGATGTCTTCTTTCCAGGGTATGGCGACATCGATCTGCGCTATCGCACTCCAGCTCAAGCACGTCCTCAAGCTTTACTGCATATTGCCCAAGTTAATCATAGCGATCCTGAGTGCAGTCAGAATTTTTTCAATCTCTCTTACTTATTGCAAGCAGTTGAAGCGCTCTGTCCATCGCTGCGAGGTGCAGAGGTGATTGATCGGGTGGAATGGACGGGCAATCTCGAATCTTACGATTTGCTTTACCTCACAGGCCAGCAGAAATTATCGCTCAACGCTCCCGAATTGACAGCATTGGAAACTTATATTAAATCTGGGGGAATCCTGCTAGTGGATGCCCCATCTGATGCAACTGAGCTGATTAAATCAGTGCAAGCCTTAGCTGGACAGATCAAAACTCCTCTCAAGCCGCTAGAGCAATTACGGCGCGATCATCCCTTACGCACTCGACCGTTTTTATTCGCAGCTCTGCCGTTGGTGAATCAACAAATAGTTCAACTCCAAGTAGGAGGGGGTTTAATCTTAACGATAGGTAATTTAGCCTCTGCTTGGGGATTAGATGAAGACTTAAGTTTGTCGCGCGTGACAATTCGCACAGCCCAGGAGTTAGGTGTTAATATCCTACACTACACTTGGAAACGCCGACAAATGATTGAGCTGCAAGGCAATTGCGATCGTGATGAAAGTTGACGCGCGAAGTGCTGCGGGGGACACAGAGGGCTTGGAAGTAAATTAAGACAAGAGATTGGAGACAATAATCCCAGAAAAAAGGTTTCGGCTGGTTGAGAAGACCTTCTATAACAAAGATGCCTGTATTCTACTAACTTGTTTGTCGAATGCTGGCATTCGCTATGCAATAGATAAAAGCTTGGCTGTTATACCATTTGGTTTTATGGCTGCAACCTAAAAGCTTGTTAAAAACCATGACTAACAAGCATTTTTTTTATCCAAGGCTCCAAAATCTATGGCTCCAAAATGGTAAGCACAGAGACAGAAATAATTACACAGCCTTTTAAAAAGATCCCTCGACTCTAACAGATATTTCCCATTGAAGGCTGTGTAATTATTTATAGTCATCCACTTATTACTGGTCATTGAATAGACTTTTGGCTAATTTACTAGGTTAAATTTTCAAATTAAGTTGTTTTTTTAGTACTTTTATACGAGCGCTACCAATGCGCGGATTTTTTATTTTTGGATTGTAAACCTCTCGCTACCAAGCACTTTAGAGTATGCATTTGTAACAGATATAATCGAAAATGGTAGCATGATTTGGCGCGATCGCTGACCGTATAACATCTGAGTGGTTGTTAAGTGGTCAGTCCTAAAAAATTGGCAAACCTTGGCGCTGCACCCCTTGCGCCCAAAGGCTTTCCTAGAAGATTGCCTTGAAAATAATGCCAGGCTTTATAGCATCACACCGATGAATAGTAGTCTGACAATTCTGTTAAAAAAATTAGTCAGGCTTTTTTAGCGAGCCAGTGTGGAATATAGATCTTGTTGGTGATGTCATGAAGCCTGCTAATTTTTAAGGAAACGTCGGTAGACAGGAAAAAAAGCTTGGCATTATTTTGGTAAGTGATCCCATACCACGTATTATTCATGAATAGAACGCCAATTTTTTTCAGCCAGGTACTTAAAAAGTTGAGCCGCCAAAAGTGTTGATTGTAAATTTGCTCCGAAAAAATTAGAGGTAAAGATAAAGTTATGTTGGGCAAATATCAATATTATCATCGCCAGATCTTTCCGATGCGATCGCAAAACTTTGCAAGCCAAATGGCTCAATGTCCTAAATTCTTCTAGCTGCTTGTGTAGATCAAAAAATCGGGAGATGGGGAAGATATGTTGATGAACAACATACCGCGACAACAGCTTTATCAACTGATTGCTACTTATGGTCCTTCTTTATGCGATGATCCACGCCGCTGTGAAGCTTTGCTGAAAGATCTCTGCGCTCAGTACCGACCAGAAGTTTCTGTACTAGTGGGTGCGCTGAAGGAGAAAGTTGCAGCTGAACTGCTAGCATCTCAGAACAACATACCACAAACAGTGCTGCTAGCGCGTCTGACCAAAAGAATACACGAAAACCTAGCCTTGACAGAAGATGCGGCTAGGTGGGCAGTAGAATCTTGGGCGCTAGCTTTAGGTGTCATCCCAAATACTGACGCTGAGCCAAAGCCAGAACCTCCAAAAAAGACAGTGAGCCTATCGGCTGCAATTGGTATTAACACACCTCAAGCCACAGTTCTTTCGCCATCGAAACCCCAAATTTCCACGAGTCTTGTCAAGCCTAAACAGCGCCGCTTATTGATTGGAGCTAGTATTACCACTATTGCGATCGGTGCATTGGGATTTTATGTACTCTACAGGCAGCCTAACACAAGTTCTCTAGAGCAGATTAAAATTCCACAAGCAGAAGGAAACTACCAAAAATGCGTGGCTCTAGCCACAGCAATTCCGCAAAATTCGCGCATTTATACCGAAGCTCAAACTCTTCTTCAACAGTGTCAGCTTTCCCTTGCTGAGCAATTAGCAGCAGATAGCAGCTTCGCAGCGGCAATTAGTGAAGCTGCTAAAATTCCCCAAAATTCTGTTGGGTATCAAGAGGCACAGCAACGTATTAGCGAGTGGTCTGGTAGCATTCTTGAAACCGCTACGAACAATTACCAGACAGGTAACTTGAATAACGCAATTGCTATAGCTAAAACCATTCCTGAAAGTAGTTCTGTTTATCCAAAAGCACAAGGAACGATTCAGCAATGGAATAAAGAGTGGCGACAAAATCAATCTTACTTACAAGCAGCGCAAAAAGCTTTAGATGAGAGGAAATGGCAGAATGCGATTAGCGAAGCCAAAAAGGTGACAGATAATCCCTACTGGCGAAAGAAGATAGAGCCAATTATTCAGAAAGCCAAATCTCAAATCGCAGCACCTAAATCAACTGGAGTGCGTCAGCCGCCACCTCAAATAAAACAGCCAGCACTCCCTGTACCCCAAAATCCTCCACGAAAATCCATTCCAGCGCCAGTTCGGTATCCACGAAAACGAGTTCAAAATCAACCAAGACCGCCAGTTCGGTATCCACGAAAACGAGTTCAAAATCAACCAAGACCTCGACCTCCGATTACACCCCCACCACGTCATCTTTCACCAGAAAACTTGCGCAATTTGTGTCGGCTGTTCCCGCATAATTCCCGTTGCGTTGGTAAGCATCGTTAGAGAGGAGACAAGCTTTGCAGATAAAAGCAAGTCCATTACCACGCAGGGTTCCTAGACTTCCAGTAAGCACTGTTATTAAACCACCAAAAACTTATGTGCCTAGACAACGAGTAAACAAAACTCCTCAGCAAGCTTGTCGTAGCTGGCTGGAACAAATCCAACAAAGAGGTGCTAATTCTGGATGCAATTAGAGATTTTGATTTCAAAATATTAATTTATGAATTATCTACCACGACAACAGCTTTATAAACTCGTCGCCACTTATGGCCGCTCCTTATGTGACGACCCCCGTCGCTGCGAGGCTTTGCTCAAAGATACCTGCGGTCAATATCGCCCAGAAATTGCTGTTTTAGTAGGTGCGCTGCGCGAGGGAGTCGCTGCCGATCTGCTGGCATCTCAAAATAGCGTACCGCAAACAGTGCTGCTAGCGCGTCTGACTAAAAGGCTGCATGACAACCAGGCTTTAACAGAGGATGCTGCTAAATGGGGAGTCGAATCTTGGGCGCTGGCGCTAGGGGTGATTTCAGCTCCCGACGATTCTTATCAGCTACAGATGAGCGTACCTAATTCAAATGCCTCATTTGAGCATCAACCGCCATCTGTTCAACCGCAATATCGCCAAGAAATTCCAGCACAATCTTCATCTTCAGCAGTACCCAATTCTACCTGGAACGTACAATTACAAGCATCAGGATTTGTTCAATCAAATTCGTTTCAAGCTGAAGTTAAAACAAGAGAGTATGCGGGGTTTTGGAAAAGATTTATAGCAGCATTTATAGATGGAATTATTTTACAGATTAGTGGTCTTGTTATTTTGTTAATCGATTATGTCTTGGGGGCAACTGGTGTTATTAACATTTTATTAAATCTAATTCTTGGTTGGCTTTACTTTGCACTGATGGAGAGTTCTAGGCAACAGGCAACACTTGGAAAACAAGCGCTAGGAATTATTATTACTGACTTGAATGGAAACAGAATTTCTTTTGGTAAAGCAACTACCAGATATTTTGGCAAGTTTATTTCTGCATTAATTTTGTGCATTGGCTTTATTATGGCAGGATTTACCGAGAAAAAACAAGCTCTTCATGATATAATCGCTGGCTGTTTAGTTGTCAAAAAATAATAGGAAGTTGAATAAATTCAAATAACAAAGGTCTGAAAAAATGAAAAATCCGACACTCGTGAGACGACCGGGAGGACAGCTATCAACTCGACCGCTGCATTTTATTTGGATTTGCGATTGCTCTGGTTCTATGGCAATTAGCGGTAAGATCCAGACTCTTAACAGAGCAATTCGAGAAGCGATTCCCCATATGCAAGAAGCCGCGACTGATAATCCCAACGCTCAAGTGTTTGTGCGTGCCGTTAGATTCTCTGATGGCACTCAATGGCATATTGCACAAGCGACTCCGGTTGAAAGCTTTCAGTGGTCTGACTTATATGCTGAGGGGCTTACGGATATGGGCAAAGCTCTTGCTTTGGTGGCAGAACAATTAAAAATGCCACCGATGACTGACCGCGCCCTACCTCCCGTCTTAGTGCTGATTTCTGACGGACAACCAACTGACGATTTTGCCAGTGGACTCCAAGCACTGATGGATGAACCTTGGGGAAAAAAAGCGGCGCGGATTGCGATCGCCATCGGTCACGATGCCGATTATGAGGTGTTGCAGAAGTTTATTGGTCACCCAGAAATAAGGCCTTTGCAAGCAAACCAGCCTGAAGATTTGATTCGGCGGATTAGATGGGTTTCTACTGTAGTTTTAAAAGCAGCTTCTGCGCCATCGAGTCGAGCATATCATCAATCTGTGCGGACAAATGTGCCAATTCCCCAGCCATTCACGGATAATTCCACACCTAACGTCGATGATGTGTGGTAGGGAGGTTAACAGTGGAACAAAAGCGCAGATCATCGTATTGGCGCTGTAGCGGTAAAACTGTTCAAGGAGCCTCCCACGTAAGGGTAGGATTGCCTAATCAGGATGCTCTTTGGTGGTCGCCCGAATCTGGATTGGGGCCGCCTCTAATTCTAGCTATATCCGATGGTCACGGTAGTGCCAAGAGTTTTCGCAGCCATATCGGTGCGAATTTTGCCGTGCAACAGGCGACGAAACAAATTAAGAATTTTGTGCTTGAGAATAACCAGCGCGATCGCACTATAGTACAAAAGCAATTACCGAAAATCATTGTCAGCCAGTGGCTCAAAGCTGTCAATCTCCATATGCAAGAAGTTCCCTTCACCCACGAAGAATGGGCATTACTAGAGAAAAAGGAAGGTGCTACTGCACGGGAGGCTGTGGTAAATAATCCATCTCTAGCTTATGGAGCAACACTTTTAGCTGTTGTCGTGACAGAGGAGTTCATTCTCTACCTGCAACTGGGCGATGGTGACATTCTCTGTATAAATAGTCATGGAAAAACGACACGACCTTTTGCTTTAGATGAAAGATTAATCGCTAATCAGACAACTTCTCTTTGCATAGAAGATGCGTGGCGAGAAGTGCGAGTACGCCTAGTGCTGCATTCGGAAAACTCACCTTCACTGATTCTAGTTTCTACGGATGGCTACTCGAATTCCTTTCGCTCAGAGACAGACTTTCTTCAAATCGGTCAAGACTATCAAGAGATGATTCGGTCGAGAGGAATTGATTTTGCGGCGCAACAACTACCAAACATCCTCAATGATACCTCGCAACAAGGCAGTGGTGATGACATTACGCTGGGAATCATTGAGCGCATAGAAACAGGGGATGCGGACTACATAGAATCTGTCGCAGCGCAAGCCTGGGGTTTAGAAGCGTCGCATAAAAGCTTAGAGGCAAGCATGATCAGGAATCAAGAAGAGATCCAATCCGATTTTTCTGATGTCGCTACCCAAATGCAACGCTTAAAACATAGCCAAAAGAAGTATAGACAAGATGTCACAAAGCTGTTTTATGGTTTGAGCGTCACTTTTTTTTTAGCAACGGGTAGCGTTGCCGCAGGCATTTTACAGTGGTTACAAATCCACAGACCAGAAATTACCCAAGCCTGGCCAAATTGGTTGCGATCGCCAGGGCAATTTCAGAGCAAACCTACTGCTACTACGCTACAGTCTCCTGAAACGACTCCATCACCTCAGAGTAAAAAAGGAGAAAAAGCAAAGTGAGTGAGATTTTGAGTATTGGGCAAACAGTTCGCACAGAATCTTCTAAAATAGCTTGCACAGTCGAGAAATTTCTTGCTGGTGGCGGTCAAGGAGAAGTTTATCAAGCTAGTTTAGGCAACCAAAAAATAGCTTTGAAATGGTATTTTCCTCACTACTTGCAGTACGAAATTCAACAGCGAGAGCGGTTAGAAAAAGCGATTGGATTAGGCGCGCCTAGCGAGAAATTTCTCTGGCCGATGGAATTGGCATCAGCAGCCGACGTACCAAGCTTTGGCTACATTATGCAATTGCGAGAACCACGTTACACCAGCTTTGTAGACTTAATGAAACGGCGAGTCGAGCCGAGCTTTGCAGCATTAGCCACAGCAGGATTTCAACTAGCCGACAGTTTCTTCCAACTTCATGCCAAAGGTCTGTGTTACCGCGACATTTCATTTGGCAATGTTTTCTTTGACCCTAACACGGGCGATATCCTCATTTGTGACAACGACAACGTTTCTGTCGATGGTGAGGGAAAGAGTGGCATATTAGGTACGCCACGCTTTATGGCTCCAGAAATAGTACGCGGTGAAGCTTTACCTAGCGCCCAAACCGATTTATTTTCTCTGTCTGTTTTGCTGTTTTATATGTTCATGGTTCACCATCCACTGGAAGGTCAGAAGGAAGCGCAGATTAGATCGCTAGACTTACCTGCCATGAATATGCTCTACGGCAGCGAACCTGTCTTTATCTTCGATCCTCAAGATAATTCCAATCGTCCGGTTCCTGGCTATCAAGACAATGCTTTGAGCTTCTGGCCGATTTATCCTCAATTTCTACGCGACTTATTTATTAAAGCTTTTACTGATGGCATTTGCGAACCCGAAAGCGGGCGGGTTGTAGAAAGCGTGTGGCGCAGCGCAATGATTCGTTTGCGTGACTCTATCATCTACTGTCCTGAGTGCGGATCTGAGAACTTTTACGACCCCGATGTTTTAAAAGCTACAGGTGGCAAGCTCAAACCTTGTTGGGCGTGTGGAATGAGTTTACCGCTACCTCCGAGAATTCGTATTGGTAGGTATGTTGTGATGTTGAACTATGACACGCAACTGTTCCCCCACCATGTCAATCCTCAAAGATTGTATGACTTTTCTCGACCAGTAGCAGCTGTAAACCAAAACCCGAAAGATCCAAAAATTTGGGGGCTGAAAAATTGCTCTGACCAAAAATGGGCGATCGCAACGGCTGATGGCAGAATTAAAGAGGTGGAACCTGAACGCAGCGTTACCCTAGCTGTGGGAACAAAAATTAACTTTGGTAGCATAGAAGGTGAAATTCGGTTGTGATCCCTCTTTTGTTGCTTTGGGAGAAGTCAATAATTAAGTCGTAAGAAGTCAGGAGTAAGTCGTAAGTGTACTCATGACTAAAGTCAATAACTAGGTCGATTAAAACTGTTGGGGAATCATCAAAACAAGACAAACTCACCTACCTGAAACTCCGTAGATGGGCATAATACCACTGTGGAAACATTAATGATGCTCATAAGAAATACTGGGCTTCCATCAGAGGCAACAACTGGGTATTTGCAACCAGAAAAGGGGACATGAAGCCTCTTCGGTTACTAACACATAGCGAAATGACTTATTTTTTGAGCTTATATTTGTTTGATTTTATCTAAAGTAAATAAAATTAATTTTAGACAACAGCTATAAAACACTAATTTTATTATCTACTTAGCCCGGCGCTGGAAGTCGAAAAGATTTAATGTTATGAAAAACAAACAATTAACTAAACTGCAGCTTTGTTTTGTGCTTTTAGTTACAACATTTTTTTTGATTGACTTCCTACAATGCGGTACTAATGGTAGGCAAAACTAAAAGGAGGTCATGATTAGAAGTTTAATTGCATTTGCTAGACTTGAAAAAGCAAAAAGGCGCTATTATGCCTGGGTATTTAATGAGAATTCAAAATATTACTCATTACGATATGCCCCCTATTTTTTTAGGGAATGTCTAAAAATAGCTACGGTAAATACTGGTTTGGAAAGTATATATTATTTAGCAAATTTTGGCATTAGCGGCTTGATCGCCATTAATTATAATTTGCTAATTCTTCCTGGGCAATTTTAGTTTATGGCATTATTATTTTTGTCAGGGGAATCTTGATTTCTGATTACGCTGCCAAGTACAACATCGATATGGACTTGCTGACACGCAGCGCAGATTTTTGCTATATCGGTTCCAGTTTGACTTCAGGAATTTATGCCTCATTGATCAAACCCCAATTCTGGTCTTACTAGATGAACTTCGCGGGTAAATTCCCTAGTGATGCAAGCTTTAACCTATTGCTGTGCGCTTTTAGGGCTAGGGTTGCCCTCTCGTTAATTGCCCAGATTGGATTATCTGCGATTCATGCCCAATCTAACTAAACAGAACAAGAATAAGTGGTGGCTGGCAGATCTTGGGGCAGGTTCTGGTTGGCTGATTTTGGGTGTATGGAAGGCTGGCTTGTTTTCCATCTCTGTTGCCGCTACAAATGGGGTAGAAATTGCCAAGGCAAACGAGCCGATTTAAATAGTCTACAACGGCTCCATCTGTTCCCTTTGCTGTCGTTTAGATGCCCAGTGTTACGACGCTTGCAACCGGGAGCAACGCGACATAACCACTAATTAAGCAGTGAGGAAAGGTTAATGCCTAAAACGCTTTTCAAAATTGATTTAACCAAATCAATGGATAGGCAGGAATTACCCGGCCACAACCGTTGGCATCCTGATATTCCAGCAGTCGTTTCGGTCAATCCTGGTGAGGTGTTTCGGATTGAGTGTAAAGACTGGACAGATGGACAAATCAAGAATAATGACAGTCCAGATGATATCCGCGATGTCGATCTAACGCAGGTTCACGTTCTAAGTGGGCCAATTTACGTTAATGGCGCTCAACCAGGGGATATTCTCGTAGTCGATCTACTTGATATCGGTGCATTAGCTGGGGATGAGTGGGGTTTTACTGGTATTTTTGCCAAAGAAAATGGGGGCGGTTTCCTTACAGATCTCTTTCCTAATCCTGCTAAAGCTATTTGGGATCTTCAGGGAATTTATACCAGTTCGAGACATATTCCAGGGGTGCGGTTTGCTGGCATTACCCATCCTGGCTTGATCGGTTGTGCGCCTTCCCACGAACTACTGGCGAAGTGGAACAAGCGGGAAGCAGAACTGGTAGCCACCAATCCTGATCGCCGCACCTATGGGGCAGGACTCGCTGGCGATGTGCCTGTTTTAGCAGCTCTACCCAACCCGAAAAACGCAATTTTGGGCAAAGTGCCAGCCTCAGAGTACGATCGCATCGCGGCTGAAGCTGCTCGTACAATTCCTCCCCGCGAACATGGCGGTAACTGTGATATCAAGAATCTGTCGAAGGGGACGCGGATTTACTTCCCGGTATACGTGGAGGGGGCTAAGCTGTCGATGGGTGACATTCACTTTTCCCAAGGGGACGGTGAGATTTCGTTCTGCGGGGCGATTGAAATGTCAGGTTATATCGACCTGCACGTAGACATAATTAAAGGTGGTGTCCAGAAGTATAGCTTGGTTAACCCCATCTTCAAACCGGGCCCTCTAGAGCCTCGATATTCTGAGTATTTAGTGTTTGAAGGAATCTCAGTTGATGAGCCTACGGGTAAGCAGTATTACCTGGATGCGCATATTGCTTACAGGCGGGCTTGCTTGAACGCGATCGAGTATTTGAAGAAGTTCGGTTTTACAGGTGAGCAGGCTTATTTATTGCTCAGTTGCGCTCCCGTTGAAGGTAGAGTCAGTGGTATTGTAGACATTCCTAATGCTTGCTGTACTCTGGCAATTCCTACTGAGATTTTTGACCAGAATATTCTCCCCATTTAGGATCATATTTGTGATGCTTTGGTTGTTAGTTTTTAGCGCGAAACAACTAATAACTATTAATTGATAATTCACTACATATTAGGAGATAAGCGATCGTGCCACTTTACGAGTTTCAGTGTGAAAAGTGTGGGTTGTTTGAGGAATGGCGGACAATGGCAGAAGCCAGTAACCCAATGGTTTGTCCCTCTTGCCAAAGCGCAGCTAAACGAATTTTCTCTCCCCCTGGTATTATGCTGTCTAGCTCATTAAGGCTGCGGCAAGAAAACCCCCAGCCGCAACTGATTAAACGTACTCAAGATCGGGAAACATTTGCACCTAAGTATAGAAGCCATACTGATGGTCGACCTTGGATGATTAGCCATTAGAAAATTACTGATTTACAAGACCATTCAATAATTCACCAAAGCTGGCTTGGAATTTGGTTTTAACTATTACTGCATCATCTACGTTTCTTCACTTTTGCAATTGCTAATACTGTTTAACTCTTAAATGGAGAGTATTGCTGCTCTAAGTACAAAGACCTAAATTATTAAGTCTTTGTACTTACTTGCTTTTTTAGCACGATTAATATTCAAACAAATATTTGATAGTAAACCCCACAAAGTTCTTTCAAATTTTCTGATTTGAGAGCTTTGTGCTGCTAGTAGATTAAGGCTTCTGCTTAGATATACCTAATTTTTTTACCTTATTATTCACTGCTGCACGAAGTTACATGAGGGGGAGTACGCTTAATCTGTATAATGCGTAACTTTTAGTAATCCGATAATTATTGTATTTATAGTAACAATTCATTTTCTGGAATTGACTAATATAATAAATAACTTTTTTAATCAAACAATCTTCTAAATATGCTGAACAATAATTTTGTTTAGCTAGATAAATAGTTTTGGAAAATTATTCAATTACAAACCTGACTTATGACTAATACTGAAGCATTGTTTAAAATATCTAGCAAGTTAAACGATGTTCGCCATCCTCTTGAACCTTTATCTATAGAGGAAGTTGCTAGTGCTGTAAATATTCTCCGAAGTGAACGGAACCTGGGAGAAACTATAAGATTTACAACAGTTGTACTCAATGAACCTCCAAAGAATGTAGTTCTTAATTTTAAAGATGGAGATCCGATTGAGCGAGAAGCTTTCATAATTCTTTTAAACAATGCAACTGGTGCGGTCTACGAAGTCGTAGTATCACTAACTCAAAAAACTACGGTTCAATGGAAGCACATTCCAGAAGTACAACCTGCAATCATGCTCGATGAATTTATCGAGTGTGAAGCAGCTGTAAAAGCTAATCCTGAGTTTCAGGAAGCTATTAAGAAAAGGGGAATTAATGACACTAATCTTGTAATAGTCGATCCCTGGTCAGCTGGTAACTATGGTATAGCAGAAGAAGTAGGGCAGCGTATTGTCAGGGCGCTTTGTTGGGTTCGTTCTAGCCCATCAGACAACGGTTATGCTCGACCAATTGAGGGGATAATTCCTGTAGTTGACTTGAACAAAATGGAAATTGTAGCAGTAGAGGACTATGGTGTAGTTCCTTTACCTCCTGAAGATGGCAACTACAGTCGAGAATTTGTCAAAAATTATCGCACCGATATTAAACCCTTGGAGATCGTTCAACCTGAAGGCCCTAGTTTTCAAGTTGAAGGTCACAAAATTACGTGGCAGAAATGGCAATTCCGCATTGGTTTTACTCCAAGAGAAGGGCTAATTCTCTATACAATTGGCTATGAAGATAAAGGACGATTAAGACCTATTATATACCGGGCTTCTCTGGTAGAAATGGTTGTACCTTATGGCGATCCTAAAGAACCTCATTTCCGTAAAAATGCTTTTGATGTTGGCGAGTATGG
Organism: Leptolyngbyaceae cyanobacterium; assembly: GCA_036704105.1. Lineage (GTDB taxonomy): Bacteria > Cyanobacteriota > Cyanobacteriia > Cyanobacteriales > Chroococcidiopsidaceae > Chroococcidiopsis. Next base: position 6,107 of record DATNQH010000277.1, on the reverse strand, counting down.
CGTTGGCACTCTAGCAAATTCCTTAAAGCTAGGGTGTGATTGTTTAGGAGAAATTCGTTACTTCGATGCGGTAATGACGAATAGCCGAGGTGATGTTGTAACTATCAACAATGCTGTTTGTATGCATGAAGAAGATTACGGCATACTTTGGAAGCATACGGATTGGCGAACAAATGAAGTTGAAGTAAGGCGATCGCGTCGTCTGGTTGTATCTTTTATTGCTACTGTTGCCAATTATGAATACGGTTTTTTCTGGTATTTCTATCAAGATGGCACAATTCAATATGAAGTCAAATTGACTGGTATTGTTAACACCACAGCACTCATGCCTGGTGAAACATCAAAGTATGGTACATTAATTGCTCCTCAATTGAATGCGCCAATTCATCAGCACTTCTTTAACGTTCGTCTTGATATGCACCTGGATGGAGAGAATAACTCGGTTTATGAAGTAAACACGCAAGCTGAACCGATTAGTGCAGATAACCCGCATGGTAACGCCTTTTATGCAAATGCAACTCTGCTAGGCATAGAATCTGAGGCACAACGCATTATCGATCCCCTGGCGGGGCGTTACTGGAAAATTGTCAACCCATCAGTAAATAATAGCCTCGGCCAGCCTGTTGGCTACAAATTAATGCCAGGAGATAATATCCTACCTTTTCTGCATCAAGATTCCAGCATTATTAAACGTGCTGGTTACTTAACCAAGCACCTCTGGGTGACACCCTACGATGCAACTGAAAAATACCCAGCAGGCGATTATCCAAATCAGCATATAGGTGGTGAAGGACTACCTGAGTGGACTAAAGCAAACCGTCCTATCGAAAACACAGATGTTGTAGTCTGGTACACCTTTGGTCATAATCATGTACCGCGTCCAGAAGATTGGCCTGTAATGCCTACTGGATATATTGGCTTCATGCTCAAACCAGTAAGCTTTTTCGATGCTAGTCCAGCTAATGATGTGCCTCCTTCACCATTAAAACATCAAGGTTGCCACTAATTTTTAGTTGTTAGCATTCAGTGGTTAGTTGATACTAACCACTGACTATTAATTATTAACAGATTTAAATTATTACAGGTTTAAATATGGTTAAACAAATAATTGTAACTCCTAAAGTTAAGCAAAATTCTGGTTTGCGATCACAATGTCTTTCTTTTCCAGAAATTTTAGCTCAGTCAGTTGCCAACGTTGCCCCTACTGCTACACCAACTGTAAATTTAGCCTTAGTATTTGCTAGTGCTGGGAATGGAACTTGGTTAGCTTATGTAATTGCAACGATTGGATTAATGTTTGTTGGTATGAACATAAACCAATTTGCTCGTCGTACTGCATCTCCAGGTTCGCTATATACCTACATCGCTAAAGGACTTGGCTCAACAATGGGAGTTCTGGCTGGATGGGGTCTAGTTTTAGCTTATCTGTTTACAGCAATGGCTGTTTTATGTGGATTTGCTAACTATACAAATGTCCTACTTAATCCAATTGGAATTCAGTTTTCTCCTTTATTTTTGTATGCAATCTGCGCTGGTATTGCTTGGTATTTTGCCTACAAAGATATCCAACTATCAACAATGCTGATGCTTGCGATCGAAGGATTTTCTGTTGGGTTAATATTACTTTTGGCAGCAATTATTTTATTTGGAAAGGGATTTGCTATTGATATGTCGCAAATCTCACTCCAAAACGTTAAACCAGAAGGGCTGCAACTTGGACTTGTATTAGCCGTGTTCAGTTATGTAGGCTTTGAAAGTGCAACAGCACTCGGTGATGAAGCTAAAAATCCTCTAAAATTTATTCCTCGTGCTGTAATTCTAAGCACCATATTATCAGGCTTATTCTTTATTGTGCTGTCTTATGCGGAAGTGGTTGGTTTTAGTAGCTCTAATACACCTTTAAACAAAAGTGCTGCACCTCTTAACGACCTTGCTAATTTGGCAGGAGTAGGATTTTTCGGACTATTAATTACAGTAGCAGCAATAGTTAGTTTCTTTGGCTGCGCTCTTGCTAGTATCAACGCTGGAGCGAGGATATTCTTTACAATGGCTCGACACGGAATTTTCCATACTTCAATGGGTAAGGCGCACACTAAAAACGGAACGCCTTTTATTGCTGTAACTATGTCATCTCTTTTCGTGTTTCTTGTCCCGGCATCTATGTCGTTGTTTGGTTTAAAAATATTAGATATTTATGGGTATTTGGGAACTCTTGCAACTTACGGGTTTTTACTTGCTTATATTTTAATATCAATTGCTACTCCTGTTTATCTATACCGCCTGCAAGCACTGAGACTATTCGATATTGCGATCGCAGCAATAGCGATTATTTTTCTAATGATTCCAGTAGTAGGTAGTGTATATCCTGTACCACCAGCCCCATTCAACGTTTTCCCTTATTTGTTTTTAATGTATCTGGTTGTTGGTGGCGGGTGGTTTTTGATGCTGCGTCTCCATTCTCCAGAAATTATTGAGAATATAGAGCAAGAGCTAAGCGAAGTAACAAATTTATAATTTTGTCCAAAACTATAAATTGTCTGGTCAGCAAAATTTATTTGGTAAATGTTTAGTGGTGATGCATAAATTGCCCGTTTTTATATGATTTTTTTATATTTTTTGAAAAATTTACATTAAGAATATTTGGCAAGATAACTAAAAAAATAATTTTAGTATATATTTTTACAAAAGAATTAACTCGAATAGAACATATTTATAAGACTAACTTTAAGTAAGCTAAAAAGCTCCTAAATTAATGAATTTGATGAAGATAGCAACTGTTTTGCTTGCTACTCCAACAATTATTATAGAATTTTTCCCCACACAAACTTTAGCGGGTTCTTTTTGTGTAGAGGAAGCTACAATTGTTGAGATTCAAAGCGCCCAGCAGTTTCGCCAACTTACTGCCTCTGGTTTGATAGAAGCTTACTTGTCTCGGATTAATACTTATGACAAACAGGGGCCAAACATTAACGCGGTACTAGAACTCAATCCCGATGCACTAGAAATTGCTGCCGACCTAGATCGAAACCGCTTCAAGCAGCAGATTCAGGACAAACCGTTGTATGGGATTCCAATTCTCCTAAAAGACAATATTGATACAGCAGATAAGATGCACACTAGCGCTGGAACTTTGGCTCTAGCTAATTCTATTCCGCTTCAAGATTCGTTTGTGGCTCAGAAGTTGCGCTCTGCTGGAGCGATCATTCTGGGTAAAGCAAACATGACTGAGTATGCAAATTTCATGACAGTTGGGATGCCTTCTGGCTATAGTTCGCGTGGTGGTCAAGTACTTAATCCTTACAACTTAGCTGTGGATGTTGATGGTATCCCAACAGTATCCCCTGGTGGCTCTAGTTCCGGTTCAGCTGCGGCTGTGGCTGCGAATTTAGTGACGGTTGCGATTGGTACAGAAACCTCCGGTTCTATCCTGAGTCCAGCTAATCAAAACGGAGTTGTTGGTATCAAACCTACAGTTGGTTTGATCAGCCGTGCCGGAATTATTCCTATTTCATCCACTCAGGATACCCCAGGCCCGTTTGCCCGTACAGTCAAAGATGCGGCAATTGTGCTGGGAACGCTTGTAGGTGTAGACCCACGCGACAGTGCAACAAACGCTAGCAAGGGAAAGTTTCATCAAGACTACACCCAATTCCTTGAACGCGACGGTCTTAAAGGCGCTCGTATCGGTGTTCCACGTGATTTCTATTACACTCTCGGCAGCAATTTCACCCAAGAGCAACTCGATATTATGAACGCTGCTATTGCCAAGATGAAAGAATTGGGAGCGACGATTATTGAAGCAGACATACCGACGGCGCGTCAGGTTGGGGGAGAAGGAACAACAACGACAGTGCAACGGGCGAATGGAGAACCGCCATCTCAAGTGTCAACAGTGCTTGTCTATGATTTTAAAAAAGACCTGAACGATTATCTTGCAAGTCTCGGACCCGATGCTCCGATCAAGAATCTATCAGAGGCAATCGCTTTTAATAACGAGTATCCTGAAGAAACACTGCGATTTGGTCAAGATATTTTAGTAGCTGCGGATGCTACAAGTGGGACTTTAACTGAACCAGAGTACACTACCGCTAGACAACTTGACATCCAACTTGCAAAGACAGATGGCATTGATGCCTATATGAATACTCACCAACTCGATGCTATCCTCTTCCCAGCTAACCGAGGAGCGGCGATCGCAGCCAAAGCTGGATATCCTAGTATTTTAGTACCTACTGGATTTACGACAGATGGGACACCATATGGCGTAACCTTTACAGGTAAAGCCTTTAGCGAACCTACTCTGTTAAAGCTAGCCTACGCCTACGAACAAGCAACGCTGCTGCGTCGTTCCCCCCAGAGCGCTCCTCCTTTATCAGATTGTTCTATACAAGGAACTCCTACTGAATGATAGCTCTGAGATAGATGACCCATCTAGCTAGTGATAGATTTCTGATCGAAAAGGAAATGAAGAAGGGCAAAGTTTCAACCGAGGTGTCACTATGTTGCTATAAGGCTCCTATGATTGCGATCGCAGCCCATTTTAGTGTCAAGAGCCACCATCCCTAACCATATATGCGCTGAAGAAAGCTTGATTTGCCGTAAGACAGCGGGGGCTGGTGGATATGCAATCAACATTGCTGGCGATAACATAACATTAGAAGTCAAGGGTGAAGGCAATATTACCGTTGACCGCGCTATTATCCAAAACCCAGAGGACTTTAAGCTACGCCAAAGTCAAGGAGAGCGCCGATAAAAGCCATCACTGCGGATCGTTCCTATAGGGTTACGATCTAAACTGCCCAAAGTGAATGCATTCCAAACTTAGAGCAGGCGTAAATCAGGGCCAAAGACTATAGTAGCTAAACGCACAACTACTGCAAAATCAACCACAAAGCGAAGAATAAAAACGACTAACTAGAGCGAAAATAGGACTGATGCATTGCTCTAGTTGTACTGTGGAAGCAACAACGCAACCGCATGACATCGAGCCAGCTATGTCTAAACCCAACCGTGCTTTTGGATCGTCTGAACCTGTCAAAACTTTTGCCGTGGATGCTTTAACGGTACGTCGCTATGATCGAGAAGCCGAACTAACTGAAGATGCAGCTAAAATAGCACAGCAGTATTTACAAAACCTGCTAGCCCAGCAGAATACCGCTACTGTAATTTTCGCAACTGGCAACTCACAAATCAAATTCCTAGAAGCTTTGGTTAGTTTGGAAGGGATAGATTGGTCACTGGTGACTCTATTCCATCTTGACGAATACCTAGGAATTGATGCTGAACATCCGGCTAGTTTTCGTCGTTACTTACGCTCACGGGTCGCTAGTTGGGTTAAACCAAAAGCGTTTCATTACATAGAAGGCGATGCCATGCAACCACTGGCTGAGTGCGAACGATACACTCAATTGCTTTTGGGGCAACCAATCGATCTGTGTTGCCTAGGTGTGGGAGAAAATGGACACTTGGCTTTTAACGAGCCATCAGTTGCGGATTTTAACGATCCACACTATATAAAATTGGTAAAACTAGAATTAACTACACGGCAACAGCAAGTGAGACAGGGCTATTTTCCTGATCTTACCGCCGTACCGCAGTATGCTTTCACGCTCACAATTCCAAGCATTTGTTTAGCTAGAAAAATACTTTGTCTTGCGCCTCAAAAGCATAAAGCTTTAGCAGTTAGGGAAATGCTAAATCTTCAAATAGGCTCAAGCAATCCAGCTTCAGTATTGCGGACGCAGGCTCAGGCAACGCTATTTTTGGATGCAGATTCAGCTAGCTTATTGTAAAATTTAGTGCATACAAAAACTAATGAAGCTCCACTCAAGAGCGCTAACCCCAAGAGGCGTTACGTCTCTACCTTAAGTGACCAAAACAATTAGATGTCTCGGCTCACCCTCGCTTTGTATAAACTACTTGGCCTATCGCTCTAACTAATTGAGTATCTAAGCCCGAAATGTCCCTTAGCTTCACCTCTCTAGCACAATCGGTCAGGCAAAAACTTGATAATGGTGGCTCATAGTTTATAAGGGGTTGTTGCAATATTTGTAGGTTAAGGGGAAAAGGGGAATGGTTAAAGGAAAAGAATCGCTACTTTTTTTCCC
>DATNQH010000276.1:0-17599 GCA_036704105.1 Leptolyngbyaceae cyanobacterium | reverse complement strand
ATACTCCGAACCAGCCTACATATAGGCGGTTTTCGGTTGAGGTGATCCAGTTGCAGAACTGTTCCCACAGGCTGGCGCTTTCGCGGCGCTGTAATGTGGTTGTCATGGTTCTATGATTGCTTGATTTGTTTATGTATCAGGGTGTTTCTCTCACCCATGAACACAGTATATGAAACTTAATTTAGTTTTGTAAAGCTTTTTAAGATAATATTTGCTTATCACAGTTATTTGCTTTGCTTGTGATTCATTTTATTCAGTTTAATTTTGGTTTGAAGGAAACTAGCTGAAACTAGCTGCTAGTAAAGGGTTCAACATCCAAAATCTAAAATCGAATCAGCCTGGAGGCCACTTCATCTGCCTTCCTCCCAATATATGTATGTGTAAGTGATAGACAGTTTGACCGCCATCAGCACCAGTGTTGATAACAACGCGATAACCGTTGTCCAGTCCAGCTTGTTGGGCAACACGGTTTGCAGTTAACAATAGGTGTCCCATGAGATCGCAATCTTGAGATTCGGCATCAGATAGCCCAGGTATGGGTTGTTTGGGGATAACTAGGATGTGAACCGGGGCTTGGGGGTTAACGTCTTTGAAGGCGATCGCTCTTTCATCTTCATAAACAATATCGGCTGGAATTTCTCGCCGAGCGATCTTGCCAAAAATTGTATCTGTGGTTTCACTCATGCCGTTTACTCATAATTCTGTTAGAGATTTTAAAGGTTTATTGTCATCGAATAAATAGGTAGCCAATGTTAGCAAGAGTCTGGAGTGCATCAATAGTAGGCATCGACGCTCTAAAAGTAGGTGTGGAAATCGATGTATCCGGCGGTCTACCTGGAATTGTGGTAGTAGGTTTGCCTGATGTGGCGGTTCAGGAGTCAAAAGAAAGGGTTAAAGCCGCACTCAAGAATGCTGGTTATGCCTTTCCAATGCGTAAGATTGTCATCAACTTAGCCCCTGCGGATCTGCGTAAGGAAGGGCCAAGCTTCGATCTGCCTATGAGTATAGGTATTTTAGCAGCCTCCGAGCAGGTTAACCCGCAGTTGTTGGGAGATTATCTATTTGTCGGTGAAGTGTCACTTGACGGCAGTCTTCGCGCTGTTACTGGTGTATTGCCTATTGCAGCTGCTGCTGAGAAGATGGGGATTTCTGGGTTAATTGTACCTGCTGATAATGCTCAGGAAGCGGTAATAGTTAAAGGTTTGGGTGTTTATGGTTTTAAAACGTTATCGGAAGTAGTTAATTTTTTAAACTCTCCAGAACGTTATCAGCCAGTGCAACTTGATCGCAAACAGGAGTTGAACAATAATTTTCTTCTCGGTGGTGCAGACTTAAAGGATGTCAAAGGACAAGCTCATGCTCGTCGAGCTTTGGAAATTGCAGCTGCTGGAGGACACAATTTAATTTTTGTCGGCCCTCCAGGGAGTGGAAAAACGATGTTAGCTCGTCGGCTACCTGGTATTTTACCACCTTTGAGTTTCGAGGAGGCACTGGAAGTCACACAAATTCACTCTGTTGCTGGGCTACTTAAAAATAAAGGATCTTTGGTGAGCGATCGCCCCTTCCGCAGTCCGCATCATTCTGCTTCTGGCCCCTCTTTAGTTGGTGGCGGTACTTTTCCTCGTCCAGGGGAAATTTCTTTGGCACACAGAGGGATTTTGTTTTTGGACGAATTAACGGAATTTAAGCGGGATGTGTTGGAATTCCTGCGTCAACCATTAGAAGATGGCTACGTTACAGTCTCTCGTACCCGCCAATCAGTGATGTTTCCCGCCCAGTTTACTTTAGTCGCAAGTACTAACCCTTGTCCATGTGGTTACTTTGGTGACACAATTCAAGCCTGTACCTGTTCTCCCAGGCAAAGGGAGCAATACTGGGCTAAGCTATCCGGGCCTTTAATGGATCGAATCGATCTGCAAGTGGCGGTGAATCGGTTGAAGCCAGAGGAAATTACGCAACAGCCGACGGGGGAAGGATCGGCGAGTGTGAGAGAAAGGGTACAAGCAGCAAGCGATCGCACTCATAAACGATTTTCAGCAGAACCATCGTTACGTTGCAATGCCGCGATGCAGAGCCGCCATCTACGAAAGTGGTGTCAGTTAGATGATGCTTCTAGAAGTTTACTAGAGGGAGCGATTCGGAAATTAGGTCTATCTGCACGAGCGAGCGATCGCATTTTGAAAGTTGCACGTACTATTGCAGATTTAGCTGGGGATGAGCATCTGCAAACTCACCACGTTGCTGAAGCAATTCAGTATCGAACTATAGATAGAATGCAGTAGCATTCGCTTTAGCTGAGATGGCGACAGAGAGAAAACGACTGAAACACAACTGTCCTTGTTTTCCAACCCGGAAGACAACAATCTGAGCAGGAGGCAAAAAAAGGCTAAGTTAGGCGTTCATAACGCCTTCAACACGAACCGATCGGTCAAATGCATTACCGCGCAGCCTTCATAGAAAAAAGTAAAAGATTTTTGAAAATCAGTGCATCCAATTTGCAATTGCTGACGTACTATATTCGTTCAAATCAAATCAATGCACTGCTCGATTAACAGCAGCAATAATTTATTTAACTCCTCTTGCAGTAAGTTAATCGGTTCAGCATTAATACCAAACTCAGGTCGAGCTAAAACCTTTGGCTAGAGTGCAAAATTGCTGACGAAGCTTTATGGCTTCAAGTATTTCTTGCGCTATTCCATTCGAGTCTCGGCTCAGTTTCTGCATGATTTATTCCTGCTGTTGGCATTTATTCTTAAGCCAAGAGTAAACCGACAATGGCAATACATTCACTACTACAACAACTACAATCTTTGGACCAATGAAACGCAATTATTTAGCTAGAATCGGATTTGCAGTATCTTTAGTAGCTTGTCTTCAGACTTTTGTGGCTGCTCCAGCCAGTAGTACGCCTGCATATAAAATAATTGGGCTGACTAGCAACAATACCCTGGTGCGTTATGGTAGCAATTCCCGCTCTTTTAATAAGACTTTAACTATTAAAGAAGTGGATGGAAACGTTTTAGGGATAGATTTTCGCCCTGCTAACGGTATGCTTTACGCAATTACCGACACTGACAAGATATACACAGTAGATCCAGACAGCGGAGTTGCTACTTTAGTTAGTACCTTATCAATCAGCTTCAGTGGCGGGTTTCAATCTGGTGTAGACTTTAACCCAGTTGCAGATAGGCTGAGATTAGTAGCAAATAACGGTCAGAATTTCAGAATTAACGTTGACACTGGAGCAGTTACGGCAGACACTCCTCTCAATTACAATCCTACCCAGGACTTAGGCATCACTGGTGCTGCTTATACTAATTCCAGACCTGGCGTTACTACCACTAAGCTTTACGATCTTGATTATGATGCCGATACACTTGTCATCCAAAATCCTCCCAACGATGGAGTTCTAACTACAGTAGGGCCGTTGGGATTCAACCTGCCGCCAGTAGCGGGGTTTGATATTGTTACCAACAGTAATGGTGAGGATACTGGGTTTATTGTCTCCGGTAAGTCTCTGTACTCAATTGATTTATCAACTGGAAACGCTGCTTTGATGGGTAAACTCCGTGAGGGCAATTTAATTGGAGTTGCTGCTACTCTTACTTCTAGTAACAACTAACACTGTTTGAGATAGCGATACGATTGTATACATCGCTACTAAAACTGATACTGGTGCTTTATAGGAAGCACTAGACAGACTACGGTGTATCAGTGTCAACCGATCGCTTAAAACTAGAATTTCCCATCGCTTTCGGAGAAGATATATCTGTGGTGGTGGGAAAATTTCTATATGCTTTTACCTAAGATTGCACGAAATTAGACATACAATTAGCTTTTGGAGCATATTTCTTTACTGTGCATAATGTCTTCAGAGCAAATTGGAAACACTGAAAAACTCTTATCTGTTCAGACAGATGCACAACTCTACCTAGCATTAAAAGCTGGTCAAACTGCTGCTCTTGGCATTCTTTACGATCGCCATGCTGGGCTAGTTTACGGAATAGCTCTCAAAGTGCTTGAAAATCCACAAGAAGCAGAAGATTTAACACAGGACATTTTTCTAAATTTTGTCAAAATAGGTTCCTACGATCCAAGCCGAGGTTCGCTCAGAACATATCTAGCAATTTTGACTAGATCTAGAGCTGTTGACCGAGTGCGATCGCGCAGCAACACCCGCGAACTTCTTAAAAAATGGGGACATAGCAGAGAAGAAGAAACTGCTACCGATTCTTTGCTTGAAAAGGTGTCTCGTAGCGAACAATCTCAAGAGGTAAAAGCAGCATTAGCACAACTGTCAGACGAGCAACAGCAAATTCTGCGAATGGCATACTACGATGGTCTTAGTCAATCAGAAATTGCCAACCAGCTAGAAATTCCCTTGGGTACTGTGAAGGCTAGAGCTAGAAGGGGTCTTCTCAAATTGCGCCAAGCCTTGACAGATTACATGAAATAGTTATAGCGATGACTAGATCGATGCCTTCAGAAGAGTTACAATTATTAATTGCTGGATACGTCCTTGGCGATCTTAGTCCAGAGGAAGTGGAGGAATTTGAGCAACTCCAGGCAAACAATCCAGCGATCGCAGATGAAGTAGCGCAGATGCAAAAGGCATTGGAAATATCTTATGCTCCACCTGAAGTGATGCCTCCGACTCACTTGCGCTCAAATCTTCTAGAGGCAAACGTTCATCTAGCTAATTCTAGCAGCAGTTCGCGCCCTGCTATAAAACCACGCAGTCGTTCGTTCTCCTGGAGGTGGGCGATGGAGTTAGCAGCAGCGGTGCTGATTGTTGCCTTGGGAACTAGTAATTATCACTTAAGGCATTCTCTACAAGCTATACGAGCTGAAGCCCAACAGTACGATCCCTTAACCTACTCTCTTCAAGCAAAAGATGCAGGTACTGCTGCTTCAGCCACAGTAGCAGTGAACCCAAACACTCTAGAAGCTATGCTGACAGTTAAAAACTTACCTCCCCTGCCACCAGGCAAAGTCTACGCCTTGTGGACAGTATTAGAGCAAAATGCACCTTTTACAACCGATAGCAAGAACGCAATTTTGACAGAGGTGTTTGAGGTTAATTCTAACGGCAGTGTTTCCCGGCCTATTACTTTACCTAAAGTGTATCGTTCTAAAGAATTAGTTTCGGCAGTTGCTGTAACAGTGGAAAATGCTGTCTCTCCTCAAAAGCATCAAGGAGCGCCACTTTTAAAGACAAATTTGTAGGATCGTATTGTCTAAGCGGCTGCGTGCTACATTGCAGAAAATTAGCTTTTAACTGTTGCACTAGCGTGCGATCGCACCTTGAAACCAAGCGGTTCTATTTCCCTTCATATTCTTCCAGCTTAAACTCATTTTTGCTTAAGGAATACTTAACTACTTCTGGCTCAATTTCTGGATGAATAAACTTCCGCTCAAATTTCAAACCAGCCTTTTCCATCACGCGAATCGAAGCAATATTAACCGCTAAAGCTGAGGAAACTACTTTTTGAGTACCCAACTCAGAAAAGCCTTTCAAAATCAACGCGCGAGAACCTTCTGTAGCATACCCTTTACCCCAAGCAGATTTTTTCAGACGATAACCAAGTTCGATATCATTTGTATTGTATAATCCTGAATTTACGTTAAACTGACTGTCTAATGCAGGTCTGAAATGGAACCAACCGATAAACTCATTATTTAATTTTTCAATTGCTGCCCAAAATCCGTAACCTTCATACTTTTGGTAGTAGTGAATGAATCTGGGTAAGGTTTGGTTTACGATAGTTTCGTAATCTGTATTTATCGGTTTTCCTCCTTTGATGACTCCTAAATTAGCGAAGCGAATTACATCGATATCACTATCTAATTCAAATAAGTTTTCTGCATCATTTTCGGTAAATTGACGCAAAATTAATCTTTTTGTTTCAAGAAACACCTTCATACTATAGCAATCCTAAACGAGTTAAAAACAAGGTACATACTGATGCAGCTTAGGAAAATCAAACCTTTGGTGATTAGTGAATAATTTAAATAGCCACTTGATGACCGAAAAAGATTTGCACAAATTCCAGTATTTTCTCACCAATGTCTTGCCCTGTAACCAAATATCTTCTACAGGATTCTGCTGCGGTGCATTTGGAGCAAATAAAATACAAGGAACTTGCCATTGTTCTGGTTCACAATGCAAGTTCTCTGCTGTCAAGAAAGCTTTAACTTCATCAGACTTATGATAAGAAGCCCCATCCCAAATCAAAGCAATCCTTTTTCCCGCATATTGATTCTGTAAATACTTAATGAAAGAGACAGTATTCTCTGAATTCCCTGCTGGATAATCCCGGACAATAAACTCTTTTTTTTGATAATCTAAAGCGCCAAAATAAGTTTGCCTATCTTTGAGATTTTTAATAGGAATTTCAATTCGACTATCTGCCTTACCCCAAACGTACCCACAAACGTCATCCCCAAGTAAATGACATTCATCTACAAAAAGCACAACCAAGCGTCATGCTTCAATTTCAGCAAAATTCTGGCTGACAAAATCAATGATTTCTTGTCTCTTTTTTTTTACTAAGTCTGGGTCATAAGCTGGGTTGCTCTTTTGAGATTTCTTCCAGGAAATACCTGCGGCTAGTAGCAAATCATAATAGCTCTGCTTGGATTGATAAATTACACCATATTGTTCATCTAAATAGTTAACTAATTCGTCTAAATTCCAATAATCTCTAGCCTTGAGCCAATCAACAATTTCACAGCGTTGCTCTGATGTCAAATAACTTTTTCCACCTTGATACCCCAGAAGAATTCCATTTAAGCCTTGAACTAAAAATCTTTGCTTCCAAGCCGTGATACAAGACTTATGCATCCCTATCAGTTTGCTAATGTTAGCGTAGGCTTCGCCCTCTATAGCCATTTTTACAGCTATTGCTCGTTTGAGTTCCCTTGCATCTGGATTACTATGAATGAACACAGCTAAAATCGCTATTCTTTCTTCTTTTTGTTGCTGTTCTAGTAAAAAATTTTTCACCCGTATCATCCATAACCACTGTTTTAGTACAAAAATACCATACTTTGATAAATCGATTAGGATTGCTATAGGTTATAGATTGTATTCAAATTCATGGTACTTTTTTTACGGCAGTTAGAGACTCGATTTAGCTTCTACCAGACAGAAAGTCAGAGACTCCGCTCACCCTATTACCAGGCTGGAGCCTGGTAACGAGAAAATTAGTAATTACGAATTATGATGTCTAACTATTCTACCCTGACAGCAACAATTATACGAGAGACAAAAACAGCCGAAGATAGAATGAACTTGATGGAACAAACTAATGGAAGTCATTTTTTTCTTCAGCCTGAATTCAGTGATAAAGTCTGTCTTTTTTTTCATGGATTTACTGCTACACCAGAACAGTTTATACCACTTGCAAAAACTTTTTTTCAAGCTGGTTATAACGTTATAATGCCTTTACTGCCAGGACATGGAATTGCAGGTGAATGGGAAAAAGACAATCCTCCTCCCTTGCCTGAAAATAAACAAGTCTATCAACAATTTGGATTGTATTGGCTAGAAGTTGCACAATCTTTAGGGGAAAAAGTTATTGTAGGAGGTTTATCTGGAAGCGGCACTTTAGTAGCATGGTTAGCACTAGAACGTTCAGAACAAATTTATCGCACCCTGGCGTTTGCTCCTTTTTTGAGTAGCAGTAATAATGTGGTAGATTTGGTTGTAGAAAAATTTAATTTCTACTTTAAGTGGAGAACTAGGTCTGATTTAACGCATTTTGGTTATGAAGGTTTTTTCATGCCAGCTTTACGAGTTTTCTTAGATATGGGTGCTGATGTTCTCGCAAAAGCACAATATCAAAAAGCAGCACCAATGTCGATTATTTCGAGTGAAAGCGATCGCGCTGTTGATGAAAGAGAACTTAAAGCCTTATTTGAAGCTGTACTCAAGCTACAACCAAAATCTTGGTATATCAGTTTTGACAAAATGTGGGATATTCCCCACACCATGCTGACACTAGCAGAGGGCAACCAATACCAAGATTTATTAATTACTATTGCTAAAGCTTATGTGGAAAGCGATATCACCTGGGCTGAAGTAGAGGAAATTAGCGATCGCATACAACAAGGCTACTCTTTTAATACCGTCATTAATCAACTGCATCTCGCTTGGCGAGTTGCACCTGAATTGTCAAACTTTTTCGAGATAATCGATTCTTCTATTGAGGAACTCAAGTGATTTTAGGGATACCCGAACGTTAAGCCATGCCAAAAATCCTTTTTTTGACAGCCAAAAACTCTAGAATATTAAGTAAGGTAAAGATTATCTAAGAAAAACAATGCTATTTGGATTTGGCAAAAAACTAGTTATACCTACTGCTGAAGAAGCATTACCGGGGCGATCGCAACTTATGCCCGTACCTGACAAACACTATGTCAACGGTAATCCGCTTAAACCACCCTATCCAGATGGATTAGAGATGGCAATGTTTGGCATGGGGTGTTTTTGGGGTGCTGAACGCAAGTTTTGGCAGTTGGATGGAGTGTTCACTACGGCAGTAGGTTATGCTGCTGGGAGTACGCCTAACCCTACCTACCAAGAGGTATGTTCCGGCATGACAGGACACAACGAAGTAGTGCTAGTTGTGTTCGATCCCAAAGTCATAAGTTACGAAACACTGCTGAAGGTATTCTGGGAAAACCACAACCCTACCCAAGGTATGCGCCAGGGTAATGATGCTGGTACTCAATACCGTTCGGGAATTTATGCGTATTCCCAAAACCAAAAGCAGCTAGCCCTCGCGTCACGAGATACCTACCAGCAAGCCCTAAACAAAGCAGGGTATGGTCAGATTACAACTGAGATTCTCGACGCTCCAGAATTTTACTACGCCGAAGGTTATCACCAACAGTATCTCGCCAAAAATCCTGGTGGGTATTGCGGATTAGGTGGAACGAATGTAGCTTGTCCGGTGGGGATTGCTACAGCTTAAATCTTTGATTATTGCTCTAGTGTAGTGTAGGGTGTGTAAACAGCGCACCCTACAATTGCGGTTGGTTAGCGATCGCACATCCCACGTTGTCAGGTATAATATCGCTCTTCTCGTTACTATGGTGAGCTTTGTCAAGAAAAATTCGTGATTGATTATACAACGTGATCGACGAGAATAAAAACTGATTTTAATTAAATCATCCCTAGGAATTGGGTATAGTTTGTATCCCTAGATATATAGCAGCATAAAAATAAGTAGGTACTATGAAAACCTTAACTAGTGACATTCTCAAAGCAAGGCAAAAATCTGTAGAATTTTAATTGGCAATCTATTCCAATAGTTAGTAGGAAACATGAAATACTTTCCGGCATAGTAAATTAGTTCTATATTGTAATATTTTATAATAGCATTTAATAACCAACATTCATAATTAATATTTGACAAATCGCTAGTTGCAATCTACCGCTTAATTTTTCAGGTGTTAAAAGTTTCACATCTAAATCAAGTAGGATTTTTGGCAAATACTTCTTAACATTTTTTAATATTGATATTGTTCGTCCAGCCAAGTGAGTTTTTTTTCAACATGGTAACACCTACACAATCAACTGTTCCAGCGAGTAAAGTTACACAAAATCTCAATATTAAAGATTCGCTGCAAGATTCTAATCGAGGAATTTTAATTGCTGGTAGTGTTATCGGCACATGGGCAATTAGCTTGTTATTTTTACTCTCGCTCAATCTCGATCAAATTCCTCGTTTGTTGATTTTGCCAGCTATAGTTTGGCAAACATTTTTGTATACAGGGCTATTCATTACTGCTCATGATGCCATGCATGGAGTAGTTTTCCCTAAAAACCTTAAAATTAATAATTTAATCGGTAAATTTGCCGTATCAGTTTATGCCTTATTTTCCTATGATAACTTATTGAAAAAGCACTGGTTACACCACCACAATCCTGCGAGTCAAAACGATCCTGACTTTCATAATGGAGAACACAAGAATTTTTTTGCTTGGTATTTCCATTTTTTCAAAGGATATTGGAATTGGAAACAAATTATAGGCTTAATGCTCCTCTTCCATAGCGTCAGATTTGCTTTTCATATTCCGGAAAATAATTTAACATTTTTTTGGGTTATTCCCTCGATTTTGAGTTCGTTTCAACTGTTTTATTTTGGTACTTTTTTACCCCATAAAGAACCAGAAACGGGTTATAAAAACATTCATCGCGCCTCTTCTATTTCTTTGCCAATTTTTTGGTCATTCATCACTTGTTATCACTTTGGCTATCACGAAGAACATCATGAATATCCTCATGTGCCTTGGTGGAATCTACCCACAATTTACAAAATGAAGCAAAATGAAAATAATTCGTAAGTCGTAATTGAAAAAGGAATTACCAAGTTCCCAATCCAAAATCTAAAATCCAAAATCCAAAATCGAATAGGGGTTATATAATTTGTATGCCCTAATGTGATTAGAGGAAAGCCGTGAAAACGCCAAGTGTACCAGTTGCGATGACGATCGCAGGCTCAGATAGCGGTGGAGGAGCGGGGATTCAAGCAGATCTACGTACCTTTGCGTTTCATTGCGTTCACGGTACAAGCGCTATCACTTGCATCACAGCCCAAAATACACTAGCGGTAACGCGAGTTGATGCACTTAGCGCGACAGCTGTTGTAGCTCAAATCAAAGCAGTGGTTGAGGATATCGGTGTCCAAGCTGTTAAAACTGGAATGTTGCTCAACTCTGAAATTATCACCGCTGTAGCAAAGCAAATACAAGCCTTAAAAATTGCAAATGTGGTCATCGATCCAGTTATGGTATCGCGTACAGGCGCTAGGCTGATTGATGATGCAGCTGTTTCTTGCTTGCGGGATACCCTGATTCCTTTGGCTGCGATCGTAACACCCAATCGTTACGAAGCACAGATATTGACAGGCTCAGAAATTCATACGCTTGATGATATGCAAGCTGCTGCTAGATATATTTACCAAAATCTAGGGGCGAAAGCTGTGCTAGTTAAAGGAGGAGGTATGACAGGGGATTTACGCGGCGTTGATATCTGGTTTGACGGCGATCGCATCGAAACTTTAACTACAACCCTGGTAGAAACGAAAAATACTCACGGTACTGGTTGTACATTAGCAGCTGCGATCGCCGCTAACCTTGCTCGTTCCCAAGAGCGATTGACAGCAGTGCAACAAGCAAAGGAATATGTCACCACTGCTCTTAAACACTCCCTCAGCATTGGTAAAGGACAGGGGCCAGTGGGACACTTTTTTCCTATCTGTGGCGGGAAGGATGAAGTGTGAAGTGGCGAGTGGCGAGTCGCTGCGCTCTAGTTTTAAGTTTTGAGTTAAAAAATGCTCATTTAACTTAAAACGCGCGAACTTAAAATTTAAAACTCCGAAAGGAAGCTCCCTTCTGACTCCTGTCTCCTGAATTCTAAATATTTTTCAGCAAAATATTACAAAATCGCTGTCGCTACTGCTAAATCTGGATAAACTGATGACGTTTATCTTTTTTGGCGGCACTTTTTATGCGACGTAGCACAAACTCTGTCCCTAAGCACTCCTCCAGAGGCAGAGGCTATTCTCCCTCTGTGCCAATCTCGGTTTACCGGGAACTAGCAGCAGAATTGCAAACTGCTGTTGCTATGTTAAACTCCCTCAACGTGCAAAACCAGCAGCTAGAAAAACAAAATAAACAGTTACGGCAAGAAATTGAAAAAGTTGTCCAGTACGTCATGCACCTACAACAGGTAATTGATGCGACTGTAGTTAACGTTGAGGTTTATCATCCTTATCCAGAGAGTAAACCCAAATCGAATCGTGCGGCTGACTCACCACGTCCGACACGCCAGACTCAACGTTCGGTAGCTACCCCCAATGCTTATCCTGCTGGTACAAAAGGTAATGGTGCTTCAAATCGGGCGTTTGTAGAAGTAGAAGAAGTAGACGCAGACAGCTACCGTCGTTTCCAACCAGACGCTACAGAAATTAGTGGTAGGGGTTTAGCGATCGCTATCCTACTGGTAATAGTTACTGCCTTTGGCGCTGGATATTTTCTTGTCCGTCCCCTCTTATCTAGCCGTTAAACTGCATCTTCGGATCGGGTGAGAGCGATTTAATTGAATAAATGTATTAATTGTTACTATTGTTTCGACTCAGAGGATGATACAAAAAAAAGTTCAAGCGCTTGAGGCTTGTTTCCCAAGCGAGAAAAAGTAAGGCTAAGGAGGTATAAAGCTAAATAGCTGTTACGTCTAAAATTTGAGCGCATTATGTTGCGATTGACTCTCAGGCAGGCTAAGTGATAGCTTTTCCTCGTCAAGCCAAGTATAAATATTAAGACACAACTTAGGAGTTAAGAAGTTGAAAAAGGTCGAAGCAATTATCCGCCCCTTTAAACTAGATGAAGTAAAAATCGCCCTAGTTAACGCTGGTATTGTGGGGATGACGGTTTCTGAAGTCCGGGGATTTGGACGACAGAAAGGTCAAACTGAACGATATCGCGGCTCTGAGTATACTGTTGAGTTTCTACAAAAACTCAAAGTTGAAATTGTGGTTGAAGACAATCAAGTTGATATGGTGGTTGACAAAGTTATTGCAGCCGCCAGAACAGGTGAAATTGGTGATGGTAAAATCTTCATCTCACCCGTTGAGCAAGTCATCCGCATTCGCACTGGGGAAAAGAACCTAGAAGCAGTCTAAAAGTTATGAATGATGAATGATGAATGCTGAATTCAACATTCATCATTCATCATTCATTATTATTTCTAGTTGGGGGATTAGAGCTTTGAAGGCTTGGCCGCGATGACTAATAACCCGCTTTAATTCTGCTGGCATTTCGGCAAAGGTCATTTTCTGCTCTTGAACGTAGAAAATTGGATCGTAGCCAAATCCACCTGCACCACGCGCAGTATGGAGAATTTCACCGCGACAAATACCTTCGGTTTGAATAGCGATTGCTCCATCAGGACGAGCGATCGCAACTGCACAGGCAAATTGAGCTTGTCGATTTGGCTCGTCTCCCAATTCCTGCAAAAGCCGCGAAATTCGATCACTATCTGTTTTGCCATAACGAGCCGAGTATATGCCAGGAGCGCCCCCCAATGCATCTACTTGTAAACCAGAATCATCAGCTATCGCCCAAGAACCTGTTGCTTTTGCCACTTGGGATGCCTTCAAACAAGCATTTGCAGCAAAAGTAACACCCGTCTCTTCAATTTCCAGCTCTTCTGGCTTCAGCGTTAATTCCCAACCCAAATTATCCAGGTAAGCCTGCATTTCTTTCAACTTACCCGGATTCCCTGTAGCCACCACAAGCGATTTTGGATTTTGGATTTTAGATTTTCGATTTTGGATTGGGTTGCTTGCCATTTCCCCTTGTCCCCTTGTCCCCTTGTCCCCTTGTCCCTAATCACCTGCCCACTCTTTCGCCCAGCTAAGAGTTTGATTTACCTCTTCAATGCTAGGAGCTTCGCAGTATAAGCGTAAGACAGGCTCAGTACCGCTAAAGCGAATCATCAACCAGCTACCATCAGCTAAGCGGAATTTATAGCCGTCAATCGTCAAACAATCAACTACAGCTTTTCCAGCAATTTCCTTCAAAGGCTGATTTTGCAGTTGTTCAAGCAGGCGCGATCGCACTTCCATACTAGCAAGGGGCAGATCGATGCGATCGTAGGCAGAGACAAAGTTTGTTTGTTTCTGCAATCGCTGATAGAGATCGCTTAAATCGAGTCCAGATTCAGTAACTGCTTCTAGCACATATAGTGCCGAAAGTAAAGCATCCCTTTCTGGTATATGCGTACCGTAGCCGATCCCGCCGGACTCTTCACCACCCAACAATACCTGAGTTTCTAGCATCCTGTCGGCAATATATTTATAACCTATAGGAGTTTCAAATACTGATAACTGATACAAATCGGCAATGCGAGGAATTAAGTCAGAACCACTGACAGTTTTAACTATTTCGCCCCCGTGTTTGCGTCTGGTTGCCAAATGTTCGATCAAGATTGGGATGAGAATTTGTGAACTGAGGAAATTACCCTGCCCATCGACTGCGGCGATGCGATCGCTATCGCCATCAAACACCAAACCTACAGCTATGGCTTTATTTTCTCTGCTATGGCTGCGGATTAACTCAAATAGATGGGAAAGATAGCGCGGCAATGGTTCCGGCGCACCGCCACCAAACAAGGGATCGCGATTGCTATTAATTTCTTGCACTGGCACTTGCAAAAGTTGCTCTAGCCCAGAAGCAGCCGCACCATGCATTACATCGGCAAAGACTGTCAGCTTGCCTTCAGTGATGAACGAGCGAATGCGATCAATATCTACTTTTGCCCGTAAAGTTTCACAGTAACTAGACCAAGGATTAAACGTCTGTATAGATCCGCTGTCAACTGTATTTACATTCGGTTGTGCTTCGGTTAACAATGCTTCTATTTGGTGAGTGACTTCTGGCGGAACTGAACCCCCAAAAGCACCCTTGACTTTCAAACCTGAATAGTTGCCAGGATTATGACTGGCTGTAATTACCAAAGCACCCAAAGCCCCACGTTGCTTCACGGCTAAGCTGAAAGCTGGAGTTGGGGCATAAGTTTCAGACAGTAGTACATCAAATCCTGCCTCACTCACCACCTCTGCTGCTTTGCGGGCAAACGCTTCTGCCATAAAGCGGCGATCGTAACCTACAATCACTGTCTTGTTACCTACAGTAGCACCGTAGGTCTGAGATAATACCTGAGCCGCGATCGGTGCAACTAAGGCCAGGCGCTCAAACGTAAAATCATCAGCAATGATACCCCGCCAACCATCTGTGCCAAACTTGATTTTCTTGCCAACTTCTGGCATCGCCTTTACCCTACAATTCTAAGGCTGGATCTTAACATCTTTGCCTTCAAAAGCAATTAAGCAGCCTGTCATTAGTCATTAGTCATTTGTCATTGATTTTGGACAAATAACATAGACGCGCTAGCCATTCCCGTAGGGTAGGACAAAGAACAGCGTAAGTTGAGGTTGGGGATAAATTAACACAAGGCGCGATCGCTGCGATTCGATCAATTTTGCCATATCATACCAAAACGGTGTAATTACAAGCACTGCGGCAGGACTTGGTGCAGGTATGCTATTACGTGCAGGAGAAAATTACTAGTGCAAGTATTGGTAACTGGAGTTGCTGGATTTATCGGCTTTCACTTAGCTCAACGCTTACTTAAAGAAGGTGTTCGGGTTTATGGCATCGACAACCTGAATGACTACTATGATGTGAATTTGAAGAAAGATAGACTAGCTCAACTCCAGCCACAAGCCGGATTTACTTTTGGGCTACTCGACTTAGCTGGGCGCGAGCGCTTGCTTGAGTTATTTCAAACCGAAAAATTTGATTATGTCGTCAACTTAGCTGCCCAGGCGGGAGTACGCTATTCCTTAGAAAATCCTTTTGCCTATGCAGATAGCAATCTTTCTGGTTTTGTCAATTTGTTGGAAGGTTGTCGTCATAGTCAAGTCAAACATCTGGTGTTCGCCTCTTCTAGTTCAGTTTACGGCGCAAATACGAAAGTTCCGTTTTGTGTTGGCGATCGCGTCGATCATCCCATCTCTCTTTATGCTGCCACTAAAAAGGCAAATGAACTAATTGCTCACGTCTACAGCCATTTGTATCAGTTACCAACAACAGGGCTACGCTTCTTCACAGTGTATGGCCCTTGGGGTCGTCCAGATATGGCTTACTTCAAATTTGCGCAAGCAATTGATGCAGGTAAGCCAATTGATGTTTATAACTTTGGCAAGATGAAACGCGATTTCACATACATCGATGATGTAATTGAGGGAGTTGTACGAGTAATGTATAAACCTCCCCAAAGAAATTGCTCTGATTCTAGCTATTCTGCAAATACAACTAGTCAAGCTCCTTATAAAATTTACAACATTGGTAACAATAGTCCAGTCGAGTTGATGACATTTATTCAGGTAATTGAAGCGGCTCTTGGCAAAACAGCCAAAATGAATTTATTACCTATTCAACCTGGAGATGTGCCATGCACTTATGCAGATGTAGATGATTTGATCGCCGATGTGGGATTTAAACCTACTACACCAATTCAAGTAGGCATTCAGCGTTTTGTAAAATGGTATCAAGAATATTATAAATAATAGCTAACGATGAATTATGAATGCTAAATGCTAAATTAAATTCATCATTCATCATTCATCATTCATAATTTTTACTACGGGCATATTTGTGCAAGAGGTATATTGATGTTGAAGTCGCTCAAGAACGTTGCTGCAACTACCCTAGTTCTAGCAGCTAGGAGTTACGCACTGTACAAATTAACCATAATGTGAGTTAGGATATTGGGTCGTTTCAGGTGCTTCATACAACCCTGATTTGTTCGCTGTCAAAGCTCGTGTTGGGTGCAAAACATGGCTTACATACCAAATTTCGTACAGTACAGATGTACAATACGTAAGTCCTAAGTACATAAGCGTTTTGGCAGCAATGTATCAACCCTTTCACGTTGTCCCATAGCAGTCGTGGCGTTAACTTCTCACACCGCAAGTAACGATTAATTCGGTCATGGCTGATTCCAGCAAGATGGCCAGCTTTCGTTCGTTATCGTGTAATTGATGGGGCTACTCAGCAAGTATTGGCAGTAGTCAAGAAGAGTAAAGCTCATCCTTCTAGTTTAGCCACTGCTCAACTCTTCTTTTCTTCTCCCCTTGCGTAAGTCTTATACAATTATTAGTGGTAAAATCGGATCAATTTTAGCTTTGGGAAAACTGATAATGTCTGCTCATAAAATTCCCGCGATCGCACTATTTGCTCCAATTAATGGCATTGCCAAAGTCGGCTGGGCTAAAATTTGTACTATACCTGTTAGAACACCACAAAGTAAGTAAAAAACTAAAAATTTTCCATTTACTAGCAGGTTCTCAACATTCTTGCCAAACACAAAAAGAAATAATAGGTTGCCGACAATATGACTAAAGCTGCTGTGGAGAAACATTCCACTTAGCAGCGAGCTAGAAATTATCACCCAAGCTATCCAAGCGGCTGGATTTCCTCCGGTGAAAGCGTCAGTCGTTACTGTACTAATCCTTGCCAGAACTATTCCCCCGTCATTAATAACATCGCTCAATTGCCCATTAATATCTAATTCTACTTCCCAAATGAAAACGGCAATATTTATTCCAATTAATAAATAATTGACAATTGATTTTCTAGCACTGGAAATATTATCACTAATAGAAATCATGTATACAATAGTTTTAAGTAAGGAAAGACGGACTTCCTAAACCTATGTGAAACTCTATTAAAATTACCGTTACGATGCTATTTTAAGGGGATAATTTTTGCATAGTGGGTTCAGGGATAAATAAAAAAGAGAGCATGGTTCATTTTTTAAGTTAATTAGTGTTCGAAGATACAAGTGAGAACTAAATAACTTAACACTAATCTCATGCTTTAGTGTAACTGTTCACGGGGTTGAACCAAGGAATTGAGAAAATAGCAGACTGCTGTTACGCTAAAAAAATGGAACAGACCTCACCAAATTTGATAGAAGAAATCAGCCAAGCAGACTGGGAAAAGACCCCAGAGAGCGTCAAGC